>NZ_JAMYLQ010000013.1:0-153419 GCF_040318115.1 Mesorhizobium sp. M1312 | reverse complement strand
TACGGCACCGTGTCTTGCTTTTTTGGCTGTTTGTGGTTTTGGGGCCTAGGCCCCGCTAATTGGGGTTTATGGGCCGTCATCAACGCCTTCGCCAGCTTTGCCGTGGTTTCCACCCCGCTACCGCCCCATCAGCAAAGCGACGATGAGCTGCTGCAGATTGCCGCGCGGGGCGAATTCTACCCGGTCGAAATCGCGGCTTGCCTGCCGCTGCGCCTGGGAAAGTTCGGCAAGCCGCCTGGTCATTTCGGTCCTGATCTTGCTGCAGCCGGGATCGTCGGGGACGGACAGGCCGATGGTGGCCGTCTCGATCTTGCGGACCATGTCGACGATGATGTCGCCATGTACCTTTTCGTGGGCGGCGAGGCCAGCGGCGAAAACGTCCCAACTCTTCTGCACGGCGGCCGGCACCGGCCCGGACGTTTTGGGCAAGGTGTAGGTTATGATGAGCTTCGGCCGCGCCGACATCAGCACGCAGGCATTGCCTTGTCGCTGATAGTCCCTGACCCAGGTCAGATTGAAATTGGTGTAGGCCATGGCGCGGACCTTGGCCTTGCCGATCATCGGCCCGCGCTCGCCCATCGAGGCATGGAGCTGGGGTCCGGTCTGCCCTGAAACGGCGTAGGTCTCCACCTTTTCGACCGGCTTCCATCCCGCCTGTGCCGGCGATGCCAGCAAACAGGCCAGGAGCAGATACGTCAGAACGGCTGTTTTCATGCGAATCCCCCCGGGCCGATGGCTTTGGTGCGCTGAGATCATCAACGCATGGCCGGAATGCGGTCAAGGCGCCTTGCCAAACTCGCCGTTCGCATTTCGCGTCGAAAGAACCAATCGATGGCGATGTGCCGCAAACTCAATCCGGCTGGGGGGCTCGTTTTGAAATCTTCTTTCTCACTAATCTCTATAAACTTACTAAAGTTAATCCACACAAGCGCTTTGCGAGGAGCCCAAAATGTCGAAAAAGCTGGTGGTGGGGCTGTCAGGCAACCTGACCCGTCCGTCGAAGACCAAGGCGTTCATCAGCCACATCGTCGCGGAGCTGGCGAGCAGCACCGGTGCGGCCTCGACCGTTTTCGACATCGAGGATCTCGGTCAGTCCTTCCCGCTGGCACGGCGCATCGGCGATCTGGATCCGTCGGCCAGGAACATCGTCGAGCGATTGCTGGGCGCCGATGTCCTGGTGATTGGCTCGCCGACTTTCAAAGGCAGCTACACCGGGCTTTTCAAGCATTTCTTCGACCTGCTCGACCCGTCATCCCTGAGGGGAAAGCCGGTCATCCTCGCTGCAACCGGCGGCGGCGATCGTCATTCTCTTGTGGTCGAACATCAGCTGCGGCCGCTGTTCGGCTTCTTCGAGGCGCTGACCCTGCCGACCGCGATCTACGCCTCCGACAAGGACTTCGCCAACGGCCTGCTGGTGTCCGAAGCCATCCATGCTCGTGCCAGGCAAGCGGTCGCCGAAGCATGCCGGGCGGTGCCACGCAGCGTCGGCCTTGCCGCCTGAACACCGGCCAGTGACCCTCGATTCCCTTTCCGCATAGCTCAGAAGGAACCCGCAATGACCAGACCCAGCAAGTCCAGGCAGATCAAGCTTGGTGCTTTCCTGCCCGGTGGCGGACAGCATATCGCAGCCTGGCGCCATCCTGACGCGCCGGCCGACGGCGCGACGAATTTCGAGTTCCACAGGCAGCTCGCGCTGACTGCTGAGCGCGGCCTGTTCGATGCCTATTTCCTTGCCGACAACCTGACCGTCGGCCTCGGCGCCCGCGAAGGCGGCAATGCCAAGATCGCCGGGTTCGAGCCGGTGACGCTGTTCGCCGCATTGGCGCCGCTCACCACGCATCTGGGCTTCATCGCCACCGCCTCCACCACCTATGAGGAGCCGTATACGCTCGCCCGCAAGTTCGCCTCGCTCGACCTTCTGTCGAATGGCCGGGCCGGCTGGAATGTCGTGACCTCGGCGGGCGACGAGACCGCACGCAATTTCAATCGCGAGACGCAGCCTGCCCACGCCGAGCGCTATGCCCGGGCACATGAGCATGTCGAGACGGTCAAGGCGCTGTGGGACAGCTGGGAAGACGATGCCTTCATCCGCGACAAGAAGTCGGGGCGCTTCTATGACAAGGATAAGCTTCACGACATCGACCACAAGGGCCGGCATTTCAGCGTCAAAGGCCCGCTCAATGTGCCGCGCCCGGTGCAGGGGCATCCGGTGGTGGTGCAGGCCGGGCAGTCGGAGGACGGACGCAAGCTCGCCGCCCAGTCGGCTGAAGTCATCTTCACCGCCCATCAGAATCTGGCCTCGGCGCAAGAATTTTATCGCGACATCAAGGCGCGCGTGGCGGCCGTCGGCCGCGATCCCGGACAGGTGCTGATCATGCCGGGCGTAGCACCCTTCGTCGGCCGCACCGAAGAGGAAGCCCGCGCCAAGTACCAGCAGCTGAACGAGCTGATCCTGCCCGAGGATGGCGTGGCCCTGCTCAACGGGCTGGCGGGCCAGACGCTCGACATAACCGGTTACCCGCTCGACGGACCATTGCCGCCGAGCAAGGAAACCGAAGGCATGAAGAGCCGCCAGGCGCTGATCCGCCAGATCGCCGACGAGCACAACTTCACCATCCGCCAGCTCTACCAGTGGGTGGCAACGGCCCGCGGCCACTACACCGTCGTCGGCAGCGCTGTGCAGGTCGCCGATCAGCTGGAGGAATGGTTCGGCAACGAGGCCGCAGACGGCTTCAACATCCTGCCGCCGTGGCTGCCTGGCGCGCTCGACGATTTCGTCGACCTGGTGATCCCCGAGCTGCAGCGCCGCGGCCTGTTCCGCACCGCCTACGAAGGCACGACGCTGCGCGAGAATCTCGGCCTCAGGCGGCCGGAAAATCCGTGGACCGCCGCCCGCTCGAAGGTTCTGGCCGCCGAATAGATTCTCTTGAAGCGAAGGGCAAGACGATGAGTTTGCAACACATCGAGCGGCCGATCACGATCCCCGCAAATGACGGCAGAACCAGCCTTGGCGCCGATTTTCCGCGCCTGGCCAACCGGGCGGTCGTCCGCTTCCTGTCCCGTTACGGCATCCTGATCGCCTTCCTCGCGATCTGGCAGGCAACGAGCAGCGCGGGATGGGTCAACGCGGCGGTATTGCCGCCGCTCGACACGATCGTCATCGCATTGTGGAACGGTCTGACCGGCGGCACCTTGCTTGGCGACATCACCATCAGCCTGCAGCGCGCCGGCCTCGCCTTCGCGGCGGCGGTGGCGGTTGCCATCCCGCTCGGTCTGTTCATGGGCCAGGTGCGTGCCGTCGAAACCGCGCTTGATCCGATCCTGCAGGTTTTCCGGCAGACCTCGGCGCTGGCGCTCTACCCGGTGTTCATCCTGCTGCTCGGGCTGGGGGAGGCCTCAAAGGTCTTCGTCATCTTCTGGGCGACGCTGTTTCCGCTGCTGCTCAACACCATCAGCGGCGTCAAGCAAGTCGATCCGAAACTGCTCGAAATGGCCCGGGTCTATGGCGCCACGCGGCTCACCGCGTTTCGCCGTGTCGTGCTTCCGGGGGCCGTCCCGTCGATCTTCG
Organism: Mesorhizobium sp. M1312; assembly: GCF_040318115.1. Classification (NCBI taxonomy): domain Bacteria; kingdom Pseudomonadati; phylum Pseudomonadota; class Alphaproteobacteria; order Hyphomicrobiales; family Phyllobacteriaceae; genus Mesorhizobium; species Mesorhizobium sp. M1312. The sequence continues at coordinate 149,851 of NZ_JAMYLQ010000013.1, read as the reverse complement.
TCGGGTTGAGGCTGAGTGCGACCACGGCGCTCTTGTTGCTGATCGCCTCCGAAATGATCGGCGCCAACAAGGGCATCGGCTTCCAGGTGATGAACGCGCAGTACAACTTCCAGATCCCGCTGATGTTTGCGGCGATCGTCATCCTCGCCGGCCTCGGCCTGATCGCCAACCAGGCACTGGTCAGCCTGCAGCGGCGGCTGTGCCGCTGGAGCAATCCCCTCGACTGAGCAGCCTTCACCATCCTCTCCCTATCCTCTCCAACAGGAAAGACCGGACCATGCCAATCACTCGCCGTTCTCTGCTTGCGGGCGCTCCCTTTGCCGCCGGCATCATCGCCACCGGCCTGCCTCGCTTCGCTGTTGCGCAAGCCGCGCCGGCCACATTGCGCTACCTCGCCAGCCGTGGCAGCATCTCGCCGCATGAGCTGGCGGACGAGCTCGGCTATTTCAGGGACGTCGGCGTCAAGCTCGAGAATGTCGGCTACTCCAGCGGCGGTCCGGAATCGCTGTTTGCGCTCGCCTCCGGCAGCGTCGATCTCGGCTCGGCCGCAACCGCTGCGGTGATCAATTCCATCTCCGGCGGCAACGACTTCGTCGCCGCCTATCCAAGCAACGGCATCAACGGGCAAGTGCGGAGCGTCTTCTACGTGCTGGAAGACAGTCCAATCAAATCGATTGCCGACATCGCCGGCAAGACCATTGCGGTCAACACGCTCGGCGCCCATCTCGACTACACCGTGCGCGAGGCGCTGCACGGCGTCGGCCTGCCGCCGGATGCCGCCAACCTCGTCGTGGTGCCCGGGCCGCAGCTTGAACAGACCTTGCGGTCGCGCCAGGTCGATATCGCGGCACTGGGCTATTGGCAGGCGACGTTCGCCGGCGCGCTGGTGGACAAGGGCGGCGTGCGCGGCGTGTTCAACGACACCGACGTGCTGGGCGAACTGGCCGGCGGCTTCATTGTCCTGCGGCGCGACTTCATCACGGCGCATCCGGATGGCGCCCGCAATTTCATCGAACAGTCGGCCCGCGCCGCCGACTGGTCGCGCCAGAACCCGGACGAGGCGCGCAAGGTGCTCGCGGAGATCCTCGATAAACGCAGCGAAAATGGCGAGCTGGCGCGCTACTGGACAGGCTTTGGCCTGCGCGAAGGGGCCAAGGCTGACGACCGCGACATCGATTTCTGGGTCAGCGTGCTCGAGCGCGACGGCCGCCTGCCCAAGGGCAGGCTGAAAGCCGCTGACATCCTTTACCGGCGCGGCGAAACGAAAACCAACTGACCGGGAGATGGGCCATGGCCACCAGAAGCGGCGGCGAGGTCACGATACGCGACCTCTCCAAATCCTTCAGCCTCGGCGGGCGCGCGCTTGCCGTGCTGAGGGCTCTCAACCTCGATATCCGCTCCGGCGAATGTCTCGTCATCGTCGGCGCCAGCGGATCGGGCAAGACCACGCTGCTGCGCATTCTTGCCGGGCTGGAGACCGCCGACAGCGGCGGTGTCGCGATCGACGGCAGGCCGGTCCATGGCGTCGGCGCCGAACGCGCGATGATTTTCCAGGAACCGCGCCTGCTGCCCTGGCTGACAGTACTCGGCAATGTCGCCTTTGGCCTCGAAGTGCGGGGCGTGCCCAAGGCGGAGGCCGAGGACAAGGCCCGCTTCTATACCGCGCTCGTCGGCCTGGCGGAATTCAGCGATGCCTATCCCAGTCAGCTTTCGGGCGGCATGGCGCAGCGCGTCGGCATCGCCCGGGCCTTGACCGTGCAGCCTGAAATCCTGCTGCTCGACGAGCCGCTGGGCGCGCTCGACGCCATGACCAAGATCGGCATGCAGGAGGAACTGGCGCGCATCTGGAGCGAGGAGAACGTCACCATGGTCATGGTCACCCATGATTTGGAAGAAGCAATCTATCTTGCGGACAGGGTGCTGATCCTGCCCAGGGAGAAGGGCGGCACAGCACGGCTGGTCGAGGTTGAACTGCCGCGCCCCCGCGATCGCAGCGAAAGCCGGTTCGTGCGCTATCGCGAAGAACTGCTGCGCGAATTTGGCTTGCACTGACAGCGGGTGAAAGGCGCGTCTTGCGCCCTTACTTCTGCGCCGCCCCCGTCGAGAACAGCGCGCGCTCGACGGGCGGCTCCAGCGTTTGCGCAAAGGGCGTCGCCAAATGATGGCGATCGCGGAAGGCCAGCTTGCCGTCGATGAAGACATGGCAGGTGGTCTGGTCGCAAAAGCGATCGGTCATGTCGATGTAGCTGGCGTTCGGCGTCGAGCGCACGATATCGCGCTCGATCATGGCGATGTCGTCATTTGCCGCCATGATCCTCGGCGTGTCGCATGCCGCGGGCGTCTGGCCCCGCCACAGCGCCCGCGCCACGCATTTGTCGGCGTAGCTTGCATTGTAGGGCACGTCCCTGATGACCGCGACCTTGATGCCGGCCTGGCTGAACGCCCGAAGCGTCCACGTGAGGCCCGTCCGCCACTGCTCTTGCCAATCGGCGTGCTTCAATTCCTCGGGCGATTCCTTCATCACATTGCCGATCGAGAATTTCGAGATCACCACCAGTTGCGGATTGAGCGCGATGATGTCTTTGACCGACTGCTCGCGCCACTGGTCGCACTCGGTATAGTCGCGCTTCAGCCGCCAGTTCCAGGTCGTTATCCGCGAAGCCCGGCAGGACGATTGAGAAAAGTGACGACGCGAAAGTTGTTCTTCTCGGCCGCGTTGATCAGCGGCGTCGACCAATGGTCGGCAGCGAGTCGCCGAACAGCACGACCGAACGCTGGGCATCCTTGCGGCCGAACATGCAGGGTTTCGGCTTGACGGTCTCGAAATCGAGCACGCAGCCGCCATCGCTCGCGCGCACCGTGGAGGGCTGGGCGGCGCTGTCGGCGATGACGTGCTGTTCAGGGCTGAGATTGTGCTCGGCAAAGCGCGCATTGCCGTAGGCCGCGACCACGCCGGCGCCGGTCAGCGCGACGGCGGGCACCAGCGCCCGAACTGCCCCGGCCATCAGCCAGCCGTTGCGGCGGATCGGGTTCTCGATCAAATGATAGGTGAACATCGACAAAACCAGCGTCAACGCCGCGCAGGCAAAGCGGTCGAGGATGGACAGGTTGGGGACCATCATCGCGGCATAGACGATGACCGGCCAGTGCCAGAGATAAAGCGAATAGGAAAGCCTGCCGAGCCACTGTAGGGGCGCCAGCGCCAGCACGGCGCTTGGCAGGTTGCGGCCGCCGCTGCCGCTGAGCAGCAGCAGCACGGTACCGGCAACCGGCCACAGCGCATTCACCCCGGGAAAGGGCGAGTCTTCGTCCAACATCAGATAGGCCCAGGCGATCAGCGCCAAGCCGAGGCATGCCTGGAGTGTGGCCAGCAGCGGCCGGTCGCGCCAGATCTTTGCCGGCGCCATCGTCGCGAGGCCGCCGGCGGCGAATTCCCAGGCCCTGAGCGGCGAGAAGTAGAAGGCCCAGGGCTGCGCCACGGTGGTGAGCCAGGCGCAGACGACGAACGACACCGCGCCGGCGAGGCCGATCACCAGGATCGCCGTGCGCTTGCCCGGGCGCAGCCATGCCGCCAGCAGAAGCAGCGCCGGCCATACGAGATAGAACTGTTCCTCGACCGAGAGCGACCAGAAGTGGATGAACGGGTTGTTGGTGGCGTCGGCGGCGAAATAGTCGAACGACCAGCGGATCAGCCAGAGGTTGATCATGTAGGCGGAGGCGAACATGGCGCCTTTCGAATAGAGCGCCTGCTCCTCCGGCGACAGGATGAAATAACCCGCGAATAGCGTGGCGAGGATGACGAACAGCACCGCCGGCAACAGGCGCCGGGCGCGCCGGGCGTAGAAGCGCCGGAGGTTCAGCCGCCCGGTTTCGGTTATTCCGTAACCAGGTGCCGGGTGATCAGATAGCCCGAGATGACGAAGAAGATGTCGACGCCGGCAAAGCCGCCGGGCAGGCCGGAGAGACCAAAATGGAAGGCGACGACGCCCGCCACCGCCAGCGCGCGCAGCCCTTCGATGTCAGGCCGAAATGATGCCGACACGCAAAACCTCGTGTAGTCGTTGAAAAGCCGCCCGTTGTGAAAACTCGACGCGATGCGCCGATATTGCAACGCAACAAATCTAACGCAGTGCAACATAAGTGGAAGTTCGCGGAGTGCGGCGTGGTCAGCTTGTCGGCGACTAGACCAGCAAGCGCCACGGCGGCGCTGCCATCAGTGCCAGGCGCGGCGGGTAGTTTTTGAGCACAACGAAGATAATTGGCCCGGCTAGCGGGCCCGTGTACGGATCTTAGGCTTTAGAAGAGCCCGCCGCTCGCGCGCCGGGCTCTCCACTTGGTCATCACCGATCACGCATGCGCTGGCGGATGATGACGGGAGTCCCAGACCGCCCAGGCAGATGCCGCAACCACCAGCACGCCGAGGACAACATGGGTCGCCATCGCGTTGGCGTTCGCCATGAAGCCGAGCAGCCAGGGCGAGGCGATCAGCCAGAGCCCGACGACAAGGTTCACCCACTCTTCCCATTCGGCGAATACCGAAAGCGCCGCGAGAGCCAGGGCGCCGAGCACGACTGCGGCAATCCAGGCGTTCCACGCAGGAGCGGTTTCAGCAGCGAAGCCGATGACCCAGGGTGAGATGAACAGGCATGCCGCAAGGACCAGATTGATCCAATCCTGGGGCTTCTTTCCTTCCATCAGATCGTTTGCCATGACAACCTCCACAGATGAAGCTTGACCAAAGCACTACGTCGCGTGCAACGCACGCTTAGTCATTGATATATCATACTTTCGACGGCTTTCAAGGAGTGGTCCCGGCGAGCGGCGGTCACGGGCTGCTGGGTGTGTCAATGCCGGCATCGGCCTGCGCAATTCAGAAGCGCCGGTCCCGGAGACTTCGGCCTGCAAGCTCGGGAGGATGAGCGCAAGGCAAGCGTAGCGGCACGCGGCAAACCGTGCCATGGCTTGTTCGTAAGCGTGCCGGGCACCCGCGTTGCTCATGAAGGTGCTTCGGCTATTGACCGGCAGCCAATGCCGGCACAGTCCCAGACGGAGCCCGACCATGACAGAGAAGACCATCCTCAAATTCGGCGCGGTCGAAAGCGCCGAGGCGGGCGATCTCGCAGGCTGGGTCGTGGTCGACGGTAACCCAACCATGAAGACCGCCGTCCAGCACACCACAGCGGACGGCAAGGTCATGTCGGGAACCTGGCACGCCACCCCCGGCACCTACCACGCAACCTACAGCGACTATGAATTCGTGCACATGATATCGGGCCGTATCGTCATCACGCCCGATGGCGGCGCGCCCGTCGAAGTCGGTCCCGGCGATGCCTTCGTGGTCGAGGCCGATTTCAAGGGAACGTGGAAGATCATCGAGCCGGTGACGAAGCATTTCGTCGTCAGGGTCGGCTGAGGCCGGGGCGAACGGAACACGGCCTGGCGCGCCGCCGCCAAGCTTGTCGATCGCGGGGCCTGTCGATCCCAGAGCCTATGAATCCAGGGCACCGCAAGCGTAGAGCGGTCGAATAAAAAAAGAGCCCATCCATTAGGGGATGGATGAAACTCTAGAAATCGAAATAGATCGCCGGCGGATACGGACTGGACGCATTTTTGTCAGCCGGCGCTGCCATCGCACCGGACGAGGCGTTGATCCCGCCGGTGGACTTATTGTCGAGCGGCGGCCGGGTTTTCTCGGCTGTGGCCGCTTTCGCATCTGTCGCAACGACTTTCGTTTTAGCCTCCACGGTTTGCGAAAGTGCGAGCACGGCGAGAAGTGCAGACAGGGCAAGTTTCATGACGGCGTCCCTCAATGGTTAACGTAACGTTAACCCCAGCCGCCGGCCCGAACACCGCTGCTGTGTGGAAAGGCGTGGAATTCTCCGGAATTCCTGGAATATGGCTTGTGGAAAAGCGCGGCTGCAAGGAACGGGCGCGAGTTAGGCTTACGCAGCCGCGCCGGCCGTAAGTTCAATCCTTGAAGCCGGTCGAGTCCAGCAGGGCGACCTGCTTGCCGTCGATGTAAAAGCGTATCACGTGCGCGCCGCCGTCGACTTCAATGCGCGTCGGCTCGATAGCCGGCGACGCAGGAGCCGCCTTGCCATATGTCGCTGCCGCGCGCGAGCCGGCAGCAGCACGCGACGGTCCATCCGGCCCGAACGTCAGCAGCAGCAGTGCGGCGGATCCAGCCGCAACCGCGGTGAAATGGATTTTGGGGGAGGCAATCCAGGACATCGAATTATTCCTTCCTTGTTGAGGCGGCATCTACGCTGGTTTGTGGTGGTTGCGAGAGCTCGGCTTCGCCGTCGTTCAAATGACTGAGGAAGGGGGTTGGTATTCAAGCCTAGATAGCGTGAGTTTCATAACTTGCCCTTGCCCTGCGCGAGACCTTAGGGCCGCCCGGCGGGGCGAAAAGGGCAGGCGCGTGGAGTGGCGTGGAATTCTACGGATTTCCTGCAATATGGACTTTAGGAGAGGTCCGCCTCGCAATGAATGCGGTGGGAGCAAGTGCTGGCACATGTTATGCCTCGCGGTGGCATAAGGGGCGGGTGGGGATGGCACAGCATATTGCGCAGAAATTACGGTTGACTGCGGCCCTGCTGGGAACCGTCGCTCGCAAGGATTTGGCGGCGGCGTTCCGAGGCGTCAACCCGAAGACGGCGTTCGATCTCGGCCGTGCCGACAAATGGCTGCAGGGCCGCGCCCAGCCACGCGAGCTCAGCGTCTACGACGACTGGTCGAAGCTTCTCAAGCTGGAGCAGCCCGGCGCCTGGATCGCAGAGAGCGACCTGCCAGGCTTCACGGCGGCAATCTGCGCCCGCCACGGCATCGAGAGGGCCGAACTGGAACGCCGCGTCGGCGCGCAGTTCGAGACGGCGTCCGGGCATGAAGAGCGAAGCCTTGGATTGGCCCTTGCCGGAACCTATGCATGTTATTCGCGCGCCTTGTCGCCCTATTATCGCGGCCAGTTGATCAGGGGCAGCCTGTCGATTGAGGCCGGGCCGGGTGCGCACGGCCTGACTGTCGCCTATCGCGAGGCATTGCCGACCGGGCAGCTGCTGCTCGGTGGGCTGATGACGTCGGCAAAACGCGGCCTTTATGCGCATCTGAAGGAAACCAGCGGCGAAGCCCAATTCTTCCTCTGCCTGTTTCCGCACTCGCGGCCCGGAAGCGTGCTTGGCGGCTATCTGTGCGGCACCACCATCATCGGCCCGGAGCCGCAGCCGTCCCTGACCAGGATCCTGATGATCCGCTTGCGCAATCCGGCGCCCCAGGGATGGGGCGGATATCTCCCGCCCGACGGGTCAATCGCCGAGGATCTGGCTTCGCTCGGCGTGGCAATTGAGCAGCCGGAAATGGTCGACCGGCAGCTGGCGCAATTCCTCGTGGCAGACAGCAAGGACGGCGGTGCCAGCCAGATCCCACCGGCCGAATTCCGCGCCATTCTCGACGTGTTCGACCGTCATTGGCTGAGCCATTCGGGCTAGGCTGGAGCCCGTCTTCTGCCTGTGCGGAACCGATCACTACGTCAGTTGTTGTGTCCGGCGACCAAAGCGACCGTCCGGCTGTCCGGTTGGGCCGCCAAGCGCCCGCCCCTGCCGCTCGCGTCTTCGAACTCGCCGGCGCGAAGAAGCGAAAGTTGCACGCCGGCTCAATATGCCTGATCATGGCTATGGCAGGGCGGAGGTATCAAGTGGCGGCCAATCGTCGAAACGGCATGCACCCCGCCGAGCCTGGGGTGATGGGCGTTGTTTCCTCTGCCAGAACCCTCCCGCGCATGTCACTGCCCACCGTCGCGACAGTCGTGACGGCGGTTGCGGCCCTGTATTTCGGGCGCGAGGTTTTCCTGCCGATCGCAATCGCTCTGCTGCTTACCTTTGCGCTGGCGCCCATGGTTTCGGCACTCAAGCGAGTCGGCCTTCCCCGTCTCCCGGCCGTTATCGCCAGCGTGCTGAGTGCATTCACGGTCCTCGCGCTGTTCTCCTTCATTGTCGCCACGCAGGTGAGCGAACTGGCGCAGAATATCCCGCTTTACCAGTCGAATATCCTGACCAAGGTCCGATCCCTGAAGGAGACCGGCGTCGGCGGAGGCATCATCGCCAGGCTGAGTGGCGTGATCGAACGCATTGGTCAGGAACTCGACCGGCAGGAAACCTCACCGCCTACCGCAGGTGAGCCAGAGCGCGAGCCGGTGCCTGTCGAGATCATCGCGCGCGAAAGGCCGCTCCAGGTTCTCCAGAACCTGATCGGCCCGCTGATCAGCCCGCTGGCATCGGCCGGCCTGATCATCGTCGTCGTCATCTTCATGCTGCTCGAGCGCGAGGACCTGCGCGACCGTTTCATACGCCTCGTGGGCTACGGCGATCTTCATCGGACCACCGAGGCGCTCCAGGATGCCGGCAAGCGGGTCGGCCGCTATCTTCTTATGCAATTGGTCGTGAATATCCTTTATGCCATACCGATTACAGCAGGGCTTTGGGTGCTGGGCATACCCAATGCACTGCTGTGGGGATTGCTGGCGCTGGCGCTGCGCTTTGTTCCCTATATCGGCCCGATCATTGGTGCGCTGCTGCCTCTGCTCCTGGCGCTTGCCGTGGCTCCTGGCTGGTCGCTCGTGCTGTGGACCGCCGGGCTGTTCGTGGCCATGGAAATGATAACCGGCAACGTCGTCGAACCATGGCTCTACGGTTCACGAACGGGGCTTTCACCATTGGCCATCATCGTTGCGGCTATCTTCTGGACCTGGCTCTGGGGTCCGCTGGGCCTGGTTCTGTCGACACCGCTCACGGTCTGTCTCGTCGTGCTCGGCAGGCACGTGCCGCAGTTCGAATTCCTCGACGTTCTGTTCGGCAACGAACCCGTGCTCGAGCTACATGCCCGACTCTACCAGCGCCTGCTGGCCGGCGACCCGGAAGAAGCCACTGACCACGCCGAGGAGTTCCTGGAGGAAAAATATCTGTTCGAATTCTATGACAAGGTCGCCATTCCCGCACTGCTGCTCGGCGAACAGGATCGCGTGCGGGGCGTCATGGGCGATGAGCAAAGACGGCAGGTGGCGGCCAGTGCGCAGATGTTGGTGACGAACCTTGAGGACAGCGCACGGGAGGAAACGGAGGACGATGATCCGGCTACGGCCGAGCCTGCCACGGCGGACGAGGACAAGCAGGCTCAAGGGGAGGGCGCGGACGATATTGAGCTGCCGGATGGCGCGGACATGCCGGTGCTGTGTGCCGGCGGCCGCGGCGAACTTGACGATGCTGCCGCCGCCATGCTGGCGCAGGTGCTCGAAGTCCAAGGGGCGACGGTCTCGAAGGCGAGCTTTGCCGATATGGATCCGGCGAGCATTCGCCGGCTCGAGCTCGACGCTGTCGACACCGTTGTGGTCGGATTCCTGAACCGCGATTCCGTCAAGCACGCCCGTTTCCTGGTTCGTCGGCTGAAACGTGCCAAGTCGGCGCTGCGGGTAGGCATCGTGTTCTGGTCGAAGGACGGCAATGACAAAAAGAGAGCCGTCGAATTGGCCGATGACATCAACGCCGATTTTGTTGCGTACGGCATGGTTGACGCCGTTCTTGGCGCGTTGTCGAGCGATCCACCGGTTGCCCTGAAGGTCGCTGCCAAGCGCCGCATGCGCCGCCGGCCGCGCCCGGCCAAGAAGGCGCCGCTTGCCGCTGCAAAATGAGGGCGGAACAGGGCGGCGAGGGCGTGGGTTCATAATCATGTCTGGCGCATTATCATGTTTGGCGCATTCCTGGCCTCTGCCGCCGACTTGGCGTCCGGGTCGCCCGCCCAACCAGAAATATTTCAACCGAAGGGGAACCTCACGGCCGCAAGCAAAGTTCGGTACGCAATGTGGGGAGATTGCGCCTCCGGCTCCGCTCGCGCTCGCTTGGTCAACATTCGACGCTTGCACCCCGTACCACTCAGAGGCGACATGATGGCGGCCCGAATGAAATTGCGGTGGGGGTCGAAACTGGCAATGGTCGATAGCCTAGCAACGGTCGATCGCCTAGCGGGAGCGCTGGCGCGAGCCTTGGCCGACGGGTCGCACGTATGAGCAACGAGCCGGCGCGTCCGCCGGGCGAATATCCGTCCAAGTTTGCCAGCTTCTTCATGGCTGGCTTCGAGTGTTCCTCGCATCGGCGCGGCGACGGAGTGCGCCTCGATTTGATTCGCGCAACCGCACACGACAAACACGCTCTCGGCGACTATCGCAGCTGTGCTGCCCTTGGGCTTCGCACGATCCGCGACGGCTTGCGCTGGCACCTGATTGAAACAGGGCCAGGGATCTTCGACTGGTCGGGTTGGATATCAATGATCGAAGCAGCCCACGCGGCGGGGGTGCAGGTCGTCTGGGATATCTTCCACTATGGCTCACCAGATCACGTAGACCAAGGCGCCCCAGACTTTATAGAAGCCTATGTCCGCTTCGCCGCTGAAGCTGTCCGGGTCCATCGCTCCGTCATAGGAGTAGCTCCCTTGGTGTGCCCGATCAATGAGATCTCATTTTTCGCATGGGCGATAGAGGTCGGCTATTTCCCACGCGTGGGGCCGAAGAAGCGGGGATGGTTCAAGCGACAGCTTGTGAGGGCAGCGGTTGCGGGCGTCAGGGCAATGCGCGAAGCCGAACCTGATTGCCGGTTCATATGGGCTGAACCGCTAATCCATGTTGCGCCCCGTGACCGTAGTCGTGCCGAGCAGCGGCGCGCGGAAAATGTTCGTCAGGGCCAGTTTGAAGCCTATGACATGCTGACGGGCCGTGCCGAGCCCGAATTGGGCGGCAGCGAGGACTGTGTCGACGTCATCGGACTTAACTTTTATCCGCACAACCAATGGTACTTTCGAGGGCCAACGATACCGATGGGCCACCACGAATATCGGGCGCTTTCCGACATGTTGGTCGAAGTCGCAGAGCGCTACAGAAAACCCATGTTCATCGCCGAGACAGGCGCTGAAGGATCAGGCCGGCCGGCATGGCTCCATTATGTTTGCGATGAGGTCCGTGACGCAATGAGCCGTGGTGCCCCGGTTCAGGGTATATGTCTGTACCCGGTGACCGCGTATCCCGGCTGGGACAATTCGCGCCACGCGGAAGTCGGCTTGTTCTCCACGATTCATGCCGACGGTTCGCGCAGTATTAGCCAGCCGGTTGCAAATGAATTGGAGCGCCAGCGCACATTGTTCGCGGAACGTGTTTCGTAGCGGTCGAAGAAAGGGCGGGCCACGTCAGTAGGTGGGGAACTGCTCCGAATGTTGGCCGAGCATCGTCCGCTGCGTAAGCATCTGAACGGTGCCGTTTGCCGGCAGGCTCTGTTGAATGCGCGCGAACGTTGCCAGAGCCTGACCGACAACCTGATCCATATTGTAGTAGCGGTACGTGGCCAGGCGCCCGACGAACCACACTTCGGGGCATGCCGCTGCCAGTGCTTCATAGCGTTTGTACAGCGCCTCGTTTTCCGCCCGCGGCACCGGATAATAGGGATCGCCGATATCGGTTGGATATTCGTAAGTCAGGCTGGTCTTCGGGCTCTGCTGACCGGTCAGATGCTTGTACTCAGTAATGCGGGTATAGTTTTCCGTCTGCGGATAATTGACAACGGCGACCGGCTGAAACTGCTCGCAATCAAGCGTCACGTGCTCGAACCGCAGTGACCGATAAGGCAGACGACCAAGGCTCCAGTCGAAATATTCATCAATCGGCCCGGTGTAGATTATCCGCTGAAAAGGGATCTTGTCGCGAATTTCGCGATAATCGGTCTGTAGCATGATCTTGATCCTTGGGTTGTCCAGCATGCGCTGGAACATGCGTGTATACCCGCCAGCCGGCATATTCTGGAAAGTGTCGCCAAAGTAGCGATCATCGCGGTTGATCCGCGTAGGGACCCGCGCAGTCACGGACTTGCTTAGATGAGCCGGATCGACACCCCACTGCTTCCTTGTATAACCGCGAAAGAATTTTTCGTAGAGCTCCCTGCCAACGGTGCTCACAACCACATCTTCGGCGGTCCGGACTTCCTCGACCGTTTCTCGCCGGGATGCGAAGAACTCCTCCAACTGCTCGGGCGTCAATTCAAGATCGTACAGGCGATTGATCGTGTCGAGGTTGATCGGTATCGGCAGCAGTTTTCCGTCGACCGAAGACAGTACGCGATGTTCGTAAGGCCTCCATTCGGTGAATTGCGAGAGATAGTCGATGATCGATCGGGCGTTGGTGTGGAATATATGCGGCCCATAGCGGTGGACCAGAATTCCAGCTTCGTCGTAACAGTCATAAGCGTTGCCGCCGATGTGATTTCGCCGGTCGATGAGCAGGACGCTTTCCTGCCGTTGCGATGCGATTCGTTCGGCGAGCACGCTGCCAGCGAAGCCGGCGCCGACAATCAACCAATCCAACATGGTCAGGCTCCCCGGCGCAAAGGCAAAATGCTTTTCATTGCATAGGCGCGCTGAATATGGGCAGCCATTGCATCCCACGTTCGTTCCCAGGACATGTTAGCGAGGTAGGCATCGACTTCCTTCAACAGGAAATTCCGGGGACGTGACAGAAGGGACCGAAGCTTGGTTTCGATGTCTTCGGCGTCAACAATGTCGACCAGGCCCTCGGCACCATAGGTGCGCACGACGTCCACAATCGCCGTGGAGACCACCGGCAGTCCGGCGGCCAGGAACTCAGGAGTTTTGGTCGGGCTGATATAGCGAGTCGCCTCATTGAGCGCGAAGGGCATCCAGCCGGCGCTCCAGTGCCTGAGATAGCGAGGCAGGTCGGCGTAGGACTTGGCACCCAGCCAATGTAAGTTACTTGCGCGCGGCAGGCTTAGCGGGTCGATCTTGACCACCGGGCCGAGCATGACGAAATGCACTTCGGGCATTGCCGCAGCCGCATGTGTGATCATTTCAACGTCGAGCCGTTCGTCGATCACGCCGAAGAAGCCCACTCTCGGGTGAGGTATGTCTGCCTGATCTACAGGGTCATCGCCGGGCTCTCTTGCCTTGTGGAAATGCGCAACGTCGATGCTGCTGGGGAAGGGAAAGATCGACTTATGGAGGCTTCGCTTGGCCTCGTACAGACTCTGCCCGCCCGTGAACACGACATCAGCGCGCTGGAACAGCGCTTTTTCCATCTGCGTCAACTCCGCCGGTGCGTTCTTGAAGGCGGAGAGTTCATCCATGCAGTCGTAGACGCATATATCGCAGGCTATATGGTCACTGAAACGCAGCGCCATGGGCGTGTAGTACCATATAGTCAGCCGGTCATGCGGAGTTGAGTTGACGATCTGGTCGACGAATCTGCGCTGGATAGCATCCGCCTTTGTTGCGGAAATGCCGGCCGGAAGAACCGGGGTTACGATTGTGATCATTGCAGATCGATCGTTCACCCGCATCGAAGGATAGCGTATTTCCTCGTAGACCGGCTCCTCAAAGTAAATTAGCTGCTGCTGGTTTGAGGCGTGCGTCAGAATATGCTGCGGGCGTTGGTGTACGAAATCCCACCTTAGGTGAGAAAAGCAAAGTATAATAGACGATTTTATGGGGATATCCGATTTATTTCTTTTGCCACCCGCTATTTTCATGTAAGAAACCTCTTTGGTTATAGCTAATTCTCCAGATTAACATATGTTAATCGAAGCACGCTCCTGATGAAGCCTTCATCCGCACATCTAACTTTCATTTGAGTAAGTTGTTCCACTGATTTTAATCGGCTGTAGCCGCCGAGCCGGCCACTTGCGCAATTGCGAAGAGAAGCGGCGCTGCTACCAACACCCGACGGACATGTCGCCTCGGCCAAGGCCGAGGCCCTTGCAGCTTCAGATCTCGCCAAATGTGGCGCATTGCCACAGAACGGCTGAAATCCGCTCAATCGTTCAACAACCATTCATGAGCGCAGGTATAAGAGTTAACGAGCCGCGCATGATTCGTTTTGGTCGCCACAGATGGCCGAAGAGGGCAGCCACCGTGAGAGAGCGAAGAAATGAAGTTCAACTTTGAAACCAACGTCTTTCCGTTGTTTCACCCGCAGTCCGTGGATGATCTGAAGGATCCTTGTCCGGTATTCGACGGCGCGCTTTGGCACGTCTTCGGTTCCAGCGGCACTGTCACGACCGAGAGCTGGAAAATACTACATGCCACGGCTCCGGACCTTTATGGGCCGTGGGCTGAGCATGAGGCGCTCGATTTGGCGGTAACCGGATCGGGCATAGCGGCGCCCGGCGTCATTCATGAATGCGGCGTCTTCCACATGTTTATTCAGACCGAATTCATGAAGTCGGGCGGACGTTGCGAGCATGCTGTGTCCAATGATGGCTTTCATTGGGTGGTGCTGAATCCGGCGATACTGTCCCTGCCGGACACCGATGAGGACGGTATCTACGATCCCCATCCGGCGATCATCGGCGGCAAGCGCTACATCGTCTATTCAGGCATGCCTAAATTCACCAGGGTGCCGCAGCCTGACGTCTATCTGGCGCGCAGTCAATCCGATTCCTGGTTCGGGCCGTGGAAACGTCTCGGCAAGATATTGGACCATCTCGACGTTCCCCATCACAATGCGCGCGAGCATCCGGACTACGAATGGGGGATCGAGGGCGCCCAACTGGTCGAATTGCCCGACGGTCGCGTGCTTCTCAACGCCACCTGCTTCCTTCCCGACGGTCCGCGCGGAAGTCGTCAGCGCGTATTCTTCGCCATCGCCGACGACGTCCAGGGCCCCTACGTGTCGGTCGGCCCCGTGCTTGATCCTGGTGAGCCTGGGGAGAACGGCCATTCGACGGTGATGATCGAGGGCGGGAAACTGACCTTGTTTTACCAGAGCAGACGTGAGGCAACGAACCATCGCTGGCGTTTCGGACTGGCTAGGTGCGACCTGGATCAGCAAGTCCTTTCACGAGTCGCCTGACAGGGACGACCAGCACGAGCATCGTGGCAGCGCCATAACTTATTTCATCCGCGTTCCTGCCATAGTCCATACCGTAACGATGATCGTAAGGCCGGCTCTGCCGCAAGGGCGCAGCAAACTACGGACCATGATCGCGCCCTGGCTCGTTCTTCGTCAGGATCGACCGGCCTGGATTACCTGGGGATCAACCACGTCGAGGAAGCCCTAGCAACTCATGACTGCCCAAGAAGGGGCCTGAGTGGAAGAAAGCGGTCCAGTCCTGCATAGATGGGTTTGGGACGGGGTAACCCCACCGGAGGTGCGTCAGGCCTTCGAGGCCGTCGCTTAGGAGAAGGAGATGCTCCTTCGCTCCGACTAGGGCAGGGCATCCTTGCACCGCAAATCGATGAGAGTCCATTGGCCTGCCAGCCCGGCGAAACATTTCGCCACCGCGGCAGTTATACCGCTCCGGGGACGAAATTCGGGGTATGCCTTTGAACGATATTAGATTGGCGATACCGCTGGTCGGGGAAGTGGAAGCCTCTGCGCCGAGATCAGCTGCCGGCCTGCCTTGGATCAAGTTAGCCGGTTCCTATTTCGCCACCGAGGACGGCGAGGCATGGACCCCGATCGGGCAGAATGACGCGGTCAGCTGGCCGGAACTCAATGGCCTGTTCCGGCGCGCCGATATGGCCGGCGTGGAAAATCATCTCCGTTGGCTGAAGGAAAGCGGCGTCACCTGCCTCAGGCTGATGCTGGAATATGCCCAGGTTCGCCACCGCTACTTCGAGAAGCCGCAGGGCCGCTTCGTGCCGGCAATGGTGCAATTGTGGGACGATCTCTTTCGTCTTTGCGAAAAACAGGGCTTAAGAATCCTGCTCACCCCCTTTGATACGTACTGGCAGTGGCTCCACTGGCGCCACCACCCCTACAACACCAATAACGGAGGCGTGCTGGACCACCCGTCGCGATTCCTGGTCTGCGCCGAGACGCGCCGCGCGATCAAGGCAAGGCTGGAATTCGTGGTTCGCAGATGGAGCGGCAGCGGAGCCTTCTTCGCATGGGACCTCTGGAACGAGATCCATCCCGAGCAGGCTCAGGGCAGCGCGGATGGCTTCGGCGCCTTCATCCATGACCTCAGCGATTTTGTGCGCCGGCTGGAAATGTCACTTTACGGGCGCTCTCACCCGCAGACCGTCTCGCTGTTCGGACCTGAGCTTCGCTGGCGGCCCCACATGCCGCTGCCCGGGCCGATCTTCCGCCACCCAGACCTCGACTTCGCCTCCCTCCATCTCTACGAGGAGGGCACGATCGATGACCCCAGTGACACTGTGGCGCCGGCGCTCGGAATGGCGCGGATCGTCGGAGAGGCGCTCGGCGAAATCCATGACGGCCGCCCTTTTCTCGATTCCGAGCACGGCCCTATCCACTCGTTCAAGGACAAGAAGATCACGCTTCCGGAACCTTTCGATGATGAATATTTCCGCCATTTGCAATGGGCTCACCTGGCGGCGGGGGGCGCGGGTGGCGGCATGCGATGGCCAAACCGCACCCCGCACGTGCTCACCCCCGGCATGCGGCGGGCGCAGCGTTCGCTGGCCGATTTCCTCCCTCTGATCGACTGGGTTTCGTTCCGGCGTTCCCATCTCGGCAACAAGATGCGAGTTTCCGGTCCCGACGCCGCGGCTGTTGCCTGCGGTGACGATTCCCAGGCAGTGGTCTGGCTGGTTCGCCGCGACACGATCGGGCGAAACGGCATGCTTCGCGCCGGCGCTGCGCCGGTTCCGGCCGCCTTGGAGCTGCCCGGATTGGCTCGCGGCACCTATCGCGTCATCGCCTGGGATACCGCGGCCGGCAGGCGAATGGCGGAATGGCAAGCGAATTCGGACGGCTGGCTAAAGCTTGATGTGCCGCCGTTCTCCGCCGATGTCGCCCTTGCCATCCGCCGAGGCGCTCTGGCTGCGCCATAACTACTTCATCCGCGTTCCTGCTGGTCCAAGCAGAGCCACGGGAACATCTCTCACGACCTGCGGCAAGACTCGAAGGCGTAGCGTGGTCGAGCGACCCGCCGGTTGCGCTCAAAGTCGCTGCCAGCGCCGATCGTTGCTCGTTCTCACGTCCAGAAATAGCGCACGGTGTGGAAGAAAACCGGGGCGGCGAAGACCAGGCTGTCGGCGCGGTCCATCATGCCGCCATGGCCCTCGATCAGATGGCCCCAGTCCTTCACCCCCTGGTCGCGCTTGATGGCGGAGGCGACGAGTCCGCCCAGAAAGCCCATCAGGCAGGCGATGAAGGCGACGCCCGCCGCCTGGAGCGACGAAAACGGTGTCAGGAACGACAGCAGCGCGCCAAGCAGGCTCGACGCCGCCAGCCCGCCGACCAGGCCCTCCCAGGTCTTCGACGGCGAAACCTTCGGTGAGATCAGGTGCCTGCCGAACAGCTTGCCGAAGATGTATTGCAGCACGTCGCTGCCTTGCACGGTGATGATCAGGAAAGCGATCAGCAGCAAATTGCGGCCTTCGAAGCCGGGCACCTCGAGCGTCAGCAGCGCCGGCACGTGGCTGACGCAGTAGACCGAGATCATGACGGCCCATTGCTGCGCCGAGACGCGCTCGAGAAAGCGCTCGGTGTCGCCGTGCAGAGCGGTAATCGCCGGCATCAGCAGGAAGCAGTAGACCGGAATGAAGATGGTGAAGAGGCCGTACCAGGCGGTCCACACCAGCCAGTACTGGAACGGGATGATGATGCCGAACATGCCGAGCAGCACCCAATGGTCGCTGCGGCGGCTGTGCGTCAGCGTCACGAATTCACGCAAGGCCGCAAACGAGATCAGCGCGAACAGGATGGTCATGCCGGAGCGGCCGAAGAAGAAGGCGACGGTGATCGCCACCACCATCACCCACCAGGCGTTGATGCGCTGGTTGAGGTTGACCAGCGTCGAGGACAGCGGCTTCGGCGCGCGCCACGACAGGACGCCGGCGACCAGGCTTGCCGTGGTCAGCACCGCAGCGAGGCCGACAACCAGAATGAGGGTTTCGTGCATTGGCATGTTGTTCTAGTCGCCTCTTAGAGCGTCGGGCCGGATGTCGGATCCTGCACGATGCTCTAAGCTCTTTTGGTCGCATGATGTCTTCCGGAAAACTGGATTCCACTTTTCCGCATCATGCGTTGGCGGGCGGGGGTTCAGCGCAAGCAGCGCCTCACGGGCGCGGTCGAGAAAGGCGCGGCGTTCCTCGCCGGGCGCAATGGCGATCGGCGCGCCGAAGACCACGCGGCAGAGCAGCGGCACCGGCACGAATTGGCCCTTGGGCAGCACCCGCGACATGTTCTCGATCCAGCACGGGATGAGTTCGACGTCGGGCCGCGCCATCGACAGATTGTAAAGGCCGGAGCGGAACGGCAGCAGCGGCTCGTCGGTCATGTTGCGCGTGCCTTCGGGAAAGATGATCAGCGAATGGCCCTCGTCGAGCACCGACAGCATGATCGAGATCGGATTCTGCGCCTCATAGGTCCACTGCCGGTGGATGAGCACGGAGGACAGCATGTCCTGCGCGATGAACCGGCGCAGCCGCGATTTTCCCCAATAGTCGGCGGCAGCGACGGCATGGGTGCGGGCGCGCTCCTTCTCGCTGAGGCAGGCCGACAGCAGGATGAAATCGCCGTGGCTGGCATGGTTGGCGAAGTAGATGCGCTGCCGGTCCGACGGCTGGCTGCCGTTCCAGATCGGCCGCACCCCGGTCACCGCCCAGGCCAGCGCCGACAGGCCGACCGAGGTCACGGTCTGCAGCAGGGTGAAGGTCCTTGTGCCGAGCTTGCTCATCGTCCGGTTCAGAAAGACAAGGCGACAGCGGATGCCGCCACGAACAGGCCGAGCGCGATGCGCTGCTTCATCAGCAGGCGCTGTGTGCCCGCGATGCGCCGGTCGAGCGAGCGGATGCCGGCAGCGGCCGGTTTGACGCGCATGCGCGCCAGCACGTCGTCGACTGAGGCACCGCCGGCGGCCTCGCTGATGTGGCTCGCCATCATCCAAAACAGCAACGCGTCGAAGACAAGTAGGGCCGAGACGGCGAGGGTGACCACGCCGCTCGCTGCCGCGACCAGCCAGGCCGCCGCTGCCAGCATCGTCGCCTGCGGCTGCGCTGCCACGGCAATGACCGGCGCGGCAACCAACGTTGCCAGCACCAGCAGCAGCGGCCACACCGCCTGCGTCATCAGCCCGGCGGCGAGTGCTTCGGCTTTGTCACGATGGGCACTCATGCCGGCTCGTCCGCCGCGATCCGAAGATGCACCGGCCGGCCCGATGACGCGAGCCGTTTGTGCGCCTGCGCCGGCGTTGGCGAGCGGCCGGTGGCAACCAGCCATTCGGCGACGACGCCGGCGCTGCGCTGGAAGCCGAGCGCGCAGCAGACCAGCACCGTGCCATGGCCGCGCGCTGCCTCGATCGCAGCCACCGCTTGCGCTTGCGCCGCTTGCGAGGGCGGCAAAAGATCGACCATGGCGACAGCCGTCCAGCGGCAGGTGACGCCGCGCGGGCTTTCCAACTCGCCGGCAAGGTCGATCACCGTGCCGAAAGCGTCGGCCTCGGCGGCGGTGGGAAAGCGGCCGAGGAAGACGCCGTCCGCGATCGCGACATGCGGCGGCAGCTTGCGCGTCCACGCCCACACATTGATCCTGGCGCCAAGCCGGTAAGGCAGCAGCAAAACACGGCTGGCCAGCGAGACGCTGCCGTCGGCGGCTTTCTGGAACACTTTGACGCCGGCCCCGGCATAGGCGAAGGCGACGATGGCCAGCGCCAGCGCCGGCCACAGCAGGATTAGCCACAACGCCGAGACGAAGGCGCCGGCAACGGCGCCGGTCACTGCCAGCGCTGCGACGAGCGCGTAGAACAGCGCCAGCCGCCGTGCCCTGGGATTGGCGGTTAGGTGGAAGCCGGCGAACGGCAATTCGCCGTCGCGCGGGAACAGCCACAGGGCGAGGAAGCCGAGCAAAGCGCCGGTCGGGATATCGATGACATGGTGCTGCCATGTCGTCAGCACCGAGGCGCCAATCAGGAAACACCAGCCGTGCCAGATGATGGCGGCCATGCCTTTGAGCCGACAGCGCCAATGATCCCAGATGATGACAAGCAGCGCGATGTGCAGCGACGGCGCCTGGTTGAACGGCTTGTCGAAGCCGCCGAGCACCGCGAACATGAACCCCGGCAGGCCTGATGTCTGCGGCCGCATGAAGGTCGCCGTCAGCGGGAACAGTATGAAGCAGGCGACGGCGATGATCTGCGCCGTGAGGTAACGGCCGGCGAGCCGGTCGACGCCGCGCTTGGTATCGTTCAACAGCAGCGACAGGCCGTAGAACAGGTTGATCGACCAATAGGGCACGATCGTCCAGGCGATAAACGGGATGCCGCGCTCCCAGGCAAAGACGATGCTGCCGACATCGGAGCGCTGCGACGCCAGCCAGTTGGCGAAGCCGTAGGTCACGTAAAAGAACGGCGCCAGAAACGCCAGCCATAACGCCGAACGCAGCACGATGCCGGCGTACGGCTCGTGCGCAGAAAGGGCAGGGGCAGCGGCAGGGCCAAGGACAGGCAAGACCATGCTCAGACGCGCCGCGCGATCGAGACGGTGAAGATGCCCCACTGGTCGATGCGCTGGTCGAGCTTCTCGAAGCCGGCGGCCGCCACCAGCTGGTCCATCTCGCCTTGCGTACGCCGGCGCATCACCCAAGCCTGGCCGCCGCGATGCGAGGTCAGGCTGCGCGCGATCATTTCGAGCTGCGGATGCCAGGGCTGGTTGGTGTAGAGAAGCAGGCTACCGGGCTGCATCGCCTTGGCCAGCCCGCCGAGCGAGCGGGCGATCATGGCGTTGTCGGCAAACAATTCGTAAAGCCCGGAGACGATGGCGAGGTCCGGCGCCGGATCGAGCCGGGCAAGCATTTGGGCGTCGAAAGCGTCGGCCTGGTGGAACGAAATGCTGGTCGGCAGGTGCCGCTCGGCGATCAGCTTGCAGCCGAGCGAAACGTTGAGGTCGGAGAAGTCCTGCAGCCGCACGCTTGCCGGTGGCTCGGTGCATTTGGCGACGGCGTCGAGCACGTAGCGGCCGTGCCCGGCAGCGATATCGACGATATGGACCGGGCGGCCGGCGGCCTTCAGCGTCTGAGTGGCGCGGCCGATCAGCTCTTCCAGATGCAGCTTGCGCTGGCGGATGCCGCGCCAGCCGATGGCGTCGAGAAAGGTGCGATCGATCATTCGGCCGAGCGGACCGGTGCCTCGCGCCTCGTTCTCGTAGACATAGTCGAGCGTCGAGCCGGAATCGAAGCCGGTGGCAATCCCCGTTTTCATGCCTGACGACAGCCAGGCGCCCATGCGGATCGAGGCGCGGCTCATTGCCCAGTAGAGGCCTTTCGGCGACAGCAAAGCGAGCGGCGAGGCCAGCCGGTCGGCCTCGTCGCGTGTGTAGCCGGCGCGGTCGGCCGCGGTCAGGTCGACCGGCTTCTCCGGCGTCGTGGACTGCGTTTCGAGGAACGGCTTGATCAGGTCGAGTGCCTTGCGGCGGTCGCGCTCGCCCAGCGTGTCGTGGAAGAAACCGGGCAGCACATGCCGCTCCTTGGCCGGGCTGGCGAGATTGACGAAGAATTCGTGCTGCGGTCCATGCCGCACCACCCAGTCGCTGCCGGAGATCAGCAATTGCGTCGGCACGGTGATGGCGCGGGCATCCGAGACGATGCGCGCGGCGTGGTCGTAGAGCTCGACCAGGATGTTGGAGGCGATCGGCCGCGTGATCAGCGGATCGGCCTCGAAGGAGGCGATGCGCTCGGGGTCATGAGTCAGGAACTTGGCCTTGACGTAGGAATTGACGAAGAAGCGGCCCTTGATCTTCTGCCACAGCGCAATGCCTTGCTTGGCGAATGGCACGTAGAGCTTGACCGAGAAGGCCGGCGAGGCCAGCACCAAAGCGCGAATCTGCGGTGCATAATCATGCACCCAGGCGGCGGCGAGCACGGCGCCGAAGGATTGCGCGATCAGCGCGATGTCGCGCTGGCTGAACCCGTCTCTGCCGATCTCGCGCACGAAACAGTCGATATCGCGCACCAGCGCGGCAAAGGACGGCGCATAGCCGCGCTCGCCGGCCGAGCGACCATTGCCGCGCGCGTCCCAGGCGTAGAGGGCATGGTCGGGCATGTCGAGCTCGTCGACCAGATGCGCCATGCGGCCGCCATGCTCGTGGCCGCGGTGGAACAGCAGGACCGCGCCCTTGGCAGGTTGCCCGACCGCCGGCCAGTAGCGGTAGAAGATCTCGGTGCCGTCATGGGTGCGGAAGGTGCGCTCCTGCGCCACCCGCTGCTCACTTGCGGAAGCGGCAATCGTTGGTTCATGAAGCATATTGTTCCCCTGGCGGATGCGACCGGAATTTCAGCCGCCGCTCCCGTTAAGGCCGCTGCGTATCCGGTTGATGGCGGTGACCAGCGAGAGTGTAGCCATTGCCGGAAACACAAACGGCGTGATCGCTTCCACCCATAGGCCGCAGGCGATGAGGAAGCCGATGATGCCGAGCGCCAGCGCCCGATCGCTCTTGCCGAACGGCCCGGCATAATTGCGCCCCGTGCCCGCCGCGATGCCAAGCACACCGGCGAATTCCACAAGCACTGCCGTGATGGCAAAGGCGACGACGCCCCAGGCTGGGAAGATGGCGGCAAAGGCCAGGATCAAAGCGAGATCCGAGACGACGTCGCAGAGTTCGTTGAGGCACATGCCGAGCTTCGAGGCCTGACCATGCTCCCGCGCAAGCATGCCGTCGATGGCGTTGAGCGCCATACGCGCAAACAGCACCACCGGCATCAGCAGGAAGACCGCGCGATGGCCGGCAAGGGCCGCGACCACAACGCCGGTGGCGACCGACAGGGCTGCGGCCAGCAGCGTGATCTGGTTGGCGGTGACGCCGGCCCCGGCCAGCCGGTCGGCAAGCGGCCGCAGCTTCGCCTGGAAGGCTGGTTTGAGCGCATAGAGCGTCGGCATGTGCGAACCCCCCGGCCGCGGTGCAACTAACGTCGGCGAGGATGCTCAATTGGCCCGCGAGATGCAAGGGCGGCGAGCGGTTGTACATGGTTACGATCGGCGGCGCCGGACGATGCATCACGCGACCGCCGTTCGCAGGTATGGTCCATCTCCCTCAAATAAGAACTTTACAAATTTTCATATATATGTGAAGTTATGTCCACCGAAGGGTCCTCCATGAAAGCCAATCGTTTCGCCACACGCCTGAATTCCTTTGCCTCGCGGCCACAGGCCGAATGGCCGGATCTTGCCGGCAAGCCGTCCATGCTGCAGATGGCGGCGCGTGCGGCGAAGGTTGCGGGGCTGACCGACCTCGACCTCAACTTTCCCGACCATGTCGATGAAAAACCTGCGGAAATGGCGCGAAAACTCGGCGATCTCGGTCTTTCCATCAATGGTCTCGCCATGCGCTACTACTCCAACCCGGCCTTCAAGCTCGGTGCCTTCACCAATCCGGATCCCGCTGTTCGCCGCGAAGCCATCGACCTGACTAAGGCAGGCATCGACGCCGCGCGTGAGGCCGGCACCAATCTGATGACGCTGTGGCTCGGGCAGGATGGCTTCGATTATGCCTTCCAGGCCGATTATGCGGCGCTCTGGCAACACGAGATCGATGGGATTCGTGAAGTTGCGGCGCATGACCCCGATTGCCAGGTCAGCCTGGAATACAAACCCAACGAGCCGCGCTCCTACAGCCTGATGCCCGACGCGGCGACGACATTGCTGGCGATCCGCGAGATCGGCCTGCCCAATCTCGGCGTGACGCTTGATTTCGCCCATGTGCTCTATGCCGACGAGCAGCCGGCCTTTGCCGCAGCACTCGTGGCGCGCCATAGCAAGCTGCTCGGCGTCCATCTCAACGATGGCTACGCCAAGCGCGACGACGGGCTGATGGTCGGCGCGGTGCATACGCTGCAGACGATCGAGCTGCTCAGGCAGATCCGACGCGACGGCTACGCCGGCGCCATCTACTTCGACACATTTCCCGATATGACCGGGCTCGATCCCGTCCACGAATGCGAAGTCAACATCGCCACCGTCAAGCGCATGCTGCGCGTCGTCGATCGGCTCGAAAAGGACAACCGCCTGTCCACCGCCGTCGACCGTCAGGACGCGGTCGCGTCGCAGGCCATCATCCAGGAAGCCATGCTCGGACCGGACAGCTGAGGCCGGCGCCGTTTTCAACAAGGGAGGAAAACCATGAAATTTCTGCTTGCCACCGCCACCGCTGCCCTGATGGCGCTGTCCATCGGCTCGGCTTTTTCCGCGGACCTTGCGCCGCTCAATTCCGACACCGAGAAGGATCGGATCGACTGGTCGCAGCTCGAGGCCAAGTTCGGTGCGTTCCCCAAGCTGCCCGACGGCACCAAGGCCGGCGCCGTCTCCAAGACGCTGACCAACGAATACTGGCGCTCGCTGGGGGAGGGCTACAAGTCGTTCGGCGACCGCGTCGCCGTTCCGGTCGTCTATCAGGCGGCGCAGAGCGAGGGCGACCAGCTCGGCCAGCTCACCATCGCCGAAGGCCTGGTCACACAGGGCTACAACGTGCTTCTCGTCTCGCCGCAGACCGACTCCAACCTGCAGCCGATCATGGAACAGGCCAAGGCCGCCAACGTGCCGGTGGTCAAGTCAATGACGCGGTCATCCCGCAGGCCGAGCACTATGTCGGCAATGTCCAGCGTGACAATGGCGTGCGCGTCGCCAAATGGTTCATCAAGAACCGGCCGGATGGCGGCAAGGTCGCCATCGTCGAAGGCCAGGCCGGCGTCTATGCCGCCGTGCAGCGCACCGACGGCTTCAAGACCACGATCACCGAGGCCGGCAAGTTCGAGGTCGTCGCCAGCGTGCCCGGCAACTGGGATCGCCAGACCTCCTACGATGCGGCCACCAACATCCTGCAGCAGCACCCCGACCTGATCGGCTTCTATGCCAACAATGACGGCATGGCGCTGGGCATCGTCGAGGCGGTCAAGGCCGCCGGGCTGCAGGACAAGGTTGCCGTCTTCGGCACCGACGGCATCTCCGACGCCTATGCCTCGATCCGCGCGGGCGAGCTGACCGGCACCGTCGATAGTTTCCCGGTTCTGACCGGCGAGGTGGCGCTGGAATCGGCGCTGCGACTGGTAGCCGGGCAGAAGCTGCCGCGCGTCGTCGCCACACCGCAGGCGCTGATCACCAAGGACAATGCCGACCGTTACTCCGGCGCCGGCGACGCCGTGCGCAAGGCGCTGCTCGAGGACGCGGCAGCGGGCAACTAGCACAAGGCGGGTGCCGGCCATTCGGCTGGCACCCTCTGCCTGGAGAATAGAACCAATGTCTGTCCCGCGGCTGCAATTCGAGGGCATTTCCAAGGTGTTCCCGGCCGTGCGGGCGCTGAGCGATGTCTCCTTTTCGGTCGGCGGCGGCGAAATCCATGGCCTGCTCGGTGAAAACGGAGCCGGCAAATCGACGCTGCTGCGCATCCTGTCGGGGGTCTACAGGCCGACAGCCGGAACCGTGCTGATCGACGGCAAGCCGGTGACGCTGAACAATCCGGTCGCCGCGCGCGCAGCGGGCGTCGCCATGATCCACCAGGAATTGCAGCAGGTGCCGCACCTCAGCGTCGCCCAGAACATGTTCCTCGGCCATCCCCTGACGCGCGGCGGCATCTTCGTCGCACGGCGCGAGCAGGAGCGCCGCGCTGCGGAAGCCCTCGCCACCATCGACCCGACGATCGATCCGGCAGCCCCGCTCGGCAGCCTGAAGGTCGCGCAGCGGCAGATCGTCGAGATCGCCCGGGCGCTGCTCGACCGGGCGCGCATCGTGGCGATGGACGAGCCGACATCGAGCCTGACGCCGAGCGAGTTCGAGCGCCTGGCCGTAGTCATTGCCGGCCTGGCGCGCGACGGTGTCGCGGTCGTCTATGTCTCGCACAAGCTGGACGAGGTGTTCGGCATCTGCCAACGCGCCACAATCATGCGCGACGGCGTCGTGGTCGGAACCGTCGATCTCGCGCAGGTGTCGGAAAAAGCCGTCGTTTCGATGATGGTTGGCCGCGAGCTTGCCCAGGAACAGCACCGCTCGCACGCCTCCAGCGACGTCAGGCTGAGCGTGCGTGGCCTCGCCTCGGCGACCAAGGTCCATGACGTCTCGTTCGACCTGCATCGCGGCGAGGTGCTGGGCATTGCCGGCCTGGTTGGCTCGGGCCGTACCGAACTGCTGCGGCTGCTGGCCGGCGCCGACCGCGCCTCGTCAGGCGCAATCGAGATCGACGGTAAGGCGATAAAACTTTCCGGTCCGCGCGACGCCATCGCGGCCGGCATCGGCCTGGTGCCGGAGGAGCGCAAGCGCGAAGGTATCGTCCCGTTGCGGTCGATCTCCAGCAATATGGCGCTGGCGTCGATGGGCGTGTTCGCACCGCGCGGCATCATCGATCACACCAGGCTGAAACGGGTCGCGGCCGAGAAGATGAAGCGGGTCAATCTCAGGCCGTTCCTGCTCGACCGGCCGATCCGGCTGTTCAGCGGCGGCAACCAGCAGAAGGCGATCATCGGCCGCTGGCTGGCGGCGGGAACGCGCATCCTTTTGTTCGACGAGCCGACGCGCGGCATCGATGTCGGCGCCAAGGCGGAGATCTATCACCTGATCGAGGAGCTCGCTGCCGAGGGCCATTCGGTCGTCGTCGTGTCGTCCGAGCTTCCCGAGGTGATCCGGCTCGCCGACCGCGTGCTGGTCATGCGCGACGGCGCGGTCGCGGCCGAACTCGATCGGGCCGATCTCAACGAACAGGCGATCGCGGCGCACGCGATACCCCAATCGGAGACTCAGGCCGGCAAGGCGCAAGGCCATCGGGCCGGTGCATAACCGACAGGACCAACGGATGACTGATATAACCGAACACACAGCAGCGCGCCCACGGGCTGACTTCCTGCACCGGTTTTCCATGCGCGACGCCGGCACGCTGATCGGCCTGGTCGTGATCCTCGCCGTCTTCGGTGCGCTGGTCCCGGGCTTCTTTGCCGAGCGCAATTTGATCAACATCCTGCAGCAGTCGAGCATCAATGCCTGCCTGGCGTTGGGCATGACGTTGGTGATCATCTCAGGCGGCATCGATCTGTCCGTCGGGCCGACGGCAGCCCTTTCGGCCGTCATCTCGGCCTCGATGCTGGTTGCCGGCGTGCCGTTTCCGCTGGCCATCGCCGCCGGCTTCGCTATCGGCCTCGTCTGCGGCCTGCTCAACGGCGTGCTGGTCGCCTATGTCGGGCTGCAGCCTTTCATCGTCACGCTGGGAACGCTGAGCACCTATCGGGCGCTGGCGCTGATCTATACCGGCGGCAATCCGGTGCTCGGCCTGCCTGCCGGCTTCCGCGCCATCTTCAACGGATCGCTGTTCGGATTGCCGTTGGCGGTCATCATCGTTGCCGTGGTCGCGCTGATCGCCTGGATCGTCCTCAAGAAGATGCCGTTCGGCGAATATCTGCTCGCCGTCGGCGGCAATGAGGAAGCCGCCTACATAGCAGGCGTGCCGATCGCCCGCACTAAGATCGCCGCCTACATGATCTCGGGCCTGCTGGCGGCCCTTGCCGCGCAGATCCTGATCGGCCGGCTGGGTGCCGCCGAGCCCATTCTCGGCAATCTCTGGGAGCTCGATGCCATTGCCGCTGCGGCCATCGGCGGCGCCTCGCTGATGGGCGGCAAGGGCAGCGTGGTCGGCACCATTCTGGGCGCCGTCATCCTCGGCACCATGCGTAACGGCCTGACGCTGATGAATGTCCAGTCCTTCTATCAGCTGCTGGCAACTGGTCTTATAATCCTCGCCGCGATGCTCATCGATCGCGTGACGAGGGGACGTGGATGACCTTGACCAGCCTGGATTTGAAAGCAGTAGGACCGCGGATCCGCATGATGATGCCGCATCTGACGCCGCTCGAGGCGAAGGTGGTGGAAACCGTCTTCGGGCGGCGCGGCTTCGACGAGACCATTCCGCTCAAGCAGATCGCCGAGGAGGCCGGCGTGTCGGAGGCGATGGTGGTCAAGATCGCCAAGAAGCTGGGTTTTTCCGGCTATCGCGACTTTCGCACCTCGGTCTATGAATACAGCCGCCTGCCGACCGCCGAAATGCACCAGGAACTGTCGGTCGACGACAGTTCGGCCGAGATCGTGCAGAAGGTGTTCCGCACCTCGATCCAGGCGCTGGAGGAAACGCTGGCGATCCTCGACATGGACGATTTCGACCGCGCCGCCGATCTTCTCTATCGCGCCAAGAACCGCGATTTCTATGGCGTCGGTGGTTCGGCGCAGATCGCGCGCGACGTCTCGCACAAATTCCTGCGCATCGGCATCCGCGCATCCGTCTACGACGATTCGCACATGATGCTGATGTCGGCATCGCTGCTTGGCGCCGACGACATCGCCGTCGGCTTCTCGCATTCCGGCAACACCAGCGCCGTCATCGATGCCATCCATCTCGCTCGCAAAAGCGGCGCGCGGACGCTGGCGATCACCAACTACGACAACTCGCCGCTGGCCGCCGTCGCCGACATCGTGCTGTGCTCGACCGCGCAGGGTTCGCCCTTGATGGGGGAGAACGCGGCGGCACGCATCGCCCAGCTCAACATTCTCGACGCGCTGTTCGTGGCAGTGGCGCAGCGCGACTACCAGGCGGCGGAGCGCAATCTCGGCCGCACCATGTCGGCAGTGACGTCGAAACGCCGGGACAGGGGAACATGACGGCTTCCTCGCCGCTGGTCACCGTGTTTGGCAGCCTGCACTACGACATCATGGTCGAAGCACCCGATCGCCCACGCAAGGGCGAAACCGTGACCGGCCATGCATGGCAGCCGAAATGCGGCGGCAAGGGCGGCAACCAGGCAGTGTCGGTGGCTCGGGCCGGCGTGCGCTCGGCTATGATCGGCGCCGTTGGCGACGACGATTTCGGCCGCGCGCTGCTCGATAACCTCGGCCGTTGCGGCGTCGACGGCCGATTCGTGAGGGTTGCGCCTGGCGCCGGCTCGGGCATGAGCGTGGCGATCTTCGACGACGGTGGCGACTATGGCGCGGTGATCGTCTCAGGCAGCAATCTCACCTTGGGCGAAGCGGACATCGCGACGGCCACCGATATGGTTGCGCAAACGTCGGTGCTGCTGCTGCAAAACGAGGTGCCGGAGGCTGCCAACATCGCCGCGGCGCGGGCGGTGAAGGCGCATGGCGGCCGCGTCGTGCTCAACGCCGCGCCCGCGCGAAAACTGTCCGGCGAACTGATCGCACTCACCGATTTCGTTATCGTTAACGCTATCGAGGCGGAACTTCTGGCCGGCATTCCCGTCGTCGATACGCTCGAGGGTGCTGCCGGGGCGGCACGGATGCTGGTCGATTTCTACCCGGCCGCGATCGTCACCGCCGGCGGGGAAGGTGTTGCCTATTGCGACCGCAACGGTCAGGCCTTCGCGCTGGCGGCCATTCCGGTGAAGGTCGTGAGCACCCATGGCGCCGGTGACGAGTTCGTTGGCGCGTTCGCGGCGGGCCTTGCCCGCGGACATCAGGTCGAGGCCGCCCTCGCCGCCGCCAATGCCGCCGCGGCCTTGCTGGTCGCCACTCCGGAACGGGAGCGCGAGGCGATCTGAAACGGGACACTGAGAAGGGGGCGCGGAGAAGGGGCGCGCGCCCGCCAGCGCACGCGCAAGATGCGTTGCCCACGCGCGGAATGCCCTCTCTGGCTCCTGTTTCGGGGTCTACATGCGGCTTTAGCATCGTGACCTACCAGCAATGGCGCCCGTCATAGGCGATAGAACGGCCTACGCCATTTAATTGGAGGACGCGGGGCAGGGGGATCGCGGCCCACGATTGTTCACGCCTGGTCACATGACGACCGGGCCGCAAACATCTGTAGTTTAGTGGAACCTAATTTAAATGACGCTATTATCGTGCATGGGAAAACGTGAGGTCCAGACTGTTACTGAATACCGAATAGCTGGAGATCAGCTGGCCGATGATCCAGTGATCGCTCTCGATATCGCGGAACGGATATTGCAGGCAGCCGAGCACGACCGGATTGTCTACGTCGTCGCGACAGCAGAGCCACCCCAAACCGACCTTATCGAGAAAACAGAGCCTCAACAGATCAGGACCACCACGACCTCTTTCCGCGACTTTGAAGTTTTGCTGCTTGTTCTTTATGCGGCCTATGCCCTCGTTGTGCTGGGTGTCACCGCTTTCGTGGTGCTGGAATTGACTCCCGTTCTGTAGGCGTGCTTCAGCAGTTCGACAATGGAAAGGAAAGCCCGCCACCCTTTCCTGGATGCCAGGAACGCCACGGTAGCGACTTCTGCTACTAATGCTCCCGTAGATATTCAATATGCGGCCTCCGCGTCGTCTGGCGCATCGGCTGAACAAATGAAGCCCGCGCCTCTGGCGGAGAGCGCGGGCCCGATCGGGTTGGAGCCCGATCCGCAGCAGGAACCCGGAGGTTCCGCTGCTCAGGAACAATTATTAGAAATTACTAATATTTCTGCATCGTCCGGATGAATGATGTAGCCGCCCTCGCAAACGAACATCTTGTCAGGAGATTCTTTTGCCTGAGTCATGTTTGCTCGCTCTCCGCCGGGCCTCAAGCAAACTTTTGAGACAGACGTTCGTATTGGTGGATGGGGTACGCTTTCAGGGAGAAAGCCGTGGGCAGACAGCAACGCACCGTCTTTTGGATCGCGGTCTTTGCGTGTGTCCTTGGCTTTGTGCTGTTGATCCTCATCCTGCAAATAGTGAGCTTGCTTGACTAGATAAGACACCGAACCGGCTGCCGGTGTGAATTTTTCGCCGGCGCGCGTAGGGCAGGGTCCTTCCTGCGTATCGGCCAGCAGTCGCTTGCGGCCAATGACTGCAAAAGGACCATCACCATGCAGCGTTCAGCACTCCACTGCGCGAACTGCGCATGGCGCGGGCCAATCTGGCGGTGGCACAGCAGGCTTCGCCCTTCGACGAAGCGGCGGCGAAGGACGCGATGGCGGCGGTCCGCACCGCCCCAACAGACCTTCATGCGACGATGCAGGAGAACGTTAAGGCAAAGCCTGCCGCTGGAAGTTGATGCTGGTAGGGCTTGTTGCTCTAAGGTATCCGACGCAGCCGGGCGCGCGGCTTGCGCGTCCGGCTGCCGATGTTGTCAGTGCTTGCTCTTGCCGGGGCTGGCGGCGCTGCCACTGATCGCGATGCGCTTGGCCTTCGCCTGCGCGCGCTCGGTCTTCGGCAGCGTCACGGTGAGCACGCCGTTGTGGAAGGCGGCGTTCACCTTGTCCTGCTCGACCTCGTAGCCGAGCGGGATGCGGCGCTCGAAGCGGCCGTAGAACCGCTCGGAGAACTGCCTGTCCTTGTCCTCGGTCTCGGAGCGCTTCTCGCCACGCAGCGTCAGCACGCCGTCATCGAGCATCACCTCGATGTCCTTCTCGTCCATGCCGGGAATTTCCGCGGTCACGCGGATCTCCTTCTCGCCATCGGAGATTTCGACGCTCGGCCAGCTGCCGCGCGCCGACGAAAATCCGCTGAGCGACGGCATGCGCGTTTCGAAACCGCGGAACGCGTCGTCGATCAGGCGGTTCATCTCGCGATGCAACGCCATGAACGGGTCTCGGTCATCGTCACGATAGAGGCTGGGAACCGGACTGTTCTCCCGGCCCCAAGGGATGAGATCACGAATAGCCATTGATGTTCTCCTTTCTCGACTGGTTGTGCCAAAAGGCGAACGCCAGAGATCGCCTTCGCTCAGGCGGCCTGCTTCGGCCTCTCGACCTGCCCGGCCTTTCGCGCGCCGTCGTCCTTGACGATCGTGATGCGACGCGGCTTTATCTCCTCGGGCACTTCGCGCACGACGTCGATCGTCAGCAGGCCGTTGTTGAGCGAGGCGCCGGTGACCGTCATGTGATCGGCAAGCTCGAAGCGCCGTGTGAACGGTCGCACCGGAAGGCCACGATGGAGATATTCCACCTCGTCCTGTTCCTTGCGCTCGCCCGAGACAATTAGAAGGTTCGGCTCGTGGCTGATGTCGAGATCGTCTTCGGAAAAGCCGGCGACGGCGATCCTCACGCGATAGGTGTTCTCGTCGCTTCGCTCGATGTCATAAGGCGGCCAGGTTTCGACTGCCTGCGGCGCGTTTTCCAGCTGGTTGAAGATGCGGTCGAAACCGATGCTCGACCGATAGAGCGGGGAAAAGTCGAATGCGGTTCTCATAGCTACATCCTCCATTGAGCAACATAGTACGAGGGACGCCAAAGAGCTTGGCGCTCCCTGGGTTCTGCCGGCCCCATTCGGCAACCGGCAATTTCGATTTGGTCATTGTCAGCGCGAAATCAAGACCCAGATTCTCTCCCGCTGCCAGATTTTTTGTTGCCAGATTGTAGCTGGGAATGCCGGTTTCAACCTCATTTGTGGGTCGCGCCGGCACGCATGGAGGATATCATGATCATGACACGCGACGACATCATTTCGGTGCTGGGCCCGGTCGACGACGCCGTTGTCGCCGACATCGCCTCGACCGGCGCGACGATCGAGGAGTTGCGCGAGGCCCTTGCCTGGGTCGGCGCCGATGAGGCGCTGGTGAACGAGGGCCGCCCTCTGCCGTCGGCAAGGGTGGCGACGCTGATCGGGCTTCTTGAACCGCCGGACGACGACATATAGCCGGCCGTTGCGTCTAAGCAGGGCAGGGTTTGGCGTTGAGATGGGTCTTGAAGCGCGCAGGCAGACGAACCATCTCGTCCATCGGCGCCGATCGGGCCGCCCTCCTGCTTAATCGAGGATGTTACTTGCTCTAAAAAACAGAAAACAGAAAAAAGAAGGAGGAAGTGATGAACGACGTCCCATTTTCCGAGCCGATCACGCTCAAGCTCCAATCCGTCGGAGAGCGCAAGGTCGCCAGCAGTTGGGAAGCCATCGAATGCATGCAGCAATGGCCGGACCGGGCGCGCGGCCGGAACTGGCGCGCAGCCTATCGCGCCTGCCGCGACGCGCTCGACGGCTGGCGCACCGCCCGCGAGGCTCGCACCACCTTCGTCAAGGCGGCTCGCACGGCCGGACTGCTTGTCAAGGGACGTAAATCCACCTGAACGCCGCGTTCCGAGCGACTCGTACCCCTGTCTCACTGCAGCGTAATAACACCGTCCACCGCCCGCCATTCGGAGGGTTGGATCAGACGGTGATGGGCGACGCGCACGGAATGCAGCGGGCCTTCGATCTCACGTTCCCAATATTCGAGGAAATGCTTCAGCGTCGGGAAATCCGGTGCGATGTCGTATTCCTGCCAGATGAAGAGCTGCAGCAGGTCCCGATAGTCGGGAAGACGATAATGGATCTCCGCCGTCGTCAGGCCAAAGCCCTGCATCTGGAGCTGGAACTCGTTGCTGACCATGCACGTCTCCTTTCTGTCAAACATCACGCGCCGACGCGGTGGGGGCCGCCGTGGCGGCTTCGGCCGGCGCCGGCGCCTTGAGATGGGCCTGCGCCATCAAGTGCCTGCAGCGCGTCATGATCTCTTCAAAGGTGATTGGAGCTTTGGCGCTGGGCGGCTTGCGCAGCGCCGGCATGGATTCGACCGCGCAGGCATCGGAGGCCCATGACGACAGGATCGCGCGCTTTTCACCGACGTCCAGCGTCGCGTCGGCCAGCACGTCCTGTGGACGATCGAAATACCGCGCCGGATCGAACAGCCGGCTGAGATCGAAATCGTCCGGCGCCATCGAAATCGTTGGGACCTCGCGTTCCATCGCCGTCCTCCGCATGCAAAAACGCCTCCGCTTCCTCTTCGGTTCCGACCGCCGACAGGCGGTGCCGGGATCGACAACGATGTCGAAAGGTTGCGCCGCGATCTCAAGCCACATCCGACGTGTCAATTCCTGGAATAGCGCCATCATTACAGGGCGTTGGCACTCGACCACGGCGAGTGCCAAAATTTTTTCGACGTCCTCTTGAAAGCCACAAATGCCAAACTAATTCGATATGCGCGAAGCGATGCCTGAACAGGGGTCGCGCACCGTCGCATCGGCCGTTGTACCGGTCGGCTGCGAAGGGAGGTCCAAGAAAATCTGTTTGTCCTATGAGGAGAACGACATGGCGTTCCGTCCATTGCATGACCGTATCCTGGTCCGCCGCATCGAGGTCGACGAGAAGACCGCGGGCGGCATCATCATTCCCGACACCGCCAAGGAAAAGCCGCAGGAAGGCGAGGTGATAGCCGCAGGTCCCGGGGCGCGTGACGATAGCGGCCAGCTGCAGCCGCTCGACGTCAAGGTCGGCGACCGTATCCTGTTCGGTAAATGGTCGGGCACCGAGATCAAGCTCAACGGCGAGGACCTGCTCATCATGAAGGAAAGCGACGTGCTGGGCGTGATCGAATTGACCGACAAAATGCAGAAGGCCGCCTGAGCGGGGCCTGGACAAGCAATCAGTCAACGAAAAGCTGCCTATTGAAGGAGTTATCCAATGGCTGCCAAGGATGTGAAATTCCATACCGAAGCCCGCGAGAAGATGTTGCGCGGCGTCAACATCCTCGCCGACGCGGTGAAGGTGACGCTCGGTCCCAAGGGCCGCAACGTCGTCCTCGACAAGTCATTCGGCGCGCCGCGCATCACCAAGGACGGCGTTACCGTCGCCAAGGAAATCGAGCTTGAGGACAAGTTCGAGAACATGGGCGCGCAGATGGTGCGCGAGGTGGCGTCGAAGACAAGCGACGTCGCCGGCGACGGCACCACGACCGCGACCGTTCTGGCTCAGGCGATCGTCCAGGAAGGCGCCAAGGCGGTCGCCGCCGGCATGAACCCGATGGACCTGAAGCGCGGCATCGACAAAGCGGTCGACGCCATCGTCGCCGAACTCAAAGCCAATGCCCGCAAGGTGACCAGGAACGACGAGATTGCCCAGGTCGGCGCCATCTCGGCCAATGGCGATGCCGAGATCGGCCGCTTCCTCGCCGAGGCGATGGAAAAGGTCGGCAATGAGGGCGTCATCACGGTCGAGGAAGCCAAGACCGCCGAGACCGAGTTGGAGGTGGTCGAAGGCATGCAGTTCGACCGCGGCTATCTCTCGCCTTATTTCATCACCAACCAGGACAAGATGCGCGTCGAACTCGAAGAGCCGTATGTGCTGATCCACGAGAAGAAGCTCTCCAACCTGCAGGCCATGCTTCCCGTGCTCGAAGCCGCCGTGCAATCGGGCAAGCCGCTGCTGATCATCGCCGAGGACGTCGAAGGTGAGGCGCTGGCGACGCTAGTCGTCAACAAGTTGCGCGGCGGCCTGAAGGTTGCAGCCGTCAAGGCGCCGGGCTTCGGTGACCGCCGCAAGGCGATGCTGGAAGACATTGCCATCCTGACCGGCGGTACAGCAATCAGCGAGGATCTCGGCATCAAGCTCGAGAACGTCACGCTGGAGATGCTCGGCCGCGCTAAGAAGGTGCTGATCGAGAAGGAGAACACCACCATCGTCGACGGGGCCGGCCGCAAGGACGAGATCCAGGGACGCATCACCCAGATCAAGGCGCAGATCGAGGAAACCACCTCCGATTATGACCGCGAGAAGCTGCAGGAGCGGCTGGCCAAGCTCGCCGGCGGCGTCGCCGTCATCCGCGTCGGTGGCTCAACCGAGGTCGAGGTCAAGGAGCGCAAGGACCGCGTCGACGACGCCATGCACGCCACCCGCGCTGCGGTCGAGGAAGGCATACTGCCTGGCGGCGGCGTGGCGCTGCTCAGGGCGGCGAAGGCGCTCGATAATGTCTCCGTCGACAATCCCGACCAGAAGACCGGCGTCGAGATCGTGCGTCGGGCCATCGAGCAGCCGGTGCGCCAGATCGCCGAGAATGCCGGCGCCGAGGGTTCGATCATCGTCGGCAAGCTGCGCGAGAAGACCGAATTCGGCTATGGCTGGAACGCCCAGACCAACGAATTCGGGGACCTCTACGCGCAGGGCGTGATCGACCCGGCCAAGGTGGTGCGCGCCGCTCTCCAGGACGCGGCGTCGGTGGCCGGCCTGCTGGTGACCACCGAGGCGATGGTGGCCGAGAAGCCGAAGAAGGAAGCGGCCGGCCCGGCAATGCCCGCCGGTGCCGGCATGGATTACTGACGCCAGGCTTCTGAGGACAAACGACCGTGCCCGCCGACGCGAAGGCGGGCACGGCCTTGCTCGGAACAGATGCAGGTGTTGCCATGGACATGATGAACAGTTTTGGAAAGATCGCCGCGCCGACCCTTCTCAGGACCGATTTCAACTATGAAACGGAGTGCAAGACGGCGCTGGCGCCGCTTGTCGACGGATTGCTGGACGCGGTCGAATCGGCCGGCTGGGACCGTCGCAAGGCGGCCTACACGCTGATGTTCCTGTCGGCTCAGCGATTAGGAGCCGACAAGGAGGAGCGTAAATGATTGCAGCGCGGATGCGTGAGTGCCTGCGCCTGCTGAGGTGGTCGGAAACCGATTTCGCCGAAGAGGCGGGCTATCCGGTCGCTAAGGCAAAGGCCTGGCTTTACGGGCGTGAACATCCGCCCCGTAATGGCCTGGCTGGAGACGCTGGCCAAGGTGCACCGGCTGCTGCCACGGCCGAGCATGCCGCCGCAGCCGGCCGCGTTGCATTCGCTGATCGGCGCTGTCATCCCGCAGGCCGCTCTTGAGGATCGCAGCGGCCGGACAGTTGAGCCCCGAAAGGAGCGAGTTGAGCTTCCAAAGGAGAGTGTCATGGATCGTTCTTCTTTTGCAAAGCCGGTCACCATCCTCACCGGCCTCGGTAGCCCGACCACGATCGAAAGCGCGGCTGAGGCCTATGCGCTGCTTGCCGACTGGCCGTCGGCGAGCCGGACGGCCGCGCATGACATCGCCGCCAAAGCCTGCCGAGCCGCGATGGAGGGAGAGATCGACGCCGAGACGGCGCGGGCGACCTTCGTGGCGTTTGCCCGCCGCAACGATCTTCTCGCACCGCAGACGAGCTCGACGGTGGCAGGCGGGACGGTCGTCGATTGGGCGAGGCGTTCGCAGCGTGTCAACGCACCAGCGTGAACGCGCCTTTTCCTTCTCCCACAACAGGGGGAAGGTAAGATCGCTTTGCGCCGCATCCTCAATCCTCACCGCCGCACCCGCGATTTCAGCCAGCGGTCGAAGGCCACGGCGAGGATCAGGATCAGGCCGATGACGATGCTTTGCGTGTAGGACGAGACGTTATTGAACTGCAGCCCGTTCTGCAGCACGCCGATCAGTGCCGCACCTACCACGGTGCCGCCGACCGAGCCAATGCCGCCGAACAGTGAGGTGCCGCCGATTACGACCGCCGAGATTACCGTCAGCTCGTAGCCGATGCCGGCGACGGCTTCCGAGGAATTGAGCCTTGCCGACAGTACGAAGGCGGCAAGGCCGGCGAAGAAGCCGACAATGACATAGACCGAGATCAAAATGCGATCGACGCGCAGGCCCGACAGCCGCGCCGCCTCGGCATTGCCGCCGACGGCGTAGACCGCGCGGCCGTAGCGCGTGTAGCGCAGCACGATGTGGCAGAGGATCGCGGCGGCCGCGAAGATGATCGCCGGCACCGGGACCGGGCCGATCAGCCCGGTGCCGAACCAGCGCATCGGGGCGTCGAAGCCCGAGATCGGGCCACCATTGGAGATCGTCAGCGTCAGGCCGCGAAAGACGGTGAGGCCGCCGAGCGTGACGACGAAGGGCGGCACCTTCAGCCTGGTGATGGCAAAGCCCTGGACGCCGCCGGCCATGGCCCCGACGACGACCGCGGCCAGCAGGGCTGCGAACCAGCCAAAGCCTTGCGTGCCGGACGTCGACAGCGACAGCGTGTTGGCGGTGCCGCCCTTGGCCACCACCGCCGCGACCATGCCGCAGAAAGCCAGCAGCGAACCGACCGACAGGTCGATGCCGGCAGTGAGGATGACGAAGGTCATGCCGAGCGCGATCAGCCCGGTGATCGAGATCTGCCGCATGATGTTGAAGATGTTGATGGGGTCGATGAAGCTCGGCTTCAGGACGGTGAAAACGACGATCAGCAGCGCCAGGAACATCAGCGGGCCGAAGCTCATCAGCAGGCGCGCGACATTGATGCCGCCGCGCTGGGTCTGTTCGGTCGTGCTGGTCATTGCGTCGCTTCCTGCGTTTGATCGAGCGCCATCAGTTCCATCAGTTTTTCCTCGGTCGCCTCGATGCCGGGCATCTCGCCGGTGATGCGGCCGCGCCGCATGGTGACGATCCTGTCCGACACCGCAAGCACTTCGGGCAATTCCGACGAGATCATCATGATGGCGATGCCACGCGCCGCGAGCTGCACCAGGATCTGATGCACCTCGGCCTTGGCGCCGACATCGACGCCGCGCGTTGGTTCATCGACGATCAGCACCTTGGGGTCGCGCGCCAGCCAGCGGGCGAGGATGACCTTCTGCTGGTTGCCGCCGGACAGCCCCTCTATGGGCTGCTCGGGCGAGGCCATGCGGATCGACAGCGTCTTCCTGTAGCTTGCCAGCGCTTCGCGCTCGCGCCGCTCGGTCATGAAGCCGGCGGCGTTGGAGTAGCGGCCGAGTGCGGCGATGGAAAAATTGGTCAGGATGCCGAGCGCGGCGAAGATCGCCTGATGCTTGCGATCTTCCGGCACCAGGCCGATGCCGAGGGCGATGGCATCGGCGGGTGATTCAGGCGCGATCGGCTTGCCGTCGAGCGTGATGGTGCCTGCGGCAATGCGGTCGGCGCCGAAGATGGCGCGGGCAAGCTCGGTGCGGCCGGAGCCGACGAGGCCGGCGACACCGAGAATCTCGCCCGTCTTGAGGTCGAGATCGACGCCTTCGAGCACGATGGCGTGCGGCGCCTGCGGATCGCGCACCGTGCGCAGGCCGCGCACCGAGAGCCGGACGTCGCCGGCGACGTCGCGCAGCGTCGGCCTGGCATAAAGCTCGGACGCGGCGCGGCCGACCATCTTCTCGATGATCCTGGGCAGCTTGATCGGCCCGCCGTCGCGGTCGAGATGGCCGGCCAGCCTGCCGTCGCGCAGCACCGTCATGCGATCGCAGATGGCAGAGGCCTCTTCCAGCCGGTGGGTGACGAACATGATGGCGACGCCGTCCTTGCGCAGCCGGTCCATGATCGACATCAGCTTCTGCACTTCCGTTTCGGTCAGCGCCGAGGTCGGCTCGTCCATGATGATGAGGCGGCTCTTAAGCGACAGCGCGCGGGCGATCTCGACCAGCTGCTGTTCGGCCACCGACAGTGCCGACACCGGCGTCGCCGGGTCGAGATCCAGACCGACCCGGGCGATAATCGCGCGGGAGTCTTCCTCCATCTTCCGCCAGCTGACCAGGCCGAAGCGCCCGAGCGGCGCGCGGCCGATGAAGATATTTTCCGCCACGGTGAGCGTCGGGATCAGGCTCAGTTCCTGGTAGATGGTGACGATGCCGTGGCGCTTGGCATCCTGGGGATTGTGCGGATTGAATTCGACGCCGTCGAAGATGATGCGGCCGCTAGTGGGCGGCATGACGCCGGACAGGATTTTCAGCAGCGTCGACTTGCCGGCGCCGTTCTCACCGAGCAGGCCGAGGATTTCGCCGGGCCGAATCTCGAGCGAGACGTCGCTGAGCGCAGTCACGCCGGCAAAGCGCTTGGTCACGCCCTCGACGGCGAGGAGGGCGGGAGATGATGTTGCGGCTTCAGCGACGGACAAGTTGCTTCCTCGATGCAGTTTTTCACGCCATCTCTCGGCGCTTGAACACCCCCCTCTGTCCTGCCGGACATCTCCCCCGCAAGGGGGGAGATCGGATGTCGCCATCGCTTTCGCCAATCTTCAACGTCGCAAGAAAAGCGACGGCATTGAAGCTGCCAATCTCCCCCCTTGCGGGGGAGATGGCCGGCAGGCCAGAGCGGGGTGCCGTCCCGCCGGCCTTACCAATTGGCCTACTTCGTCTCGCCCAGCCTTTCCGCCTTGTCGAGATTGTCCTTGCCGATGACGATCGGCGTCAGCAGCACGAGCTTTTCCTTCGGTTCGGTCTTGTCCTTGGCATAGGCGACGGCGATCTGCACCGCGGTGCGCGACTGCTCGCCGGGGAACTGTTCGACGGTGCCGGCCAGCTTGCCGTCGCGCACGGCGACCAGCGCTTCGGGAAGCGCATCGAAGCCGTAGATCTTGACGTCGGTGAAGTTGCGCGCCGCGCAGGCCTCAACCGCGCCAAGCGCCATGTCGTCATTGGCGCAGATGATCGCGTCGGGCTTGCCGTTGGCGGCAAGGCCGGCCTCGGTGACGGACAGCGCCTCGGCGCGGGCGAAGTTGGCGGTCTGCTCGAAGATGATCTGATATTTGTCCTTCAGCGGATCGAGAACGTTGTGCACGCCCTTGTTGCGGTCGATCGCGGGCCCAGCACCTGGCTGACCCTGCAAATGGAAGATCTTGGCGCCGTTCGGGAACGCCGCCACCATGGCTTGCGCCTCTGCCTCGCCGCCCTTGACATTGTCGGCGCCGACATGGGCGAGGATGCCTTCGACGCCGTCGACGCGGCGGTCGATGGTGACGACGGGAATGCCGGCCTGGACCGCCTGCTCGATGGCCGGCGCCAGCGCGTTGACGTCGAGCGGCGAGATGACGATGGCGTCGACCTTCTGCACGAGTGCTGCCTCGATATCGGCGGTCTGCTTGGGCGCCGAGTTCTGGCCGTCGCTCTCGGTCAGGTTGACGCCTTGCGCCTGGGCTTCCGCCTTGATCTGGTTCAGCATGTGAACGAAGAACGGAAAGCCGAGGCTCGGCACCGAACCCAGGATGGTCAGCTTGTCCTGGGCGAAAGCCAGTTGCGGAGCGGCCAGAGCCAATGTGCCCATCGCCACGGACGACAGCAGGAATTCACGTCTGTTCATCAATTTAGTCTCCTCCATATGAGCGCATGACCCGAAAACCGGAATCGGTCTCCGAGGCAGGTTCATGCGTCGATCTAGAAATGGAGTGTCCTTTGAGCGCCCAAGGGGACGCAACGGCGCTCCAGCCGGTCCACCGCGACGTTCTCCTCCGCTCGGCGCCGGCGGCCGGATGCTAGCCAAGGCCGGAGGTTTGCGCAAGAACGCGCGGATTCGACTCGGGGCCGCGTCATGTGCCCAGCGCCGCCGGTGCTGCTCATGGTGTTGTCGGCATTTGCGTATCCGGCATTTGCGCGTCATCCCATCCGGCCAACTCGAGACCGGACCGTATCCGCTCCCGATCTTCCGCGCGCATCATGTGAAGGTCCGCCATGATTGCCTGTTCGGTCAGGCCGGGATTTAGGCGGCGGCCTTCTCTCGTGCAGGCCCTTGCCTTGTCGATATTGCCGTCAAGCGCGTGACAAGCAGCCAGCCGCGCCCATTGCCAGGCACTCTTTCGCGGAAGGCAGGAAAAAGACGCCGCCGCTTCCGGGTAGCGACCAAGGACAAGCAGGGCCTCACCACGATCATAATACCAGGCGGGATGCATCGGATTGAGTAGGATCGCCTGGTCCAGCAGCACCAGGCCGGTCTTGCCATGGCCGCGTATTACCTCGAAAAAGCCCGTTTGGGCCAAGGTGTCGGCGTCGTAAGGATTAAGATCTAACGCGCGCGCGAAATGGCGTGCGGCGGCGTC
This sequence comes from Mesorhizobium sp. M1312, assembly GCF_040318115.1. NCBI lineage: Bacteria > Pseudomonadati > Pseudomonadota > Alphaproteobacteria > Hyphomicrobiales > Phyllobacteriaceae > Mesorhizobium > Mesorhizobium sp. M1312. Next base: position 108,371 of record NZ_JAMYLQ010000013.1, on the reverse strand, counting down.
GAATTCGGCCAGGTAGATAAGGATCAAGGCCAGGATGCGGTGGCAACGTGCCTCGTCCGGGCTGAGTGCAGTGGCGTGCAAGGCCCGGTCCCGCGCCTGATCGAGCAAGGCGCGGGACGCACCGCCATAGCCGCCTATGATCGTGTCCGCCAACGCGAGATAGGCGTGAGCCAGCCCCGAATCCGGATCGAGTTCGAGCGCCTTCAGCAAATGTTCGCGCGCCTGCTGGTTGACGCCCTCGCCATAGCTTCGCAGAAGCGCCATGCCGCGCAAGATATGGACATAGGCTTCGATGTTGGCGGCGGGTGCGGGGGATATGCGCCGCATCGCCGCGCTCTCGATGTTGGCGACCAGCGCGGTCGCGATCCGTTGCGCCACCATCCTTTGAAAGACGAAGATATCGCTGGTCCTGAACGAAAACGCCTGCGCCCAGATGCGACGGCCGGACGCCGTCTCGGACAGGACGACGTGCGTGCTGTAGCCGTCGTCGGCGCGTCCGACGGTGCCTTCCGCGACATAGTCGGCGCCGAGGCGCTCAGCGGTCGCCCAGATGTCCTGGTCGGTATGTTCGGCAAGCGCGAAAGCCGAATGGCGCGCCAGCACCGCGATGGTCTTGAAGTAGGAAAGCGCGTTGATGATCTCCTCGACCACGCCGTCGAAGAGCGGCTTTGCCGTCGCATCGTCAAGGTTGACGCGAAACGGCAGGATGGCGACCATCGGCTCGGGCGCTCGTTCAATCTGAACCGCGGCGGTGGCCGGCGGCGAAGCGGACAGGCTGTCGTCGGCAGCCTGGAACATGTAGCCGCGCCGGGGCAGAGTGCGAACCAGCGACTGCGTTTCGTCGCCTATGCATTTGCGTACATCGCGAATGCATTGCGTGAGCGAATCCTCTGTCACGATGGTGTTGGGCCAGACCGCCTGGAACAATTCGTCCTTGCTCAGCACACGGCCGGGATTGCGCACCAGGAAGGCCAGCAGGTCGAAGGTCTTTGGCCGCACCGGCACGATCTCGCCGTCACGCCGCAATGTGCCGCGGTCGAGATCGAGAACCGAACTGCCGACCTGGTGTGCCAAGCTCCTGCACCACCGCTGCGCCTGATTGCGCAACGATCATCGGAGCCGCATAAGCCGGTAAAGGTCAAGCCCGAAAGATACGGGAAAGGCGCTGCCACAGGCGCGGCCTGGTTTCTGCAGGAATCGTTTCGGCAGGGATCATGGCTGCTTCCCTCGGCGTCAGCAGGTCGAGATAGTGCAGCATCTGAGCCGTTTCGCCGCCACAGAATTCAACGTTGCCCGTCGACAGGATCCGGTGCACGGCTTCCCGTGCCAGGACCGGCGAGATGAATGGTCCTTCAGCCTTCGCATGCATAATCAATCTCCACGGTTGGGGCCGGCAAGGGCGTGCCGGATTGCAATGATCTGAGGTAGGCGGCGACCTTGCCCTGCAGCCGCCATAGCGTCGCGTCGCGGATGTTGCGGGCTTCAAGCTGAACGACGGTGCGGCGCAGATAGTCGGCGCAGCTTCCGATGTGGCCGGCGGCGAGCGACAGGATCTCCACCGTGGTCTGCTCGGGCAGGTCTGCTGCATAGGCGGGGCCACTCCGGTCGGCGACGAAGGCGATGGCTCGCAAATTCCCACCTGCACCTCGAACCGAGACCCAGCGCGGAACATTGGTTGGCGGATTGGCGCTCATCTCCCGGCGCAGCAGCCGGTCGATTGCCGCATCAATATCAAGGTCGGGGAGGCGATAGACGACACCGCGGCAGCTGCCGCCGCGGTCGAGCGCAAGCATCAGCCCGGGCCGCTCGCGCGTGCCGCGCCAGCGGGTCAGCCACAGCGAAAATCGCCGATGCCAGCCATGCACGGTCGCTGGTCGCTCCTCGACGAATTCGAAGCATGGGTTCCACAGCAGGGAGCCATAGGCGAAAACCCAAACGTCACGCGGGCGTCCCGCAAGCAGTTGCTTGCGAATTTCGGCATAGTCGCGATCCTCCAGATTGCGCAGTCCAGGCACCGGGCCGGCGTCTTCGATCTTGCGATCGATCCTGGCGAGGAGGTCTTCTGTCAGGGCGATTGTCATGCCGCTCACCGGGGTTGTCTCCCGGGAGCATCGCCGCAACACGGCATCCGCGTCCTGAACGGATGCTGATATTGTGCTGAAATCGAACGGAGCCGCAGCGGCTGGTTCCCGACAATCTCTCAGTCTGCCACTGCCGGCTTGCTGATTTCGGATTTGTCGGTCGTCAGCGACAGCAAGGTGATTGATGCAAATACGACCGCAGCACCGACTGCTCCGGCCGGCGACAGCCGCTCGCCTAGAAATATGGCCGCGCCAATCGCTCCGAACACGCTCTCCGCGCTGACGATCACGGCAGCATGGCTGGCGGACGTGAAGCGTTGAGCGATCGTCTGGATGCCGAAGGCGGCCCCGGTCGAGAAGATGCCGAGCACGGCGAGTTCCGGGCCTGCATCGCTGACGGCGGCCAGCGACAGATTACCCTGAAGGGCGCCGAGCGGCAGGGTGAGGACGGCGGCGCCGAGAAATTGCGCGGCAGCCGCCGCGACCGGCGCGCCGTAGGTCTGCATGTGGCGGCCAAGCTCCACCATCCAAAGCGCGTAGCACGCGGCCGAAAGTATGGCAGCGAGATCGCCCTGGCTGAAGCTGGCGGTCAAGCCTCCGGACAGCAGCAGGACACCGGCCAATGTCATGGCAGCCGCAAGCCCGCAGACAGCAGTCGGGCGCTCGCCTATCAGCAACCAGGCCGCGAGCGGTGTCATCACCGTTGCGGTGCTCACCAGGAAGCTCGCATTGGTAACCGAGGTGTCGAGATAGGAGACCTGCTGGATGATGATTGAAATTGAAAACAGAACGATGACTTTGGTGAGGCTCATCCAGTAGCCGGCCCCGAATTTCCTTCCCCACTCGAGCATCGTCAGCGGCGCGACCATGAGCCCCGCGATCAGGCAGCGCATGCCCACGGCGCTGAACGGATCGAGATGATCCAGCACAGTCTTCTGCGCAACATTACCGAAGCCCCAAAAGGCAGCAGCAAGCAGAAGCAGACAGTTGGCCTGCACCCTCGACATATCAATGTCTCGACAAAGCTTGCGCCGCAATGGGCGGGTCGCTGGTTGTTAGCGGGCGGCGAGCTTGTCCGACCGCTTGCAATACAGGCGGACGCCGAGGGGCATGATCTCATAGCCGGCGTCGTTCAACTGGAGCTTCATCTCCTCGAAATGCCGCTTTGAACCGCTGACGATCAATTCAGGCGTATAGTCCCAGCCGTTGCGGGCGGCATTGGCCAGGATGTCGGCATAGACGCGCATGCTCGCGATTTTCACATCCGATTCCAGCACCTGCCTGCATCCTCTTGCGAACGACGGCGACTGGGCGGCGGAAAAACTCAAGATCGTGCATGCCAGCATTATGGAAACAGGACGCATGGAAACCTCCCCCGATTGCAGCTTTTTGCTGCAAACGACCTTGCAATTTGTGCGCCTGCGGCGGGATCGGGCAGATGCAGTATTCGGCCTCCTGCATTTGTAGTATTCTGCCCCTGGGACGGGTTCCACCATGATGCTCAACGACGCTTCGAAAGCGCAGACGCTCGATGCCTTGTCGGGCCGCGAGCGCGCGGTCGCGGAAAAATTCGCAGCCGGCATGACCTATCGAGAAATCGGCAATGCACTTTTCATTGCCCCAACCACCGTTCGCACCCACCTTGCGTCCATCTACGAAAAACTTGGGGTGCGCACCAAGATCGGGCTTGCGGCGTATTTTGCCGGCGCTTCCGGCGCGCAGCCGGCTCCGTCCTTGTCCGGCGCCCCGCCGGTGCTCGCCATATTCCCGATCGAATGCCTCAATTCCGAAGAGCGTTGGCGCCGCTTTGCCGACGGCCTGTCATCGGACATCACCATCGACCTGGCACGATACGCGGGCTTGCCTGTCATCGCCTACCACACGATGAAATCACTGGGCAGCAAGCCGGCCGATTTCGCGGCGGACGGCAAGGCGCTCGGCGTCACCTATTTCGTGTCGGGCCGGTTGCGTGCGGACGACCAGAGGATTCGCTTGACGATAGAGCTTGCCGATGCCCGTAGCGGCGTCAGCCTGTGGAGGGAGCGCTACGACCGCCCGGTCGAGGACATTTTCGCGCTGCAGGACAGCCTGACCGAAAGCATCATCAATGTGTTCGCCGGCAGTTATGGAACGCTGGCCACCGTCGGCCGCAATGCGGTTCGCCGCAAGCCGCCGGCCAGCTTGCGGGCTTATGATTTTTATCTGCTTGGCGTCGAACAGCACACTACGTTCAGCCGCGCCGGAAATGCCGAGGCGATTCGCCTGTTTTCACGCGCGCTGGAGCTTGACCCTACTTTCGCCAACTGCTGGGCCGAACTCGCCTATGCCTATTCGGTCGAGGCCTGCAACGGCTTTGGCGACGACGTGCTGACGTCGATCGAAAACTGGCGGACGGTGGCCGAAAACGCCTTGCGCCTCGACCCGACGGATAGCTGCGCCCACGCATGCCTTGGCAATGTCAGGGCATGCCTTGGCGATCTCGAAGGAGCGGAGCGCGCGCACCGGCGGGCTCTCGAATACGGTTCTAACCACGCTGGCATACTGCTGCTGCTGGCCGGCAGCAAGGCGCTTGTAGTCGGCGATCCGGCCGAGGCGATCCCGCTCATCGAGCGTGCCATGCGCCTCAATCCATTGGCCCCGCCCTGGTATTTCGGCATGCAAGGGCGCATCCTGTTCGTCGTCGGCAGGCACGGGCAAGCCGTTGCGGCGCTCCGCAGGAGTTCACCGGAGTCGCCGGACGTGCTGATGTTCCTGGCGCTTTCGCATGCGGCCATGGGCGAGGCCGGCGAGGCGGCGCGCGCCGCGGCCCGCTTGAGAGCCGAATTTCCAGGTTTTTCGGTCGAAGGCTTCATTGCAGGCTATCCCGTGACGAACCGGGACGCCCTGCTTGCCATCCGCCACGCTGCCGGACTGGCGAAGCTGATGTAGACACTCCTACCGGTCGATCGTCACCATGACGCGTTCGTTGTAGCGTTCGCCGGCGATCTTGCCCGGCGCCAGCGCATCGTCGAGCGCCTGCATTGCGGCGGCGTCGAGCTTGATCGCCGCGGCGGCGACATTCTCCTCGAGGTACTTTCGGCGCTTGGTGCCGGGGATCGGCACGATGTCGATGCCGAAATCACTGCCCTTGTGCAGCAGCCAGGCCAGCGCGATCTGGCCGGGCTTGACGCCCTTGGCCGCCGCGATGTCGCGGACAATCCCGGCCGCCTGCACATTGGCGTCGTAGTTGGCGCCCTGGTAGCGCGGGTCGCCGCGCCGGAAGTCGCCTTCCGGATAGTCTTCGGCGCGCTTGACGTCACCGGTGAGAAAGCCGCGGCCAAGCGGCGCGAACGGCACCAGGCCAATGCCGAGTTCGCTGAGCAGCGGGATGATCTCCGGCTCCAGATTGCGTTCCCACAGCGAATATTCGCTCTGCACCGCCGAGACCGGATGCACGGCGTGCGCCCGGCGGATGTTGGCGGCGCCGGCCTCTGACAGGCCGAAGAAGCGCACCTTGCCTTCAGTGATTAGTTTGCCAACAGCACCCGCCACATCCTCGATCGGCACCGCCGGGTCGACGCGGTGCTGATAGAGCAGGTCGATATGGTCGGTGGCGAGCCGGCTGAGCGAGCCGTCCACCGCCTCACGGATATGCTCGGGCCGGCTGTTGCGGTCGGTGCCGATTTGCTGCCCGTTTTCGATACGGAAGCCGAATTTGGTGGCGATCGTCACCTTGTCGCGCCGGCCCTTCAGCGCGCGGCCGAGCAGTTCCTCATTGGTGTGCGGGCCATAAACTTCCGCCGTGTCGAGGAAGGTGCAGCCGAGCTCGATGGCGCGGTGCAGTGTGGCGATCGATTCCGCCTCGTCGGCCGGGCCGTAGGACTGGCTCATGCCCATGCAGCCGAGGCCGATCACCGATACCTGCAGCCCGTGGCTGCCGAGCTTGCGTGTGCTCAAGGTCATAGATGAGATCTCCGGATAATGTCAGGGTTCGTGTACGTCAGGACTATTGCGTCAGGCCCATATAGAGCTCCCGCTCAGTTTCCACAGTCGCTCGGCTCTGGGCCGGCCGCACGATCGCGTGAGGTTAAGAGGAAGATGACCAGTTCCTGCCGCTCTTCGAAGCTATGCCGGCCAGCCCCTGCGAATCTTCCGAGTCACATCTACGCTGTCTCAGGACGGTAGGGCGCGGACCTACGTCGTCGAAGGCCGGGTCTTCTTTGCGTCGGCTGACGACCTCACCGCCGCCTTCAATTTCAAGGAAGCGCTTGAAAAGGTGACAACCGACGTCAGCCTGCAAGTTGATGCAGCGCGGGAGCGACCGCAGGAGTCGGTGCGGCTCGCCCGATCTATGCCGGCCGATCAAGCCTGAATTTGCTTGCCATCATGTTCAACCGGGGAAGCAGCAACGATATCAAAGGCTTGCGTATTGGCTTTTCGATGAAGAATGAAACCACGAAGGAGGCCGACAGCAACGCTGTCAGCACAATTGCGAGGGCGACCCACCGGCCGACCGCCGGTGACAGCGCGTTGAGCCAGAGCGTGCCGATCTCCTGATGCAGGAGGTAGAGTGGATAGGTGAGCCCGCCCAAAATAAGCACCAGTGGCGTCGGTGCGATGCGGCGACGCAACAGGAGAGCCCCACCGAACAGGGCATAGACGGCGACATTTGCGGCAAGCAGATTTGAAAGCGGCGGAGAGAATCCGAAATGAGCCTGCATCCAATCGGCGCCGGCGATCACTTCCTTGCATGACAGCAGGAACGCCGCGGCGAGCAGCAGCAATGCCTCGGTGGACGAACCTTTGGCGACGATGTGCTGGGCGATGATGCCGCCGGCGAAATACGGCGCGTATTGCGTGATGAACACCATCTGCAGGGCTGTGCTGTGGACGACCGACTCGTTGAGGACGGACATCAGCAGCCATGCCGCCACGAGCTGCAGCTTCCAGCGCGAGAAGACGCCGAAAAACAGAGCGATCGCGACCCAGCCGTAGAAAACGATCTCAAGTACGATTGACCAGTAGACACCGTCCACGAAGGATCTGTTGAAGGCCGGGGCGACGATAAAGAGATTGGCGATCCACGTGCTTGGGTCATATGGAAGCGTCGGATTGGCCGCCAACGTTTGCACGACGAAGCTGGCGGTCATGCAGACAAGGAAGCCAGGATAAAGCCGCGCGAACCTTGCCGCGGCGAATTCGGTCCAGTTCCGGCCTTCTGCCGACCAGGCGATGACGAAACCGCTGATCAGAAAAAACAGATTGACGCCCATATAGCCATAGATGGCGAAGGAGCCGGCTTCGGGGTAACCCTGCACCAACAGTGGCGGCAGGTGAGATCCGTGGAAAAAATAGTGGAAGAATAGAACAGCCAAAGCCGCGACCAGCCGCAACAGATCCAGCGAGCCCATGCGCTCGGATTTGCGGCTTGTTGATCCAGACGCCATTGCACCACCCGTCCGATTGCAGACACGCTAGGCGCGGGGGAAGCGGGAGGCAATTAAGCCGGATGGATTACACCATGGGACGGCGATGGCTGCGGCGAGTGTCAGGCGACCGGCACCGGGGATGAGCGCAAGGTGCCGGACTTCGACGACAGGCGCAGTCGAAAGCTGACGCGCCGGCTGACTGGGTGGAAGGTAGCTTGGTTGATGCCCGGAAATTGACAGAACACCCAGTCTCGGCCATCCTTATGCCAGCCGCCTTCTCCTGCGGCCGCGTGTGTATGAGCAGTCCATGGCCAGTTCCGTCACCAGCCAGAATTCCAAGCGTGCCGCGGTGCGCAAGGCGCTCGACCGCCACAAGGTCTATATCACCGCTCAGAGCTTTTCCGCCGGCGCCTACAAAGCGCGTGTCCTCGTTGACGGCGAGGCCTATTGGGTCGACGAATTCCGGCTGAGCCAGCTCCAGCAGGGTCTGTCGCCAGCCGAGCTCGAACTAATGCCGGCCACCGACGATTGAGCTGTGTGAGGCACGACATCGGCCTGCCGCATGCTGACAAAATGATTCAAGCGATGCGGGTCAAGTCCTTGTGTTTGCGCAGCCGCTGCATCCGGCCTGGCATGCGGACATGACGCCGAAACTCAAGGCCTATCGCGCCAAGCGCGAATTCAGCAAGACGCCGGAACCCGCCGGCGGGCTGGTTGCCGGAGAAGGCAACCGCTTCGTCGTCCACAAGCATCACGCCACCGCCGACCACTACGACCTCCGCCTGCAGGTCGGCGACGTGCTGAAGAGCTGGGCGGTGCCTCGCGGCCCGTCGCTCAACCCGGCCGACAAGCGGCTGGCGGTCGAGACCGAGGACCATCCGCTGGAATATATCGACTTCGAGGGCGTCATTCCCGCGGGCGAATATGGCGGCGGGCCGATGATCGTCTGGGACACAGGCGTGTGGGCGCCGATGGACGACGTCGAAAAGAGCTTGCGCACCGGTTCCTTCAAATTCCGCCTCGCCGGCGAGAAGCTAAATGGCGGCTGGATGCTGACCAGGCTAAAGGCCAAGCCCGGCGACGACGAGAAGAAGAACTGGCTGCTGTTCAAGGAGCGCGATCTCGCCGCCGACGCCAAGCTCGACATACTGCAAGCCCGGCCGGAAAGCGTCAAATCCGGCCGCCGCATCGAGGAACTGGTCGAAGCGCCGAAGCCAGTTCCCAAACCTGCGAAACCGGTCGTGCCGAAGCCCGGCGCTTTGCCGGGCGCCGTCAAGGCGCCGCCGCCTTCCCGGATCGGGCCGCAGCTGGCCACGCAGGTTCCGAAGCCGCCGGGCGGCGATGATCAAGCGGACCGCACGGGCGAAATCTGGCTGCACGAAATCAAGTTCGACGGCTATCGCACCATGGCGCATCTGGCTGGGGGCGAGGTGCGGCTGATCACACGCGCCGGCCTCGACTGGACCAGGCGCTATGGCGACCTGCCGCATGCCTTCGCCAGGCTGCCATGCCGTGAGGCTGTCATCGATGGCGAGATCGTCGTGCTCGACGCCAAGGGCATTAGCCGCTTCGCGTTGCTGCAGGATGCACTGGCGCAAGGCGCCGGCAGCAAGCTCCACTTCTATGCCTTCGACCTGTTGCATCTCGACGGCTGGGACTTGAGAAAAGCGCCGCTCGGCCGGCGCAAGGCGCTGCTGTCGCATTTAGTGTCCGGCTTGGGCGCCAACTCCGCCATCCAGTTCAGCGACCACGTCGAAGGCGATGGCCAGGCGCTCTACGACCAGGCTTCCGAGATGGGACTGGAAGGCGTCGTCTCCAAGCGCGCCACGGCAATCTACCAGAGCGGCCGCACCAAGACTTGGACCAAGATCAAGGCGCTGAAGAACGGCGACTTCGTCATCGCCGGCTACACCACCTCCGATGCAGCCGAGGGACTGGCCGCACTCGGCCTCGGCGAATTCGAGGATGGCGAACTGCACTATCGCGGCAAGGTCGGCACCGGTTTCGACGCCGCCACCGCCGCCGACCTGCTGGCCCGGCTGAAGCCCTTGCGCGCCGGCGCGTCTGCACCCGAAGGGGTTCCACGCGAGATCATGCGCGAGATGAACTGGGTGCGGCCGCTGCTTTCGGCCCATATCCACTATGCCAACCGCACGGCGGACAATGCGCTGCGCCATGCGGTGTTCCGCGGGCTCAGGGATGTCGGCCTGTCGACGCCGGTTTCGGCCAAGCGCAAGCGGCTGATCGCCGAGGCCGACCTCGCCACGATCTGGGTGACCAACCCGACGCGGCGGCTGTTCGGCAAGACCGGACCGACCAAGCTCGATATCGCCGTCTACTACGCACTGGTCGGCGATTTCATGCTGCCGCACATTCTCGGTCGCCCGGTGTCGCTGGTGCGTTGCCCGACCGGCAGGCCGCAGGACTGTTTCTTCCAGCGCCACGCTTTCACCGGCATGCCTTCATCGGTGGCGACCTTCGAGGCGACCAATTCCGAGGGCGAGACCAAATCCTATCTGTCGGTCGAAGATGCCAAGGGCTATCTGGCGCTGGCGCAGTTCGGCGTCGTCGAGTTCCACACCTGGGGCACCCATCGCACGCGGCTTGACAAGCCCGACCTGATCGTCTTCGACCTCGATCCCGGCGAGGGCATTGCCTGGCGCGAGGTGGTCGAAGCGGCGGTGCATATCCGTGCCGAGCTGGAGGCGATGGGGCTGGTGCCGTTCGCCAAAACTTCCGGCGGCAAGGGCATCCACATATCAGTGCCGGTGACGCAAAAACAGAACTGGAAGAAGCTGCACCAGGCGACCAGCGCCATCTCCTCGGCGTTGGCCGCCACCGCGCCCGACACCTTCACCACCACCATGGGCAAGGACAACCGCAAGCGGCGCATCTTCATCGATTACCACCGCAATGCGCGCGGCCACACCTCGGCCGCACCTTACTCGCTGCGCGCCCGCACCAACCTGCCGGCCTCGACGCCGGTGAGTTGGTCCGATCTGGAATCCATCGACGCTCCGGAAGATTTGAATTATTCTTCGCTGCCGGGCCTTCTGGCCACCTCCGGCGATCCCTGGGCCGACATGGAAGATTTCGCTAGGGATTTGCCGGTATTGTGAGGGCGATGTAGGTTTTGCGCAGCGTCGTTCGTCCTTTGGACGAAGCGCTGCGAACAGTTCGACAGTGCACGGCCGCGTAGGAGAGTTTCATGGCGCCCAGGGCAAGTTGGAAAGGTTATCTCAAGCTCAGTCTCGTCAGCTGTCCGGTCCGGCTTTATCCGGCGACGAGTGCGAGCGAGCGGATCAGCTTCAATCAGCTGCACAAGGACACCCACAACCGCATCAACATGAAGCCGGTCGACCCCGAGCTCGGGCTGGTCGAGCGCTCGGATCTGGTCAAGGGCTACGAATACGAGGACAAGCAATACATCATCATCGAAGACGCCGACCTCGAGGCGGTGCGCATCGAATCCAACCACACAATGAACATCGAGGCCTTTGTCGACGAGAATTTGGTCGACGTGATCTATCAGGACGCGCCGTACTACCTGGCGCCGGATGGCGCGATGGCCGAGGAAACCTTCGCCGTGCTGCGCGAAGCCATGCGCAAATCCGGCAAGCTGGCGATCGCCCGGCTGGTGCTGTCCAGCCGCGAACGGGTGGTGACGATCGGCGCGCGCGAGAACGGCATGTTCGTCTGCACCTTGAGGAACCCGAACGAAGTGCGCGGCACGGCTGAATATTTCGGCAACATCCCGGCCGGCAAGCCCGACCCGGAAATGCTTGAGCTCGCCGAAGCGCTGATCAAGCAGAAGGAAACCACCTTCGACCCGAAGAACTACGAGGATCGCTACGAGATCGCGCTGATGGCGATGATCCGCGAGAAGCTCAAGGGCCACAAGCCGATCATTGCCGCCGCCCCGGAGCGCGGCAATGTGATCAACCTGATGGATGCGCTGAAGGCCAGCCTGTCGCAATCGGCCAAGCCGCCGGCCAAGAGCAAGAGCAAGGCCGATGAAGCGGCCAAGCCTGCAGCGAAATCCGCCAAGGCTGGCGCCGGCGCGGCCAAGGAAAACCCGCTCAAGGCCAACCTTCTCAAGGCCGTCGGCAAGAGCAAGGCGTGACGGCTCTCGCCGGCACCGTCTTCGGCAGCATCGGCGCGCTGGCGGCGTTCCCGCTTCGGTTGGCGGTGCGCGAGGTCGAACGCAAGCACGGCCAGCTGCGGCGCGGCGTCACGCGGCGCACCAGCCATGTGGTGTTCGGCCGCTTGTATCTCGCCAAGGCGGGGGATGCCGAGATCGAGCGCCGTGTCGGCGCCGAGCGCGCGGCCGGCCGAAAGCTGATCAGCGAAAACGGTTTTTTGCGCCTGCTCGGGCTGATGAAGGCGCCGGAGGCCTCGGCCCTGTCGCGGCAGTCGCTTCTCGATCAATCGCGGCTAGCCGCACCCGACCTCGATCTTCTCAGTCTGTTCGATGCCTTCGAGCATGATTGCGAACCCTATTCGTTTCGCGATCTGATCCTGGCCCGCAAATATGCCGGACTTGTCGCCGGCGGCGCTTCATGGGGAGCGATCGCACGCTCGGTGCACCGCTCCGGTCCGGTCGCCTCGCTCACCGCCAAGTCGCTCAATGTCGGCTCGCAGCATGGGCGCGCGGATCAGATCTACCTCGAAGGCGGCCAGAGCGAACTCGACGGGCAATTGCTGTTCGACCTGGGGTCGCCGGATGACGACACGCTGGAAGAACTGTTCGCCGACGCCGAGGCGGCGGAAGAGGCTGAAGACCACGAGCGGGCTGCGGCACTCTACCGGCGCTGTCTGGCCATCGATCCGACCGATTCCATCGCCGCCTTCAACCGCGCCAACTGCCTGCGCGCCGCTGGACATGCGGTCGAGGCGGCGCACGACTATGCCCGCGCCATCAAATGTGACCCCGGCTTCGTCGAGGCCTGGTTCAATCTGGCCGGGCTGATGACCGAGCAGGCCCGCGACGCCTCGGCGCGGCGGCATCTGCAAAAGGCGATCGCGCTCGATGCCAGTTATGCCGATGCGGTGTTCAACCTGGCACGGTTGGAGTTCGACGCCGGCAACCTTGCCGAGGCACGGCGGAACTGGTCGCGCTATATCGAGCTCGATGCGGATTCCGAATGGGGACGGATGGCGGCCAAGGGTATTCAGTTCATCGATTTGCAATTGGCGCAGAAATCGGCGGGATGAGGTGGTTCAATGTCTGTGCTTGAACACCCCCCTCTGTCCTGCCGGACATCTCCCCCGCAAGGGGGGAGATCAAGCGCTCAGCTGCTTTCGTCATTTTCAAACGTTGCAAGAGTGAGCGGAGCGCTCGAGCTGCCGATCTCCCCCCGGTCCAAACACCCCCTTGCGGGGGAGATGGCCGGCAGGCCAGAGGGGGGTGGGACGGAACGCAGCCCCCATAAATGGGCCACCCAATGACCGCCTTCCTTTTCGACGGCCCCGACACCGCTCCCATCACCATCCTGCTTGCGCATGGCGCCGGGGCGCCGATGGACTCGGCCTCGATGAACGCCACGGCAAAAGCGCTGGCCGAGACCGGCTTCCGCGTCGCGCGCTTCGAATTCCACTACATGGCCGCTCGCCGCTACGGTCACCGCAAGCCGCCGCCACGGGCCGAGACGGTGACCCCCGAATATATCCACGCGATCGCCGACCTCAGGGCGGAGGGCGTGAAGGGGCCGCTTATCATCGGCGGCAAGTCGATGGGCGGACGCGTCGCCTCGATGATCGCCGACGAGATGTTTTCGAAGTATGAGATTTCAGGGCTGCTTTGTCTGGGCTATCCCTTCCACCCGCCGGGGAAACCGACGCAGCTTCGGACAAGACACCTCGCCGATCTGAGGACGCCGACGTTGATCTTCCAGGGCACACGCGACGAGTTCGGCACCAGGGGCGAGGTCGCGACCTACGATCTTTCCAACCGCATCGAAATCCTCTGGCTGGAGGATGGCGACCACGATTTGAAGCCGCGCAAGAGCATCTCCGGCTTCTCCGCCGCCGATCATCTGAAGACACTCGCTGATGCGGTGATGGCGTGGACCGAACGCATCGTGCGCTGAAGCAGGCCGATGAAGATCGCCACCTTCAACATCAACAACATCAACAGCCGGCTGCAAAACCTGCTGGCCTGGCTGACTGTCGCCAAGCCCGACATCGTCTGCCTGCAGGAGCTGAAGGCAAGGCAGACGCAGTTTCCGCGCACCGCGCTCGCGGATGCTGGCTATGGCGCGGTGTGGGTGGGGCAGCCGACCTGGAACGGCGTCGCCATACTCGCGCGGGGGTCAGAACCCGTTCTGACCCGCGAGGCGCTGCCCGGCGACGAGAGCGACAACCAGGCCCGCTACATCGAGGCGGCGGTCAACGGTATCGTCGTCGCTTGCCTCTATGCGCCGAACGGCAACCCGCAGCCGGGTCCGAAATTCACCTATAAGCTGGCCTGGCACGAGCGCCTGAACGCGCATGCGGCGGAATTGTTCGACACCGGCCTGCCAGTGGCACTCGTCGGCGACTACAATGTCGTGCCCGAGCCGCGCGATATCTATCCGACCCGCTCCTATGACGACAATGCACTGGTGCAGCCGGAAAGCCGGGCCGTTTTTGCAGCACTCCTCGACCAGGGCTGGACCGACGCACTGCGCAAGAAGCATCCGAAGGAGACGCTCTACACATTCTGGGATTATCGCCGCAACCGCTGGCAGCGCGACGCCGGCCTGCGGCTCGATCATATCTTGCTCTCGAAGAAGCTGGCGCGCCGGCTGATCGGGGCAGGCATCGACCGCGACGTCCGCGGCGAGCCCGGCGCCAGCGACCACGCGCCGGTGTGGGTGGAATTGCGGTGAGGGCGGAGAGCCATCTCCACCCCTTGTGGGGAGAGATTGGCCGTCATTGAATTGAACCGGGCATCGACAAGCCCGGCAATGGACGGCATCATTGCGGGCAAAGCGAAAGCGGTGCGAGGGGGAGACCGATGACCAGGCTTGTCGACAGGCTGCTCGCGGCGCTGCTGCTGGCGATCGGCATGCTCTGCCTTATACGGGTGTATTTCGCGCTGGGCGACGAGGGCGCCGGCGACGCTTTCGCGTCCGTGCGCCTGGCTTTTTTCGGGGCGGCGGGCGTCGTATCAGCCCTTGCAGCCCTGTTGTTCTGGGCCGGCCTGTTGCCGGGCCGATCGACGCTCGCTCCGAAGAAGCCCCTGTTCGGCAGGGGCGCCGAAACGGAACCCGGCGGAAGACCACGCCTGCGGCGGCTCTTCGCTGTCGTTCCGTTTCTTGTCGTGCTCGCTCTGGTGATCGACCAGCTCGGTCCCTGGTTGGGGCAGCCACAGGACGCCGGCAAAAGCCTGACCGCCGAGCAGCCCGCGCCGAGCGCGCCGAACGGCGAAGACGTCGCCAGCGCACCAGCCCCCGCGCCGGAAGCGCCCACTGCGTCGGATTCGGTTCCACTGTCTGAGCAAGCGGCCAAGCCGCCTGAACAACCGACTGCGCCTCCGCCGCCGAGCGACAACGGCAATCAGTCCAGCGATGTGATTGCGCAAGATACAGACCCTGGCGTCAGCGCGGAACCGGCACAGCCGCCGGCTCCTGCCTCGCCAACCGAGGTCGTGCTTGTCCCATCAGTCTCGCCGGAGGCTGCTCCAGCCCCGGCCGCGCCACCGCAAACCGTCGCGCCGCTGCCCCAGGCTCCGCCGCCGCTGCCGACGCAGCCCGATGGCCATCGCGAGCCCGTCGTCTGGCTGGCGGTGGCGCCCGACGGGCACTCGATCATGAGCGCCAGCACCGACCGCACGGTCAAGCTCTGGGATATCGACGGCAAGCGCCTCATCCGCACCCTCGGCGTCCACAAGGACATGGCGCGTACCGCGCTTTTCCTGCCGGATGGGGCGCGGGCGCTGACGGCCGGCGACGATGGCGAGATCGTGCTGCGCCAGCTCTCCGATGGCGCTGTGCTGCATGTGTTCTCGTCAGGCCAGAACGGCGGCGTCAACAAGCTCGCGATCAGCCCCGACGGCAAACGTGCGGTCAGCGGGCACGACACCGGCAGGGTCATCGTCTGGGATATCGAGAAAGGCTCGGTGCTGCACGTGATGCCGGGGCACGACTGGTCGATCAGCGGGGTCGCCGTCTCGCCCGACGGCACACGCGCGATCAGCGGCAGTATCGAGGGCACGCTAAAACTATGGGATATCGGCACCGGCAAGCAGCTGCGCAGCTGGCACGGGCATGAGCGCGGCCCCTATGGCGTCCTGTTCATGGCCGACGGGCGCCATCTGATCACCGGCAGCGGCGATTATACGATCAAGCTCTGGGATCTCGACACCGGCCGCGAAGTCCGCCGCCTCGAAGGCCATTCGGGCACGGTCTACGCGCTGGCGCTGTCGGCCGACGGCAAGCGGCTGCTGTCCGGATCGCTCGACGGCACGGCACGGCTATGGGACATGGACGCCGGCAACGAGATCGCTCTGTTCGACAGCCGGTCCGGCCCAGTCTACGCGGTGGCGTTCGCCGCGGACGGCACGGTGCTGACCGGCGGCTATGACCGCACCATCCGGGACTGGCCGGCGGGCGGCGGAGACGGCGTGGTGCTTTTCGCCGGTGCGCCGGATTGAACAGATTTTCAAGCTAGGGATATTTCGCAAGGAAAAGCTCCGCGCTAATGATTGCTGATGGGGATGGACGGATCAGCTCACGTGGACAATGAAAACGGACTGGTTGTAGCGACAGCATCCTTTGCCAGTTCCCCCAAGCCCTATCGTCGGAAGGTTATCGCGGCGGTTTTTCTTGTGCTGGCCGCCACGGTGCTGTTTTTCCCGACACGCCACTTCTATGTCCTCTGGTCGGCTGCGCATAAGGCGAAAACCGCGCTGCTGGCCGAGAACTATGTCCAGGCGCTTGGTCCGTTGACGGTTTTGGCCGAGGCAGGCGATCCCGTCGCCCAGTTCGATCTTGGTCTGATGTATGGGCAGGGCCACGGCGTTGCCCAGAATGACGGGCTGGCAGTGTACTGGTTCGGCAAGGCTGCCGAGGCAGGAAATATGGAAGCCGCCTTCGCTCTCAGCCGGCTATACTATCTCGGCCAAGGCGTCAAAAAGGATGATCAGCTTGCCGTGAAGTGGGCGCGAAAGGCAGCGGACGACGGGAACGCGGCTGCTCAATGCATGCTTGGTCTTCTGTATTCCAGAGGCGAAGGGGTTGCTCAGGATGACTACCAAGCGGTTTCCTGGTGGCGCAAGGCTGCAGTGGCAGGAAATATAGAGGCCGCCAGCGGTCTCGGCCAGGCTTTTCACTATGGCAAAGGCGTTGAGCAGGATGATCGGCTGGCCGTCATCTGGGCGCGAAAGGCTGCGGAAAACGGGGATGCGGCCGGCCAATATCTGCTTGGCATTCTCCATAATGAAGGTCGAGGGCTGGCGCAGGACGACGGTTTGGCATTCGAATGGTGGATGAAGGCCGCAGTCAGCGGTCTTGCGGAAGCGCAATACAATATTGGTGTCCTTTACAGCACAGGAAGAGGCGTCGGCGAGGACGACGGCCAAGCATTCATATGGTGGAGCAAAGCCGCAAAGCAGGGAAATGTCGATGCTCAACTCGGTTTGGCGTACGCCTATGCCAATGGTGAAGGCATCGCCAGAGACGACAAATCCGCGGAGTTCTGGTGGCTGGCTGCGGCAAAGCTCGGAAATGTCGATGCCGAAGCTGGTCTTGGGATGCTGTACTATCGCGGCATCAATGGACAACCAGACTATAAAGAGGCCGCCAAATGGCTGCTCAAGGCTTCGTCTCATGGCCATCCCGCTGTCCAGATTTATCTGGATATGATGAAGGAGGATGGTCTGTTGGACACCAAAACATTGTAGGTGAAGATCATATTTGAAACTGTTGCGGGTAACAGACGTTTGGCTTTCCCAAAGTGACCAGTCTCCACATCGTCGAAGCGTCGATCGAACAGCTGCGGCGGGCGCTGGAGGCCGGCACGGTCACCAGCGTCGAGCTGGTCGGCGCCTGCCTGCGCAGGATCGCCAGATTTGACCGCCATGGCATCACCCTCAACACCGTTCCCGTGCTCAATCCCAAAATGTTCGAGGAGGCCGCTGCGTCCGACCGGCGCCGGAGGAACGGCGCAACCCTCGGGCCGCGGACGGCATCCCCTACACCGCCAAGGACAGCTACAAGGTGGCGGGCCTGACGGTGGCCGCCGGGTCGCCGGCCTTCGAGCATCTCACGGCCAGCGAGGACGCCTTCACCATCGCGCGGCTGCGGGCAGGCGGCGCGGTGCTGATCGGGCTGACCAATATGCCGCCGATGGCCAATGGCGGCATGCAGCGCGGCGTCTACGGCCGGGCGGAAAGCCCCTACAATGCCGATTACCTGACCGCCGCCTTCGCATCCGGCTCGTCCAACGGTTCGGGCACCGCGACTGCCGCCAGTTTCGCCGCCTTCGGGCTCGGCGCGGAAACTTGGTCTTCCGGCCGGGCGCCGGCGTCGAATAATGCGCTGGTCGCCTACACGCCGTCGCGCGGCGTCATTTCCGTGCGCGGCAACTGGCCGCTGGTGCCGACGATGGACGTGATGGTGCCGCATACGCGCAGCGTGCCGGATATGCTCGAACTGCTCGACGTGATCGTCGCCGACGACCCCGACACCAGAAGCGATTTCTGGCGTGCGCAGCCCTGGGTGGCGCTGCCGAAGAGCTCGGCCGTGCGGCCGCCACGCTACACCGACCTTAGACTGGAGGGGGCGCTGCGAGGCGTGCGGCTCGGCGTGCCCCGCATGTATATCGGCCGCGATACGGAGGCTGACGTTCCGATTCAGACCCGCGCGTCGGTGCTCGACCAGTGGGAGCAGGCGGCAGCGGATCTGCGGCGGCTTGGCGCTGATGTGGTCGAGGTCGATTTCCCCGTCGTTTCCAATTACGAGCGCGACCGGCCGGGCACCAAAAACATGGTCGATCGCGGGCTGGTTCCGGAAGAATTCGCCGAGCGCGAGATCTGGGACCTGTGCGTCTTCGCCTGGGACGATTTCCTGCGCGCCAATGCCGACCCCGCTATCCCCGATCTGTCCTCGGTCGACGGCGCGAAGATCTTTCCGCATCCGCCGGGCACGCTGCCCGACCGTTATGGGGACAGCTTCGACCTGGCGGAATATGTAGAGCGGGCCAAACGCGGCGTCACCCAATTCCTGGCCATTCCCGAGCTGGAGGCTGGGCTGAAAGGCCTGGAGGCGACGCGGCGCATCGACTTCGAGGACTGGCTCGACGCGCAACGGCTCGATGCGGTGGTGTTTCCCGCCGTCGCCGATGTCGGTCCGGCCGATGCGGATGTCAACGAGACTTCCGCAGCGCTGGCCTGGCGCAACGGCACCTGGGTCGCCAACGGCAATCTGGTGTGGCGGCATCTCGGTATTCCGACCGTCACCGTGCCGATGGGCACGATGGCCGATATCGGCATGCCGGTCGGCCTCACCTTCGCCGGCAAGGCCTATGACGACACCAGGCTGCTTCGGCTGGCCGGCGACTTTGGCCAGCGCCGCACCCGCCCGCCGCGCACGCCGGAACTTCCCGACGACGTCTTTCCCGCCCGGCCTGCCGCCGGCCGGCCCGGCGAGGCACCGCCGCTGACCGTCACGCTTGCCGCCGAGACGCGCTTTGCGGGTGATCAGGACGAGATAACTGTCACGCTTGATGTGCATGGCGAGGTCGGAACCGAGACCAGCGTGAAAGTCCATGTAAACGGCGAGCCCATTCGCATGCAGCGGACCGGTGCGCGCTTTACCGGGCGAGCGGTCGTACCGGCCAAAGAGCATGAGAGAATCCACAGCGTCTGGCGTGGCTCGCACGGCTCGATCGTCACCGCCGTCGTGCGTCTTGAGGACCGACGCGTCGCCGGCGCCTATGCGGTGACGGGTGGGATCGGATGAGGTTGCGGCAGGTGAGGCAGTTGCTGGCCGCTATGACGGCAGCGAGGCCAGCCATTCGTCCCAAAATTCCTGCTGCAGGTGGACGAAGACCGGCATCACGTCGTGGCCTCGGCAAAGATATCGACTAAATCAGCATTTTGAGGGAGCTGCCCCATTTTCACCTTGCAGGCGATCAATCCGCGACTCATCTCGATCACCGTTCCTTCGGGATAAACATTCATTGCGGCGCAGAGTGGCCATGCCGCCATCGCGTTCGAAACAGAGCACAACCTCTGCCTTAGAGGGTCCTCGCGGCTGGGGCATCGCGGGCCGAGCAGTCCGCCTGCAGGCCGCCGATGGTCGATGGCGGCATGCAGTGCGGCGTCTGCGGCCAGCTATTCAATCCGCGTTAGTCCGGCTTGCAGGGATCGCTGCTGCCGGCGTCGGCTTTGGCCGCCGCTGTCTTCTCGCCCTCCTGCTGAGCCTGTGCATCTTGCTGCGAGGTGGCGAGGTTCTTGTTCCCGCCGCTTTCCTGGTTGGCAAGCGGCATGGTGTTGCCGTCCTTATTGGCCGGGCCGCCCTCGACCTTGCTGCCGGCATTCGCATCAGTTTCGAGAGGTGCATGCGTTCCGTCTTTTGCGATGCCTGACTGAGCTTTGACCGATGCAGTCGTGTCATGGCAGGTCGCACTTGCCGTGCCGGCGGTCAGGCCGATCATAGAGGTGGCGAGCAAAATAGCAGTAAGCGTCTTCATATCGTGCTCCTTTCGGTGTTCGAGGTCATCTTTCTAAACTGCCTGCACTATCTGAGGTTCCGCTAATTCAGTTCGAACTTCGAATCTGGCGGCGTATTCCCATTGATTTGCGGGCTTCCGCAGGCGCGGCCTATCGCGTATTGGCGCGGGGAAATCCCTTGGGCACGCGTGGAAGCATGATTCGACTGGAAAGCATCAGCAAGCAGAACGGCCGACAGATCGTCTTTATCGAGGCCTCCGCCTCGTTGCAGAAGGGCGAGAAGGTCGGGCTGGTCGGCCCCAACGGCGCCGGCAAGACGACGCTGTTTCGCATGATCAACGGTGAGGAGCAGCCCGACGAGGGCCAGGTCTCGGTGGATCGCGGCGTCACCATCGGCTATTTCAGCCAGGATGTCGGCGACATGGAAGGCCGCAGCGCCGTCGCCGAAGTGATGGACGGCGCCGGGCCGGTGAGCGAAGTGGCGGCCGAGATGCGTGAGCTCGAAGCCGCCATGGGCGACCCGGAGCGGGCAGACGAGATGGACGCGATCATCGCCCGCTACGGCGACCTGCAGGCGCGGTTCGAGGAGCTCGACGGCTATGCGCTGGATGGCCGCGCCCGCGAAGTGCTGGACGGCCTCGGCTTCAGCCAGGAGATGATGGACGGCGATGTCGGGAAACTATCCGGCGGCTGGAAGATGCGCGTGGCGCTGGCCCGCATCCTGCTGATGCGGCCTGACGCCATGCTGCTCGACGAGCCGAGCAACCATCTCGACCTGGAAAGCCTGATCTGGCTGGAGCAGTTCCTGAAGAACTATGATGGCGCGCTGCTGATGACCTCGCACGACCGCGAGTTCATGAATCGCATCGTCGACAAGGTGGTCGAGATCGATGGCGGCTCGCTGACCGCGTACTCCGGCAACTATGAATTCTACCAGCAGCAGCGGGCAATCGCCGACCGGCAGCAGCAGGCGCAGTTCGAGCGCCAGCAGGCGATGCTGGCCAAGGAGATCGCCTTCATCGAGCGCTTCAAGGCGCGGGCGTCACATGCCGCCCAGGTGCAGAGCCGGGTGAAGAAGCTGGAGAAGATCGACCGCGTCGAGCCGCCCAAGCGCCGCCAGAAAGTGTCGTTCGACTTCCAGCCGGCGCCGCGCTGCGGCGAGGACGTGGTGACGCTGAAGAACGTCCACAAGGGCTATGGCAGCCGCTCGATCTACGACGGGCTGGATTTCCAGGTGCGCCGCCGCGAGCGCTGGTGCGTGATGGGCATCAACGGCGCCGGCAAGTCGACGCTGTTGAAGCTGGTCGCCGGCGCTTCCGAGCCGGACAACGGCACGGTGGCGCGCGGGCCGAGCGTGAAGATGGGCTATTTCGCCCAGCACGCCATGGAGGTGCTGGAGGGCGAGCGCACCGTGTTCCAGACGCTGGAAGACGCGTTTCCACAGGCAGGCCAGGCGCCGCTCAGAGCACTGGCCGGCTGCTTCGGCTTTTCCGGGGACGAGATCGAGAAGAAATGCCGGGTGTTGTCGGGCGGCGAGAAGGCGCGGCTGGTGATGGCGCTGATGCTGTTCGATCCGCCCAACCTGCTGGTGCTGGACGAGCCGACCAACCACCTCGACATCGCGACCAAGGAGATGCTGATCACGGCGCTCTCGCAATACGAAGGCACCATGCTGTTCGTCTCGCACGACCGGCATTTTCTGGCGGCGCTGTCGAACCGCGTGCTGGAGCTGACGCCCGAGGGCGTTCATTCATATGGCGGCGGCTATACCGAGTATGTCGAGCGCACCGGGCAGGAAGCGCCTGGGTTGCGGAGCTGAGGCGCAGAGCGGCGTTGCCGCTCACCGTCACCCAAGCGCTCGATTCCGAAAGGAAGCGAAGGGCTGCTCAGTTGTGTATCGCAATTTCGCGCAGCGGATCGCCGCCGTCGATGAACAGCCGGCCTTGCGCCGTCAACGCGGCCTTGAGCCGTTGCAAGGCAATTTTTTCTGCCTCGGGATAGCGCCCGTCCAGCGCGCCGACGCGTACCGCAACGGCAATGTCGAAGCGCTTTTCCTCCGCCTCAAGGTTGAAGTCCTCGATGGCAACCTGACGAAAGCTCAGCCGGCCCGCTGCAGTCTCGGCGCGCGAGGCGGCTCTGGCCTGCGCGATGGCCTGGCCGAGCGGTCGATCGCCAGCACGTGGCCGTCGCCAATCCGGCGCGCGATCTCGCGCGCCGCAGCACCCGGACCGCAGCCGATCTCCAGCACGCGCATGCCCTGCCGCAAAGGCAGCGCGTCAACTATCGCCAAAAGCCTTGGCGACAAGCCGTTCGCCATTCCTCTTCTCCAGCCTTTCCGTGAGCCGAGATTAGCGACCATGGCTGGCGACGGGAAGGTCGACTCCTGAGGGGGATAGCCGATGTGTTCACCGGCCTCGACGACCGGCTGCCGGCGAAAGCGAACAGGAGGTACTTAAAAAGCTCTTCCCGGATTGAGCGAAAAACCCCGAGCGGCCCGGCGTCGTTGGCCTGAGGGGGGGACTGGCGCCGAGCCTAACCGGTTGGGGGGTAGATCACCGGCCATCAAGATAGATACGATAAAGCTAATTTAAGCGCAAGCTAATGTTATGCGTTAGCGAGCGCGAGATTGTTTCTGATCAGTGGATGCTTTCGGCTGACCGCTTCCTGGGCGCGCTCAGACCGCCGATTTCTCTCACCGATCACAATCCGCTCTCACGCGCATTAGCTTAGAATGTCCTTTGCGCGTTCAGAACGAACAAGGTTGGCGATACTTCGCGCCCCCTCTGTCCTGCCGGACATCTCCCCCACTTGGGGGGAGATTGGCAGCTTCGCCGCTGAGCCATCCCGGCAAGGGTTCAAGCCCTGGCTCCAATGCTGTATTCAGCCCCAATTCAAGGAGCCTTCGATGACCTCACACCTCGACATCCCTGACGCCAGCATGGCTGCGGCCGGCATGGCGGCCGATGACGAGCGCGCCAGCGCCGACGACGTCGCGTGGCAGGACGATGTTCGCGCGGGCGTGCGGCATGTTCGCGATCTGGATTCCCTGCCGCTGTCGCCAGCCGAGCGCGCGGCGGCTCAAGCAGCGGCCACGCGCCACAAGGTTCGCATCCCGAAAGCCTATCTCGACCTGATCGACTGGAGCGACCCCGCCGACCCCATCCGGGCGCAGGTCATCCCGTCGTTCGAAGAACTGGCAGAGCTGGAAGGCGAGCTTGACGACCCGATCGCCGACCACGCCTTCAGTCCGGTGCCGCGATTGACGCATCGCCATGCCGACCGGGTTTTGCTGTTCCCGACCTATCAATGCGCGGTCTATTGCCGGTTCTGCTTTCGCAAGGAGTCGCTGACCTCGATCGGCCGCGGTTTTTCGCGCGAGGCGCTGGAGCCGGCTTTCGCCTATATCGAGGCCCATCCCGAAATCCGCGAGGTGATCCTGACCGGCGGCGATCCGCTGTCGCTGCCGGACAAGGCGCTGGCGGAAATCCGTGCCCGCGTCGAGGCGGTTCCGCATGTGCGGCTCTTACGCATCCACACCCGCGTGCCGGTCGCTCTGCCGTCGCGCGTCACCTCAGGGCTGGTTCGCTCCCTGCAGGGCCGGCTGATAGTCACGGTCGTCACCCATTTCAACCACGCGCGGGAGATCACGGCGGCGGCCGAGCAGGCCTGCCGCACGTTGCGGCAAGGCGGCTTCGTGCTGCTGAACCAGAGCGTTCTGCTGAAAGGCGTCAACGACACGGTCGAGGTGCTGGAGGAGCTGTGCCGCGAGCTGATGTACCGCCTCGGCGTCAAGCCCTATTACCTGCACCACGGCGACCTCGCACGCGGCATGGCGCACCGGCGCACCACGATCGCCGACGGCCAGGCGCTGGCCAGCGCGCTCCGCGCGCGCCTGTCGGGCATCTGCAACCCCGTCTATGTGCTGGACCTGCCGGACGGCGGCGGCAAAGTGCCGCTCGGCCCGTGCTATGTCGAGGCGCAGGACGGCGAGAGGTGGTTGATACGCGGGCAGGATGGCGAGATGAGGACCTATACGGAGCTTGTCGGCGACCTCTGAAACCTTGGTTCCGCGCGCCGCGAAGCGGGAGGAGACGTGGCTCGGCGAAGCCGAGACGGAGAGGGTCTTCCTTTGAGCACGCAAGCTGCTGCTGTCCCGCCTGGTTGGAACCGGATCCAATGCCTCGCATTTTAGAGATGACGGGGTAAAGGAGCGTGGTGTGAAAGCCTTATCGGCGATACTTGGCGGCTTTGTGCTGACACTGGCGGTGTTCGCCAGCGGGTTGGCTTTCGCCATCTGGATTCTTTCCGCCGAGCCGGTGCGGCAGGCCGCCCCGACCTCCAGCGTTGCCGAACTGTGGCCGAGGGAGCCGCGGAAGGTGGACCCTGCTTCGCAGCAGCTTGAGCGCCTTCCCGCCCGCGAGGTCCCGGAGGTCCCAGTTGATCAGGTCCCAGTTGATCAGGCCCTTGGCGATCGCACCTCGAAACCGGCCGATGTCCCATCTTCGGCACCCGACCCCACCGCTACCGCCTCTATCAAGCCGGCAGCCGACGAGCAGCAGGCGATGCCTGCTGCCCATGTGGAATGGTGCGCAAGCCGCTACCGCTCCTACAGGCCAAGCGACGACCACTACACATCCTACAGTGGAGAGCAGCGTCCCTGCATCTCGCCCTATCTCGATGCCGGCGCGGCCAAGCGCGTCGCACAGCCTGCCGACGAAAGCGCCAGCTATGTCGAGGCGACCGAGAGGTGGTCAATCGATGGGAACGTTCCGGCGGATGAAACCGGCGGCGCCTGGCTTCCGCCCGACCACATAGAATATTGCTTCAGCCGCTACCGCTCCTATCGGCCGGAAGACAACACCTACCAGCCCTATTCCGGCGGCCCGCGGAGGCAGTGCCATTAGGCGAGG
Organism: Mesorhizobium sp. M1312; assembly: GCF_040318115.1. NCBI lineage: Bacteria > Pseudomonadati > Pseudomonadota > Alphaproteobacteria > Hyphomicrobiales > Phyllobacteriaceae > Mesorhizobium > Mesorhizobium sp. M1312. Next base: position 83,317 of record NZ_JAMYLQ010000013.1, on the reverse strand, counting down.
GCGGGACGGGCTGGCGGCCGCAAGTGCATGGCGCGTTGTGCGACCAACGATCACGCAGATTTCTTGCATCGTTCGGGGCGGCGTGGCGTTCATCCGATACCCAAAGGAGGAATCAACATGGGCGACGACCGGGAAGACAAGATTCGTGAGCGCGCACACCAGATCTGGAACGTGAAGGTGGGATCCATGGCGATCCCGAGCGGCACTGGCACCGGGCCGAGGCCGAGATCGACAGAGAGGCAGCCCTGCCGCTGACGGCTGGCGATGCCCTGCCGGAAACCCGCGAGGTCGCGAGCTCCGACGTCTTGACGGTGGAGGCCTTGGCGGTGCGCACCGGCATATCGGGCGATCAGGCGCAGGAGCTGATCGACAGGCTGGGAAACGACCGGGCGGCGATCGAGCAAGCCGCGCGCAACCTCAAGGGAAGCAGCCGTTCGGGGAGTGACAGATGATCAGAAAACTCCAAGACGGAAAATACCGAGCCTTTTCGCGCAAGAAGGGCGAAAAGACCGGCAAGCGCCGCAATCTCGGACGTTTGACAGCCGCGAGGATGCGGAGAAGCACGAACGCGAGGTGCAGTATTTCAAGAGGCATTGAGGCGGCGTGCCGTCGCTGCCAGGCAGCCGCGCCGGATGGCCTGGCGGACCTTAGCCTGCGACGACGGCCTGCATCTCTGCGAGAACATGGTAGGCGCTGAGCGACGCCTTGTGCGAATGGCTTGGCCACGACAGCGTGAAGCTGCCGATTGCGATGAACCGCAAACTTGACTGAACCAGCGGTTCAGATACTTTTGTTGCGTGCTTTGAGAAAAAGCGGTGCCGGGCATTTTCGCCAGCCGCATGATAACCGACGACGGTCTGACCTCGCGTCGAAGATAAAAAGAAACAGCACCAGCTCGGGCTGGCCGCGCTGCCGACATAACTTCCCAAACAAGAATCTGGCTGCTGCCTGCGATGGCGTGCGGTCCTAACCTCAATTGGAGAACGTCATGCGGTTCGCATTGGTGAACAACGCGCGGTGTGAGGCCTCGCCTGGATCGATCGGTTGCTGTCCGGGATGCTCGGCGCCGATGATCGCAAAGTGCGGGACGCAAAGGGTCTCGCATTGGGCGCATCGCGGCAAGCGGAGTTGCGATCCGTGGTGGGAGCCGGAAACCGCGTGGCATCGCGGTTGGAAAGACCATTTTCCGTCGGAATGGCAGGAAGTGATCCGGCGTGACGAGGCAGGTGAGAAGCATATTGCGGATGTTATGACCGAAAATGGCTTGGTTATCGAGTTCCAGCACTCACACCTGCCGACGCGGGAGATGGCTGTACGCGAGGCGTTCCATCGGAATATGGTCTGGGTCGTGGATGGAACGCGGCTGAAAAGAGACCTGTCGCGGTTTCTTCAAGCTCGAAACTCTTTCAGACCTACTTTGATGAAGCGCGTTTTCGTTGTGCTCTGGCCAAGGGAAGGGTTCCCTTCTACGTGGCTTAACTGCGCTGTGCCGGTCTTCTTTGATTTCGAGGATTTCGGAACGGCAAAGGAAGTGTCGGGGCCAAATCGGGATATACTCTGGTGCTTATTGCCGGGACGTGCTGAGGGGCGCGCCGTAGTCGCGGCAATTTCTCGAAGTATGTTCCTGGACGCGGCTGAGAAGCGCGCCCAGATCATCCCTAGTCAAGTAATAATGGAAATGATCGCTGCCGATTTGAGGCGTGAGCGGGACATTGCCGAACCCAACGCTCGGCGTTGGGCCTATGCATATCCTCCGCGCCCGAAATGGAAGCCTCGACCGTTCCGCCAGCATCCCCGTTCGAGATACTAGGCTGCGGCTAGTCGATCGCGAGTGGGGGCGCTGAGGGAGGAGGCTACTCGCGTATTATCGGCCTCATCAATCAACCTTAAGTTAAAGTTGAGCGTTTAATTCCTAGCGCGTCGCCCGGCGCCGGCCCTCCACCGCATCAAGCCGTTCCTGTAAGTGCCCATTAAGCACCATCATTTCCTTCAGCGCCTTCACCGCGTCGCCCTTGTGCCGGGCAATGAACTTGTCGGCGACTGCCTGAAGGGCGGCCTCCTGGCGGCTGTCCAGCGTCACGATGTGGTCCATGGCGATGCCTCCAACAGTTTCTGTCACAAATTGAACAAAACGGGAACAAAAATGTCAAGAGTTAATTGACTCCGCGAGGAATACCTTCCTATTTGTCAGTGGGTGGGGCGGTTGCTCACGAATTGGGGAGAGCCGCGATGGGCAGACGAAAAAGCCGGTTTGACAGGCTGTCGACGAGGGATGCGGAGGCGATCATCAGGGACGCTCTGAGGCTGCGCAGGACGGTGCTTTCGTCGCAACTGCATCTGAAGGCGCATGGCGAACTGTATTGGCAGCTTAGCGGGCTCGTCGACAAATTGCATGAGGTGATGGCCAGCCTAGCGGAGAAGGAGCCGGATTTCCGAATGCCGAATCTTGGCCTGCTCCCGCTTCCCGAGGATTACCTGACCCGGAAATGAGCCATGGCCGGGCCGATGGACAGCGTTGGACGTGCCGCGAAGGCCAACATGCTGCTCATAGTCGAGTGCGGCCACTGCTACCATGTCGGACGCTTCCGGGCCAACGACGTGGCCAAGGTGGTGGGCTGGAATAAGCCGCTGGAGACCATCCGGTTCAAGTGCAAGCGGTGCAGCCGAACGGACACGACGGTGAAGACCCAGTTCATCGACCAGGACCATCCGCCGAAGGGCTACATCTGGGTGCTGCAGAAGTTCAAGCTTTAGAACAGCGAGCCTGTACCGGCGCCTGTGGCGCCTGCGGCGGAAACTTGATCTGCGTCGCCGGCTTCTCGACGATCACCAGCGCGTCGTCCGCCGCCGGGCGCTGCAGGTGCCTGGCCTCCGACCATGGCGCGGTCAGCCAGGTCTCGGTTTCCTCCTGCGTGGTCAGGATGACTGGCATCGCCTTCTCGTGGATCGGCGCGATCAGGGCGTTGGGTTTGGTGGTCAGGAAGCCGTAGAGCTCGAAGTCGCCGGGGCCGTCCTTGACCTTGCGCACGCCTTGCCAGCGCGTCCACAGCCCGGCGAAGAAGAACAGCGGCCGCTCCTCGCTCAGTGCGAACCAGTAGTTCCTCTGGATACCGGTATCCGGGTCCTTGTCGCCGGGCGTCGGGCTTGGTTCGGCGAAGCTGGTGACCGGCACCACGCAGCGGTTCGCGACGCCGAGATATTGCTGCCAATGGCCGTATTGCGGGTTGCGGATGTTGGTGGTGCCGTAGTCGGCCTTGCCCTTAACCCGCTCAATCGGCGTCGGCATGCCCCACAGCAGATTGGCCAGTTCGCGCGTCCCGTCCGGCCCGTTGCGCACCACCGGGCCGGGCTGGTTGGGGTAGATGTCGATGGAGGGCTCGAGATTGCCGAGGATGTCGCGCAGGGCGCGGGTCCACTGGCGGATCGCCTCCTGGCTGGTGGTGATGTTGTAGAGGTTGCACATGTCGAGCCCTCAGGGATGTTCAGGCATCTTGTGGGAAAGGGCAGACAATTTCCAGCGTTGTCGCTCGGCTGCTGACACGCTACCCCAGCCACCACCACCAGCGCCGCGATCACCGCCGCCACCCGGGCGATCGACCGCGCCAGAAGGAAAATACCGTGCGCAACGGCGAACCGCGGGCTCCGCTTACGCAACGGACGCCGATTGTGCGCGTTCTACTCATTAGGAGGAGCATGGCGGCTGGTCTCATGCGCTCACAATCGGAGGCAAACCATGATGTCTAAGTTCAAAGATGCCCTTGATCGCGGGAAGGAAGCTCGCCGTGAGCAAGAGGAGAAGGTCGGCAGTGAGAAGGCCGAGGGGGTGGACTTCGGCGCGCAAGCACGGGCCTGGCTAAATGACGTCGTGGTTGCGTCGCTGGAAGCGGCCAAGGCTGACGTGGCGGGCGAGGTGACTGTCGAGATGGACACCACGCCATGCCGCCAGGCCAAAGCATCAACACCGTCCATTCGGTTCAGAATCTACAGAAAGGGGGGAATGGAGAAGGAGGCAGCCGGGAGGACGTTCACGGTCAACGTTCAGCTGAGTGGGCAAGTGTCGGTCTCTTCGCCCGGGATCGTGGCGAGAGAAGTGGGAACCATAGGGGATAAGACTGACGAGCGGTTCTCCACCTTGCTAGCCGAACTGATCGAGGACGCAGCGAAGGGCACTTAGCCAGCAAGGTGTCGAGGAAGAGCAGGCAGTCTCCAGCATTGTCCGCTCGGCTGCTGACACCCGGGTCTGTCAGTAACAGCTTTCCGGATGCCGCAAACACCCCTCCGTTAACCTTTCGTTAACCATGGCTGGCTAGCGTTTACCTATCAGTAAGGAATCGCTGTCCGTGACCTTCGCCGCCCCTGTCGAGACCAAATCCATTCGCTTTCGCGCCCGCTCCTTTGTCGCCTTCACGCTCACCCCGGAAGCGCCGCTTTCGGAGTGGCTGGAAAGCCTTGATCGCTGGATCGGCAATTCTCCCGGCTATTTTGCCGGCCGACCGGTGGTGCTCAACCTCAACACGCTGAAGCCGGAGGTCAGCCAGATCGAAACGCTGGTCGCCGAGCTTGGCCTGCGCGGCATCCGCATCTATGCGATCGAACTCGACGGCAGCACGGCGCTCGAGGCCAATCTGCCGCCGGTGCTGATCGGTGCGAAAGAGGCTACCGCCGGGCTGCTGATGCAGGCCGACGCAAAGGGCAGGCCTGAAGAGGCGGGCAAGGCGGAAGAAGGCAAGGCGGAACAGGCCAAGCAGCCAGAAGACAGGCAGCCGGAAGCGCCGGCCACGCTGATGGTCAAGACGCCGATCCGCTCGGGCCAGTCGGTCTTCCACGCGCATGGCGATGTCATCGTGCTCGGCTCCGTCGCCTCCGGTTCCGAGATCGTCGCCGCCGGCTCCATCCACGTCTACGGCACGCTGCGCGGGCGAGCGTCGGCCGGTGTGCTCGGCCATTCGGCAGCGCGCATCTTCTGCCGCAAAAACGAGGCCGAGCTGCTGTCGGTCGACGGCTGGTATTGCACCGCCGAAGAGATGGAGCCGTCCTTGCGTGGAAAAGCCGTCCAGGCGTTTCTCGAAAAAGACACGCTGCGCATCGCGCCGTTCAGCTAATGCAGTCGCCCGAAAGTACGCAGTGGTTTTGAAATGACGACATATGAAAACAATGACTTAAGCGCATCGCCTAATTCAGACGCTTAGCAATACCAACAACAATAATGGAGGCATATATGGGCAAGGTAGTGGTGGTCACCTCGGGCAAGGGGGGCGTCGGCAAGACGACCTCGACGGCCGCCCTTGGTGCCGCGGTCGCGAGGACCGGCAAGAAGGTGGCCCTGGTCGACTTCGACGTCGGCTTAAGGAATCTCGATCTGATCATGGGCGCCGAGCGGCGAGTGGTGTTCGACCTGGTCAACGTCATCCAGGGAACGGCCAAGCTCTCGCAGGCGCTGATCCGTGACAAGCGCGTCGAGACGCTGTTCCTGCTGCCGGCCTCGCAGACGCGCGACAAGGATGCGCTGACCGAGGAGGGCGTCGGCGAGGTGATCGACAAGCTGCGCTCGGTGTTCGACTACGTCTTCTGCGACAGTCCGGCCGGCATTGAGCGCGGTGCGCAGCTCGCCATGCGCTTTGCCGACGAGGCGGTCATCGTCACCAACCCGGAAGTCAGCTCGGTGCGCGATTCCGATCGCATCATCGGCCTCCTTGACGCCAGGACCGTGAAGGCCGAGCGGGGCGAGCAGATCGCCAAGCACGTGCTGGTGACGCGATACGATGCCGCCCGCGCGGCTCGCGGCGAAATGCTCTCGATCGACGACGTTCTGGAGATCCTGTCGACGCCGCTCCTGGGGATCATTCCCGAGAGCCAGGACGTGCTCAAGGCCTCCAACCTCGGTTCGCCGGTGACGCTCAGCGATCCCACGAATGCCGCCGCCCGCGCCTATATCGAGGCGGCCAAACGGCTCGAGGGCGAGGACCTGCCGGTCGTCGTGCCATTCGAGCGCAAGGGCTTTCTCGACCGGCTTTTTGGAAGGAGGGCAGCATGAACCTGTTAGACCTCTTCAAGCGACGCGGCAGCGCGCCGGTGGCGCGCGAGCGGCTGCAGGTGCTGCTCGCCTATGAGCGCCGCAACCGCAGCCAGCCCGATCTCGTCTCGGTGCTGCGCGAGGAGATCATGGCCGTCATCGCCAGGCATGTGCAGATCGATCAGGATTATCTGCAGGTCTCGATGGATCGCGGCGAGACGATGTCGACGCTGGAGATCGACATCCAGATCCCCAACAAGAGCGCAAGACCGCTGGCGATGTCGGCCTGAGCCGCAGTGTTGCGGCCAGAGAAGCGCAGAAAATTCCGGCGTCGCGCGGCGATCCTGCAACTGGTTCCATGGGGTTGAGCGCGGCTGTCCAGCGTTGGTGGGTTTTACCCAGGGCCATCCCTTCCGCTTTGCGCTGCCCCTCATCTGCCTGCCGGCATCTTCTCCCCGTATAGTGACGGGGAGAAGGGGCTGGCCGCAACCTCGGCACGTTTCTGCAACGCTGGAGACTGGCGAAATCCTCGCTGAAGGTGTCTTCCTCCCCGTCACTATACGGGGAGAAATGCCCGGCAGGGCAATGAGGGGCGGCGCCGACATCGACAGTGGTCATCCCAACACCCGGTTGGAGCCATTTTTTGTCTGAAGCGATTGCCTGGCGTGATTGCCTGGCGTGATCTCCTGGCCACTACCCCAGCCACCACAAAACCCCGCCCAGCACCGCCACCACCCCTGCGATCGACAGCCCGAGCATGACGTACGATCCCTTGATGATGTCGCGGATCACCTTCTTGACGCTTTCGCGGTCATTGAGGTTCGGGAACGGCTCCTGAGATTCTGCCACGCCGAGAAAGCGGCACAGCGGCCCCCAGCCTTCGGTCACCGTGAATACCAGAAGCTTTTCCGGCGGCACGGCCGCCTTCACCTCCTCGGTGTAGGCGTTGTAGCGCGCGATCGCCCGCTCACGGTCGTCCATCACGCCGACCAGCACGCGGCCCCAGATCAGCTTGCGCGACATGTCGCCGAATTTTCGGCCGAACGGCGTCAGCCACTCCAAAATCTTGAACTGCCAGAGATTCTCGGTGAAGTAGATCGTATCGATCGTGCTGTCGTACCAGCCTTCGGCGCCGCGCGGGTGGAGCGTCAGCAGTACCTTGGCATCAGGGTCTTCGGCCAGCAGCTCCCGCCACACGCAGCAGCCGGGATTGTCGACCGTCGCCGTGTAGTTGGCAAACACCCGGTCCCAGTCGTGCGGCGTGCCGGGCTCGCTGTTTGCCACCTTGCGCCAGAAGTCGAGGTGGCCCTTGTTGGCCTTGTTGAGGATCACTTCCTGCATGTGATAGCAGGGAAAGCCGAGCCTGTTCAACGCGGCGAAGGTCGACCATGTGCCCGTGCGTCCGAATCCCGCGCCGATTACCTTGAGCGCCATGTCATCCTCCCCCTCGGCCCCCTGGACTGATATTCTTTTTTATCGCAATCCGCAGGGCCTACGTTGCGCCCGGCGCATCCGGCGCGCAACAAATTTCCATCGTGCCTTTCCGCAATAGGTCAGCTCTTTTGGATGGAACAGCACCAGCCAGGAAGCATCTCAACCAGAAGATGCATTAAGCATGCGCACACCTCTGATCGATTTGCCACTTGCGCAACCACTGAAAGGGTGAAAACGTTGGTCCGGGGTAAATGGGCAAGGTTAGTCGTCGCGGCTGTTAGAAGCTCCGGGGCGGCCTTGAAAAACGATGAATTTTCCACAGTTCCTGGTGGGGATGACCACCGCGTCATTCGTCGTGGCGCTCTCGACTTTTTTGGCAACGGGTTCAATCTGGAAGGCGCTGGGCTGGACGGTCCTTACCTTGATCGTTTCGCAGGTTGGATTTTTTTTGTTCGTCGTCCAGCTGATCTACAGAGCCGGGCGAAAGACACACAGGTAATCCGCGACCGCGAGTGCTGGACCGTCGAGACGGTATGCGGTTTTACGACGTGTCGAGATTCAGGTCACGCGCCGGCAGAATATCGATGTGCTTAGATCATGATTGACCGAAATAGATAATATGGTCTAAGCCTTTTGAAAGCGGACTTGTTCGGTTCTGGGAATGTGCATTGGACGTTCCGTTACTTTAGTCAACCAGTATATATTCCTGGATACATATGCCTGGGATTGGGCAACGCGGAAGCCTGCCTGCGGCTTGTGCAAATCCGATCCGCCGGCGAGACGGGGCGGTTGAAGCTGCCGATCTCCCCCCTCGTGGGGGAGGTCAGCGCGTCATCCGCTGAGCTCCGTCGCTCAGATCACTCCGCCGCCAGCTTGTCCTGCGTCTTGGTGTCGAAATCGCTGGCGTCGTGGCGCTCGTGCAGCTGCATCGCCGGCTCGCCGAAGGCGCGGTTGACCATGCGGCCGCGCTGCACCGCCGGCCGTGCGTCGATTGCTTCGGCCCAGCGCTGCACGTTCTTGTACTCGTCCACTGCCAGGAAATCGCCGGCGTCGTTATACATGCGGCTCTTGGCCAGCCCGCCATACCAGGGCCACACGGCGATATCGGCAATCGTGTAGGCGTCGCCGCCGAGATATTCGCTTACCGCCAGCCGCCGGTCGAGCACGTCCATCTGGCGCTTGGTCTCCATGGCGAAGCGGTCGATGGCATATTCGATTTTTTCCGGCGCATAGGCGTAGAAATGGCCGAAGCCGCCGCCGAGGTAGGGCGCCGAGCCCATCTGCCAGAACAGCCACGACAGGGTTTCTGCACGCGCCGGCTGCTCGATCGGCAGGAATTCGCCGAATTTTTCGGCCAGATGCACCAGGATCGAGCCGGATTCGAAGACGCGGATCGGCTTTGGCCCGCTGCGGTCCATCAGCGCCGGGATCTTGGAGTTGGGATTGACCTCGACGAAGCCGCTGCCGAACTGGTCGCCGTCGTTGATCCTGATCAGCCAGGCGTCATATTCGGCACCTTTGTGGCCGAGCGCCAAGAGCTCCTCCAGCATGATCGTCACCTTGACGCCGTTCGGTGTCGCCTGCGAATAAAGCTGCAGCGGATGCTTGCCGACCGGCAGCTCCTTGTCATGCGTCGGGCCGGCGATCGGCCGGTTGATGCTGGCGAAGGCGCCGCCATTTTCCTTATTCCAAGTCCATACTTTCGGCGGTGTGTATTGGTTCATCTTGGGAGGCCTTGTGCTATGAGCGGGGAGGGTCTTGGGGAGGATCAGCTTGCGCGATGGAAGCGGGAGATTCGTGGGGCAGGTTCATCTACACATTGATACAGGTAGTGCGGTCAGCAGGAAGTTCAACTTATGTTGAACTATAGTCGACGCCGCATGCCCTTTCTCCCCAATGGACCTCGGGGGAGAAGGGCTCACCGATGCCCTTGCGCCTCGTCACGTGCGCCATACCTATAGAAGATACCGCGCCTTTGGCGGCCGTCATGAATATTGCCGGGATTGAGAGCATGACCATCGAAACGATTTTGCGGTCCATCGTGGCGGTGCGCGCCTCGATCCCCGACGACGCCTTCACCGCCAATGCGCTGGGCACGAGCCGGGAAGGCAGCGGCGTGGTCATTCGCGATAACGGGCTGGTGCTCACCATCGGCTATCTCATCACCGAGGCGGAAGAAGTCTGGCTGACCGACCACAACGGGCGCGTGGTTCCCGCGCACGCGCTCGCCTATGACCAGGATTCGGGCTTCGGGCTGGTGCAGGCGCTGGCCCCGCTCGGCCTGCCTGCGGTGGCTTTCGGCGATGCGGCCAGGGCGATGGCCGGCGACCCCGTGGTGCTCGCCGACGGCATCGGCCAGGCGGTCAGGGCGCACATCGTCACCAAGCAGGAATTCGCCGGCTATTGGGAGTATCTCCTGGACGAGGCGATCTTCACCGCGCCCGCCCATCCGTCATGGGGAGGTGCGGCACTTATCGGGCAGGACGGAAGGCTGCTCGGTATCGGTTCGCTGCGCCTGCAGATGAGCCGCGCCGGCGAGATCGCCGATATCAACATGGTGGTGCCGATCGACCTTCTGCCGCCCATTCTCGACGATCTCCTGACACGCGGCCAGGTTGCCAAGCCACCGCGCCCATGGCTCGGCGCCTTCTCCGCCGAAAGCAATGGCGAAGTCGTGGTGATGAGCGTCGCCGAAGGCAGCCCGGCCGCCGAAGCCGGCCTGCGCCAGGGCGACATCATCTCGGATGTGCGCGACGGCGAAGTCGACGGGCTCGCCGATTTCTACCGCAAGCTATGGCAGAATCCGGCAGGCGCGGAGATTCCGTTGCGGGTGGTGCGCGACGGCCGCGAAACCTGGCTGCGCGTCAAGTCGGCCGACCGGAACAGCTTTCTCAAAAAACCGCAGCTGCAGTGAAGCAGTCAATACTGGTCAGATCCTCCTGATAATCCGATGACGCGGCGTGCCTCACTCGCCGCAGGCGCTGAAGCCTGTTCCGGGGTTCCACTCCGAAAAGGCGATGACCTTGCCTTCCCCCGCCACAGTTTTCAGCTTGGTCGTGCCATCGGGCTGCATCCTGCTGCTTTTGCCCTTGCCGGTCAAAACATTGTAATCGCAGTCCCTTGCGACATTGTCCTCAAGATAATCATGATAGTCATAGGCAAAGCCGGCGACGATGAAGGCGCCGTCGCGATAAGCGAGCGTCAGCGTCTGGTTGGTCCGCATGCTGCCGACCGGCATTGCCGGCAAATACAATTTGATCGAGCCGTTGGGCAGTGCGGTCAGCTCCGGCTCAGTGTCTGAGGCCTCGTAGCCGGGCCGGTCGTAACCGTTCCACTCGCCGGTGATCTGCTCACGCACGATGCCGGCAGGCTTGAGAAAATTGGCGTCGCGGTCCCTGAGGAAGAAGTACATGTCCATCGGGTCGCCGGGCTTGGTCTCGACGATCATCACAAGGTCGGTGCCGCCGTCGCCATTCCAGTCGCCGGTCAGCGCGGTGATGATCTTCTGGGTTTCTATCGGTTCCGCCAGGGCCACGGTTGGCGCCAGCAGGGCAAGACCGAACAGCATTGCTCGCATGGCAACATCCCCCAAGTTGAAGCCCGCCGTGTCCGCCATGGCCGGTTCTGCCAGGGAGATTCCTACATCACGATTGGAAGAACCGCCATGGGCTGGGCGGGGACAGCGACGCTGCCAATCTCGCCCACGAGGGGAGATCGGCGGCTTTGCTGTCCCGCCAGCCTTGCAACGAGGTTACCGTTGCTCCATTCGATTGGAGCTAAGCAGCGACAGGAGGAAACCAATGACGACCGCAGAAGGCGAGGCCCGCTAATGGCGCCGGTCAAGGTCGATCCCGCCAAGGTGCGCGAATTCAGCGATGCCGAAAGCTTCTACACCTGGCTCGGCAAGCACCACGACACCGAAACAGAAGTCTGGATCAAGATCCACAAGGTCGGTTCGGGGCTGCCCTCGATCACGCCCAAGGAGGCCATCGACATCGTGCTGTGCTGGGGCTGGATCGATGCGGTGCGCAAGGGGCTCGACGACAAGAGCTATTTGCAGCGCTACACGCCGCGCGGCAGGAAGAGCATCTGGAGCCAGATCAACGTCGACAACGTCGCCCGGCTGATCGAGGAGGGCCGGATGACCGAGCATGGGCTGAAACAGGTCGAGGCAGCGAAGGCCGACGGCCGCTGGGCGCGCGCCTACGGAAGCGGTAAGGACATGAAAATCCCCGGGGATTTGCAGGCGGCCATCGATGCCGAGCCTAAGGCCAAGGCGATGCTGGCAACGCTCAGCGCGCAGAACCGGTTCGCGCTCGCCTTCCGCATCCACAACATGAAGACCGAGGCTGGCCGCAAGAAGAAGATTGCGGCGTTTGTCGAGATGCTGAAGCGCGGCGAGACGATCTACCCGCAAGGGAAGAAATGAGGCTTTTTGGCTCGGGCCCTCGCGGCAGTGGCTGCGATGGCGGAACGTCGTCCTCGGTACGCTCAAGGTCCGAAGAGGAATGCGGCCGTTGCCTGCCGCTGGCCTTGAAGCCACGTCCGGCTCCTCCATTTAATTCGCAATAGCGCGCAACTTTCCGAGGAAGCGCCAGGAGTTGCTGGCCTCCGACAAACCAGAATGGCCGCCAGTTCGTTTTTGGCGGGCAGCCTTAACAATCGAGCGTCTTCCTCGTTGTCAAACGAAGGGAGAACCAAAATGGCAAAGGTGGTTTGCGTCCTTTATGACGATCCGGTTGACGGTTACCCGTCAAATTATGCGCGGGACGGGCTGCCGAAGCTCGACCGCTATCCCGGCGGCCAGACGCTTCCGACGCCGAAGGCCATCGACTTCGAACCGGGGGTTCTGCTCGGCAGCGTGTCGGGCGAGCTCGGCCTGCGGCCATATCTGGAAAGCGCCGGGCACAGCCTGGTCGTGACCTCGGACAAGGACGGTCCCGACAGCGTTTTCGAACGCGAGCTCGCTGACGCCGAAGTCGTCATCTCGCAGCCGTTCTGGCCGGCCTATCTGACTAGGGAAAGGATAGCCAAGGCAAACCAACTGAAGCTTGCGATCACGGCCGGCATCGGGTCCGACCATGTCGATCTGCAGGCCGCGATGGACCGCGGCATCACCGTCGCCGAGGTGACCTACTGCAACTCGATCAGCGTGTCCGAGCATGTGGTGATGATGATCCTGGCGCTGGTGCGAAACTATATCCCCTCCTACCAGTGGGTTATCAAGGGCGGCTGGAATATCGCCGACTGTGTCGCGCGCTCCTACGATGTCGAGGGGATGCAGATCGGAACCGTCGGCGCCGGCCGGATCGGCAGCGCGGTGCTGCGCCGGCTGCGGCCGTTCGACGTCAAGCTGCACTACACCGACCGCCACCGGCTGCCCGAGGCGGTCGAGAAGGACCTTGGCGTCACCTTCCACCCAGACGCCGCGTCCATGGTCGGCATCTGCGACGTGGTGACGATCAATGCCCCCCTGCATCCGGAGACGGAGAACCTGTTCGACGAGGCGATGATCGCCAGGATGAAACGCGGCGCCTATCTGGTGAACACGGCGCGCGGCAAGATCTGCAATCGCGACGCCGTCGCCCGTGCGCTGGAGAGCGGCCAGCTCGCGGGCTATGCCGGCGATGTGTGGTTCCCGCAGCCGGCCCCCAAGGACCATCCCTGGCGATCGATGCCGCATCACGGCATGACGCCGCATATTTCAGGATCGTCGCTCTCGGCCCAGACGCGCTACGCCGCCGGCACGCGCGAAATCCTGGAGTGCTGGTTCGAAGGCCGGCCGATCCGGGAGGAATACCTGATCGTCGACGGCGGCAAGCTGGCGGGCGCCGGCGCGCATTCCTATAGCGCAGGCGACGCCACAAGCGGTTCGGAGGAGGCGGCGCGCTTCAAGGCCAAGGCGTGATCCAACAAGGCCTGAGCCAAGCGGGATCAGGTCTGCCGCAGGTCGAAAGCGACAGTTCGCGGGGGCTATAGCGATGGGCTGGATGGCCTCCGCATCCTCGTTGCAGCGACCGGCAGGGGTCAACGTGCCTGTCGTCGTAGAAGGAACCGCCCGCCGTGATGCCTCCTATAGGCCCCTTCGCCCGCTCCTTGCGCAGTAACGGTTTCTTCTTTGCTTTTGCCGCACAATGGCCGCGACGGGGCAGGCGAAGTCCAGGGCATGGCTAACAAGAAGAATCGCAACGGAGAGTTCTGGGAGCTGGCGCTCGAACGCGCGCATCTTGGCGTCTGGGATTGGGATCTCAGGACCGGCGAGTGTTTCTACTCGGCAATGTGGTCGCAAATGCTCGGCTATGGCGAGGGTGAGCTTGTCGAGGCGAGCGATCTCTGGCTGCAGCTGACGCATCCCGACGATCGCGAGCGGGCGGTGGCCAGCGGCGAACGCCACATTGCCGGCCTGACCGATTCGATCGAGACCGAGCTCAGGCTGAAGCACAAATCCGGTCACTGGGTATGGGTTCTCGATCGCGGCGGGGTGGTCGAGCGCGACGCGGAAGGCCGGCCGGTCCGGCTGATGGGGGTCCAGACCGACATCACCAAGCAGAAGCAAGCGGAAGCAGAGCTTGCGCAGGTGAACGTCCGCTTTCGCCTGGCATTGGCGGCCAGCGGCACCGGCATCTGGCATCACGATATTGCTGCACGCAAAAGCTACTGGGACGAGCGCACGCGGGAAATCTTCGGGCTTGTCGCCGGAACCGAAGAGGTGTCGCAAGACCTCTGGCACAGCTATTTGCATCCGGACGACAAGGCCGACGCCGAGCGGGCCCACTTGGCGCCGCTGCAAACTAAAAAGGTCGTCGCCGTGCAATACCGTATCATCAAGCGGGACGGCGACATCAGACATGTCGAATCGCTGATACGGTTCATCGCCGACGCCCAGTCGTCGGGCCAGATCCTGGGCACGGTGCGCGACGTCACCGAGGCGAAGCAACGCGAGCAGGAACTTGCCCATGCGGCCCGCCATGACGGCCTGACCGGCCTTCTGAACCGCGCTGCGTTCGACCGGCTGCTGGCCGAGCATATCGCAACGGCGCGCCCGCTCGCGGTGTTCTACGTCGATCTCGACTACTTCAAGGCCATGAACGACTTCGCCGGCCACGCCACCGGCGATCTCGCGCTGAAGAGCGTTGCCGAGGGCATTCTGGGCTGTCTGCCGCCGCCGGCGCATGCCGCGCGCCTCGGCGGCGACGAGTTCGCGCTGCTGGTGCCTGATTGCGACGCAGCGCAAGCCGAGCGTCTCGCCGGCGCCGTTCTGGCGGCGGTTCGCGATGCCGACCTCGGCTCGACGGCGGCGTCGCGCAAGCTCTCGGCCAGCATCGGCATCGCCTTTGTCGCCGACGAGAATACCGCGGTGGCCGACGCGCTCGCCTGCGCCGACGACGCCTGCTATGCGGCCAAGGCCGCCGGGCGCAATCGCTTCGCGGTGTTCTCCTCTGAGACAACATCCGGGGGCCTCAATGCGGCACGGCTGGCGGCCGACACCGTCGATGCCATGGAAGACGGAAGGCTGAAACTGTTCGGCCAGGAAATCCACCGGCTCGGAAGACCCTGGCAAGAGAGCCGCCATGTCGAGGTCCTGGCGCGGCTCGCCGGGCGCAACGGGCGGCTGATCCCGCCGGGCGAGTTCATCCCGGCGGCGGAGCGGTTCGGCATTGCCTCGCGGCTCGATCGCTGGATCATCAGGACGGCGCTCTCGCTTCATGGTCCGGCGCTGAAGTCAGGGGCGCTCACGCTCGGCTTTAACCTGTCGGCACAGACGCTGAGCGATCCGCAGCTTTGGGATTTCGTCGACGCCGTCATCGATGAGACCGGGGCGCCGCATTCCGGCATCGGCTTCGAGATCACGGAAACCGCCGCGGTCACCAATTTCACTGCTGCCGAAGAGTTCGTCCGCAAGGCGCGCGAGCGGCGCTGCCGCGTCAGCCTCGACGATTTCGGGGCGGGCATGAGCTCGTTCGAATATCTCCGGCGCTTTCCCGTCGACGCGATCAAGATCGACGGTTCCTTCATCGAGCATATTGCGGAGAGCCGTTTCGACCGCGAAATCGTCTCAGCCATATCGGGCATCGCCAGAAGCCTCGGCTGCTCCGTGGTGGCGGAGAAGATCGAACAGCAGGACGCGCTCGACATCCTCAGGGATATGGGCGTTGCCTTCGGCCAGGGATTTCTGCTGCACCAGCCGGAGCCGCTGCAAGCGATCGTTACACGGGCGAGCGGGCGAGCGGCTTTGCCGATGGGACGGCAAGCATAGCATCCGCTGGCCGGATGCGAGGCTGCAGGACGGCCAGCGATCCGTCACGCGCAAGATCGGATTTGCGTCGGTCGAAGGTGAGAAAGCCCCTTTGTTTTAGTCGCATTTGTGCGACGCCGAGTGATTCCACTCGGCTGAAAAATGCTTCTAGCAGCGGCGAGAAAGTCCGGAAATAGGTCCGGCGCTCACACTGCGCGAGTTAGTCAGAGCTTTCCCGGCGGGCGATAGCGGACTGACTTCGCCTTACCAAGGGCTTGCATCGTCTCTTCGACGCTTAGGAGAACGGTGGTCTCGTACGAGCTGAGCGCTCCTCCCGCACCAATGGCAAGCATGACAGATGCCATCGAAACGTTGTCTGGCGCCTCCCACAGGTTCCAGCCATCGTGCTCTCCGAAGGCGTACCAGAACCCGTGCAGCTTTCCGCCCACCGACTCGATGTAGGTGCGGGCTGCCTCGCGTCTATCCTCGGGGTTTTCGATCAGGCGCGCCCAGGTCTCGGGCGTATAGCTGAATCGTGAGAGATACATGGGCATGGTTCGCCTCCAGCGCTGCCGATCCCCGCGGCTCGGCGTCAAGGGATCGAGGGGAATGGCGCCGAGCCTAACCGGCTTGGGTAGTTCGCCGGCTGACGAAATATGCTCTTAAGCTAATGTAAGAGCAACACCTATAAATCCGCGTAAATCCGCGCTCCGAGGTAGATCAGGCCGATCTTAGGGCATGGGTTCCAAGCGTCTGGACATTTGCTGGCAGCCGATGCCTTGCCGCCCACTGCACTTGTGGGCCTAATTCTTCCGCTTGACGCTGGACGGCATCGTCGTGCTCACCCAGCCTTGCGCCTCGCGCATAATCTTCAGCGCTTCATCCGGCGTCAGGCCGCACCTTCGGGCAAAATAGGTCGCCTCATAGGCTTCCGCCGAAGAGGCCGCAGAAATGCCGGACGGTTCCAGTTTCGACTTTTTCTTGGCCATGCCGGTTCACCGACTGTGAATCGATTAGTCAGCTAATGTCACCTTTGTTTGCCAAGACAAAATCCTGGTTGCGTCGACGGAGCGCCAGCCGCCTCAGGCCCGGCGCTGGGCAGCGCAATCATCAGGAGGCCCGACTCTGCCGGGCCTCGGCCGAGCTTGTCTCGGAGCCTGTCTCGTTCAAGAGGCTGCAGATCGAAACGGCCTCATCGTGACACAGGCCGATCAGCGCAAGCGCCGAAAACTGGGCCGGCAGATCGAGCCTGACGTCCCACACCATCCATCTGCCGTTTGGCTCCATGACACATCAAAGCGCAATGCACCGTCCGACATTCGGTCCCCCAACGATTGCCCGCGAGGTGGGTACCGCGTCAAAGTAAACGAGTTATTGCGTTCCTGAAACCTAGCGTTGAATCCGGCCGATAGCGCTGGCAGGCCGGAAACACGCGGCATGGTCAAGCCGCAGTAATGGATCCGGCCGCGATGATGATCCGGCTGCGGTGGTGGTCCGGGTCGACGCCGCTGGATGCGGATCAGGCGTTGCGGCTCGCCATATGCGCATCGAGCTTCTTTCTCGAAGGCCCGTACCGCTTGATGATGGTCGCGGCCTCGCTCGGCGGTATGCCGTATTTTTTCGCAAAAGCCGCAACGTCGTAAGGCTCCTCGCCGGAGGCCGGTTTGCGGTCCTGCTTGCTCTTGGATTTGTCGTCGGCCATGTCGTCCTCCGTCATATCCGGTGGTTATAGGGTTCCTTGGTCCGGCCGACCATCCTTGCCAGTCGGAAAAGGAATGGCACGCCGGTCCGCCTGGGCATTGCTGCGCGTTGCAGCAGCCTGAGCGGATCAAGACCGATCGGTTGCCGGCTGGGGAGCTGCTGGTTCCCGCTCATGGGCTCGAACCACGATTCACGCCTTCAAAGGGCGCTGTCCTACCATTAGACGAAGCGGGAGTAGAGGAAGTGAACGCTGTCTAACACTTTCTTATCCGCGCATGAAGCCGCTTCATGCCGCCATCTGCTTGAGCATGAGACACGCCCTTTCAGCAGGGCCTTGTAGAGATATGAGCAATCACCGTGGCTAAAACCGACCTCTCCGACGTTTACCGAGACTACATTGCCTGTCTGAATAAGCAGGACTGGCCGAAGCTGGGACATTTCGTTGATGATGAGGTGATCCACAACGGTCGGCGGCTCGGGTTATCAGGTTATCTCGAAATGCTGGAGAGAGACTTTGCTCAAATTCCGGACCTTTCCTTCATCGTCCAGATGCTGATTTCCGATCCGCCCTATATAGCGAGCCGGCTAGGCTTCGACTGTACGCCGAAAGAAAGGTTCCTTGGCCTCCCTGTAAATGGGAGGAGAGTTTCCTTTGCTGAAAATGTTATCTATGAATTTCGCGACAAAAAGATTGTACAAGTATGGTCTGCTATAGACAAGGCGGCTATCGAATCTCAGCTTTAGCGCAGGGATTTTCACGTAACTCGTCTCAAAGCAGTCTTTACCCTGCTGGCTTGATAGTCCCTGAGCCTAGACTCGGGTTATCGCCAACAGCCACGCCAGAAGTTCAAGCAACAACAGAAACAGGGCAAGCTGTAGCGACATGCGAAGGCGCTGAATGATCCGCAAATTGCTGGCCATGTCCGTTTTAATGCGGAGCGCAAGCGCGCGGTGCATCACATGCTTCCGGAAGGGTTTTTATCGACAAAGTCCTGGAGCAGCTGCTCTGGATCGAAGCGGAACGTAAAATTGTAGTAGGGCCACAACATGATCACGACCAGCAGCCCGATCAGGAAAAGCAGCGCCAGCGCCAGCCAGTCCCACAGCCCCAGCCCATCCAGGAGAGCCCTGCCGCCGAGTAGAGAACTCACGGACGCGGTTGCAAAGATCAGTTTGCCGGCTTGCGTATTGAGGCTCTCCACCACGTTCTGCTGATGCAGAGACCCCGCACCGCCTCGGCATAAACGAAGGCCAGGCGGGGGTCAGATGCCGCAGCGGGCTGGGAGTGGTTCTCTCGTATCGATGAAGAATGCTCGGCCATAATGTGTCGTTCCGCGTTCCGATATGAACCACGATATGAACAATGGCAGCTGCCTGTCTACCGCCTGTCAAGAACCCCGGCCTTGACGCCTGAACACACTGCCCCAGATTACGCCGCGGCGGAGTTTCAGATATGCGATACGAATGGCAGGGGCGCAAATTCCTGGAACGGCATTTCGGCATTGTTATCGCAATTGGCCTGGTTGCAGGGCTGTCGGCCTTGGCCGCGCTGGGCTACACGCCTTAAGCTGCGGATTTAGTACCCAAATTCCCTAATGTAAGCGAAAAGTGATGGTGCGACGCAACCAGACCGGCGTCACGTGCATTTCAATGCATGACGATGTTTCGCCCCGATATCCCTGCAAAATGCTGCGCTTATTGCGGCGGGCGCGACCATGGCTACGAGGACTGCCCGAAGCGGAAAGCTGACGCCGAACAGCAGAAGGAGCCGAAGGTCGATCCAGCCCCAAGCCCGGCATCGCGGATAGACAAGCCCGACAAAACCGCAGCCTGAACCATGCAGCTGATTGGCTCCAAATCGAACGAACCCCAGCCGCTGCCGAGCGCCTATCGCTTCTGCTGCGTATGCCCAACGGCATTGGCGAAAGAAATGTGACCCTTGATCTCGCGCATGGCCATCGAGGTGATCGTGCGGCGCACGCCGGGCAGGCGGCTGAGCTCGACGCGCAGCATCCTGTCCAGCGCCATCATGTCGACCGTTACGATCTGCAGGAGATAGTCGGCGTCGCCTGTCGTGGCGTGGCAGCGCCGGATCAGCGGGTGTGCCTGGACTGCGGCCTCGAAGGCTTCGGAAAGCTCGAAATCGATCGACACCTGGATGAAGGCTTCGATGCCGAAGCCAAGTTTTGCCGGGTCGATCCGCGTCGAGTAGCCGCGGATAATGCCGGCATCCTCCAGCGCCTTGACCCGCTTCCAGCATGGCGTCTTGCTTAGGCCGACCTGGTCGGCGAGCACAGCGAAGGAGGTACGCGCGTCGCGTTCCAGCGCCGCGACGATCTTCCGATCGATGGGATCAAGCATAAAACGTTCTCCAAAATCGTTTTATGAATGGGCTTTCGTCCTTCACTTTCTGCCATTTGGATAACAGAAAGGAACAATGTTCAAGCCAAAAACGCTTATCCTTCAGGCTCTGACCGAACAGATGCCTGAGCCGATGGGCCGGGCAGAGGAGCAGCTGCCATGCACAAGCCGGACTATTATGCCCGCATCGAAGCGCCCGAGATGCGCGACTACGGCGTCTACCTCAGGTGCGACAAGCTTCTCGCCTGTCAGAAGCCGCTGGCCGAGATGGTCAATGCCGACGAGCTGCAGTTCCAGATCGTCCATCAGGTCGAGGAGCTGTGGATGAAGCTCATCACCTACACGCTGGTCGATGTCGTCGACTTCCTCGAACAGCAGAACACCCATCGCGTCGTTACGCTGATGGGGCGCGTACATCGGCTGATGCGCATGATGACGGCGCAGCTCGACCTGCTCGAAACCATGTCGCCCAAGGAATACCAGGAGATTCGCCTGCAGCTCGGCAATGGCAGCGGCCAGGAATCGCCGGGCTTCAAGCTCTTGCTGCGCATGCCGCCGGACCTGTGGCGGGCCTTCAAGGCGTCCTATCTCGACGGTCGCGGGCTCACTGTCGAGGATGTCTACGATATCGGGTATGATCACGGCGACAGCTATGTCGTCGCCGAGGCGCTGATCGAATTCGATGAGCTGTTCCAGAAATTCCGCGCCAACCACCTCTACCTCATCCACCGTTCGATCGGGCTGGGCTCGAAATCCCTGAAGGGCCGCCCGGTCGAACTGCTGCAGGCCGGCGCCCTTCATCGCTTCTTCCCGGAGCTGTGGGACATACGCTGCGATATGACCGACCGCTGGGGCAGCCAGTACGGGACGGTGCGGGATTCGATCAGCCACCACGCGGCGGAGTAGATCTGGACCAGGACCTGGGCGGCCTCGCCAGTTGCTGACCCAGCAGGTTCTCAAGGCATGATTGTCGGGTTTGCGGCTGGTGTATCGTCCTTGGGGCGAAACCCGTCGCAACCCTGGAGGACGTCATGTCGTTGGAAACCGCTCGATCACCCGTTCAAACGCCGTGGCAGACCGCGGCAATTCTCATTGGCCGCCTGATCTTCGCGACCGTGTTCCTGATGGCGGTGAGCTTCAAGTTCATCGATATGAGCGCCACCGCGGGCTACATTGCCGCCGCCGGATTTCCGTTCCCGCTGTTTCTGGCCTGGTGCGCGGCCCTGCTCGAGGTCGTCCTCGTCGTGTGCTTCCTGACCGGCGCCTTCTTCTCGCAGGCCGCGCTTGTCGCCGGCGCCTATGTGCTGTTCCTCGGTTTTGCCTTCCACGGGCCGTCGCACTGGGCCGGCAACCAGGCCGAGTTCGGCTTCTTCGTCGATCATTTTACTTTCCTGGCCGGGCTCTTGTTTGCCGCCGTGCACGGGCCGGGCCGCGTGCTGACCTGGAAGCCTGTATCGGCCAGCTGATTGTACCTCGTCCGGCAAGCGGGGAGGCGATCGCAACGTCACATCTGGTCGTTGTAGGGTTCCTTCATCTGGCCGACCATGCGCGCCAGTTTCGAGAATGACGGCATATCCGCCTCCGGCTGACACTGATTGGCCAGTTCGAGCAGCCGGATCGGAAAGTTGACGGCATCGCGGCTGGACGCCGACATGCCTTCGGACCGCTCCTCGCTGGTCTCGCTGGCTTCGGCCTTGCGCAAGGCGATATCTATCTCTTCGACCGTCAACACGCCCTTGCGGACAAGGACCTGATTGATCGAAGCGATGGCCATCAGCAGGCCCTCGAGTTGCAGATTGGCGACATTCATGGCTTTGCTCCCATTGGCAAAATTGCAAACGCGCGAACGTTGGTTCCGATCCGGACAGCTGCACCATATCGCGGCGCGCGGCCGAATTTTAGGCCGGCTCACGAGATTTCGCTTGCTTTGTGACGGCAGCTATGCTAGGAATATAGTCATGGTGCTGATTTGCGCCAACGACCCGCCCGCCGAGGCGGGTTTTTTGTTTTCGGACCATCTTCGCTTGCTTGGATTGAATTGTCGGCGGGACAGCGCCCCCTCTGTCCTGCCGGACATCTCCCCCACTTGGGGGGAGATCGGCAGCTTTGACCATATCACCCATCCTGGAACGTCAAAGATTGGCGAAAGCGAAGGTGGCATCAATTCCCCCCAAGTGGGGGAGATGGCCGGCAGGCCAGAGGGGGGCGCGAAGGAACGCGGCCTTCCCGGAACGAACTGCAACCACAAGAGACCCCCAATGTCCAACCGTTATGCCACCATCATCACTGACGATGACGGCCGCGAGGTCGTCAGCGCCATCGGCCAGTTCGAGGGCGCGCCCGATGCGCGCCACGGCCGGGTCGAGCCGGTCGCGGCCGGTGTGCGGATCGGCATGGTCCGGGGCGGTCCCGTCGATGCGGCTGGCGGCTTCGGGTCTTCGCAAATGGGCGTCAGCGCCGGTGCGGTGAGCATCGCCAAAGCGGCGCTCAAGGCCCTCCCCGAAGCCGGCGCGGCAAGGCCCGATGCGGCAAGCCGGCCGCGGAAGCCAAAAGCAAAGCGCCCCGGCAAGCGGGCGAAGTCCCGCAAGAAACCCACAGCGGCACTCAAGAAAGCGGCGAAGCCCAAGCTCGCGGCGGTCGCCGGGGCCGTGGGGTAGGGCATGGCCGAAGATTCTTTCGATGACCAACCGCCTGATGCGACGGAACCCAGGCCCTCCGGCCGGCCGAGGCGAGCGAAAAAAACGCTGGCCGATGGCTTTCTGGAAGCGATCCGCGCCGATTTCCGGGCCCATGGCGCCGGCGTCATCGCCGAGGTTCGCACCGAAAAGCCCGACCAGTATCTGAAGATCGTGCTGTCGGTGCTGCCCAAGGATTTGCACGTCAACATCAACAGTCTGGATGCATTGAGCGATGACGAAATCAGGCAGCGCATCCGCGGCCTCGAAGCCGTCCTCCGGCCATTCCTCGAAAAGCCGGACCTCGAAAAGCCGGGTCTCGACCGCAAAGACCGAGTATCTGAGCCTGCTCAGGGAATTGGACCGCAGACGCCGCACTAACCAGCTTGCCGCCTATCGGCCTTACCTCAGGCAGGCCGAGTTCCATGCGGCGGGCGCGATCAACCGCGAGCGGCTGTTCATGGCCGGCAACCAGCTCGGCAAGACAAGGGCCGGCGGTGCGGAATGGGCGATGCATCTCACCGGCCGCTATCCCGCCTGGTGGCAAGGCAAGGTTTTCGACACGCCCGTGCGGCTGTGGGCGGCCGGCGTCACCGCCGAGGGCACGCGCGACAACCCGCAGCGCATCCTGATCGGCCCGCCGCAGCAGCCGCCGACGTGGGGCACCGGCATGATCCCGGCTGACGCTATTGTCAGCACCATCATGGGGCGCGGCGCGCCGCATGGGCTGGACAGCGTCGTGGTGCGCCATGGCGGCGGCGGCGATGTGCAGGCCGATGAATCGGTGCTGTCGTTCAAGAGTTTTGAGAAGGGCCGCGAAAAGTGGCAGGGCGAAACGCTGCACGGCGTCTGGTTCGACGAGGAACCGCCGCTCGACATCTATTCCGAAGGCCTGACCCGCACCAACGCGACAGGCGGCATCACCATCGTCACTTTTACGCCGCTGCTTGGCATGTCGGATGTGGTGCTGTTGTTCCTGTCGGCGGAAGAGGTGGAGGGAATGGGGAGGGGGTGACATCGCAGGACATGGGTTCCTCGCCCCACGGAGTGGGGAGAGGTGGCCGCGCAGCGGCCGGAGAGGGGCTTTCGCAGGCGTCTTCCGGTAAGCGAGACTTTTTTTTACCATTCCCATCTGGAGGGACGGGCGTCCCCCTCTCCGTCTCGGCTTCGCCGAGCCACCCCCACTCCGTGGGGCGAGGAACCCAAGCTTTCCAAGGCCAGCCATGTCCCGTCACGTCACCTTCATGACCATCGACGATGCCGGGCACTATTCGCCCGAGCAGCGCGCGGCGATCGTTGCCGCATATCCCGCGCATGAGCGCGAGGCGCGCGCCAAGGGCATTCCGGTGCTCGGCTCCGGCCGCATCTTTCCGGTGGCCGAGGAGTTGATCGCCTGCGAGCCGTTCCGGCTTCCGCGCTACTGGCCGCGGCTCGGTGCGCTGGATTTCGGCTGGGACCATCCGTCGGCCGCGGTCGAGCTCGCCTGGGATACCGAGACCGATGTCGTCTATGTCACCAAAGCCTGCCGCGCGTCGCAGCAGACTCCCTCCATGCAGGCGCTGACCCTGAAACCTTGGGGCGAATGGCTGCCCTGGGCATGGCCGCGCGACGGCCGCCGCGAGACGCTGGAAGGTGCGGGCGTAGCGCTCGCCAAACAATACGCCGCGCATGGGCTGAACATCCTGACCCGCCATGCCCAATTCCCGGACGGCTCCGTCTCGGTCGAGGCCGGGCTGATGGAGATGCTCGACCGCATGCAGAGCGGCCGCTTCAAGGTGTTCTCGACGCTTTTGCCCTGGTTCGAGGAATTCCGGCTCTATCACCGCAAAGATGGCCAGGTGGTGAAGCTGCGCGACGATCTGATGGCGGCGACCCGGTACGGCGTGATGATGCTGAGGGAAGCGGTGGTCGACCCGGCGGAGTTCAAGGCGGCGCGGCGGCAGGCGGGGCAGAGCGACCCGCTGGGGGCGTTTCGGTAACGACGGCAACCAGACACCATGACCGCCTCATGACCCTCCGCATCATCCCCGCCACGTTGCGCGACCTCAGCTACATCGCCGCCAACCTCAGGCCCGAGGACCGGGCCGAGATCGACTGCCAGTTGGACGACTGGTCTCCCGCTCTGCTGGCGCTGACGGCGCTGCAGGGATTTGCCTATGTCGCCGAGCTGGACGGCAATCCGGAGGCCGGCTTTGGCGCCGCCGAACAGCGCGGCGGGTTGTGGATCGCCTGGAGTTGGGGCACGCGCCGCATGAGGCGCTGCGTGCCTGGGGTCACGGCGTTCTTTCACGCCGCGCTCGGGCCGGAAGTTGCCGCGCGCGGCGCCTGGCGGGTCGAGGCGCGGGCGCTGGCCGCCAATGAATTGGCGCTGCGCTGGCTCGGCCGGCTCGGCGCCACGCAACGCTGCCTCCTGCCGGGTTACGGCCGGAACGGCGAAGATTTTTTACTCTACGACTGGACAAGAGAAAGCTGGAACCATGTGCCTCTTCCAAAAGCCGCCGGCGCTGAAGCCGCTGCCACCGACACCGACCATCGCCGACAAGGACGTGCAGGCGCGCGAGGCAGCGCTCAGGGCTGAGCTCGAACAGCGCCAGGGCACCGCCGGCACGGTCAAGACCGATCTATCGCCGAGCGACCTCACCGGCCAGCGCCGCGTGCTGCTGGGGGTATGATGACGGAGGCGATGAGAAGAGTGTCTCGTAACCGGGTGCTGGTGGCGCCGGCGCGCGGTCGATGAAGAAGCGGGGCGGGTGAGGATTCCTCCTTCTCCCACAAGGGGCCCACAAGGGGAGAAGGTCAAGGCAGCTTCCGCGTTGCGTAACAATCGGGCGCAAATCGTGTTGCTTCGGCACGGTTGACAATCCCCCTCAGCCGCCATGCTGCACTGCAACATTGCTATCGAGGAGTTCGGCATGATGGAAGTCCGGTCGTCGCGTATCGAGTGCCTGGACGGGCTCCGGGCGCTCGCCGCGATCTGGGTGCTGATCGGGCACTGCCTGCTGTTGACCGGCTGGCGAATTCCTGTGCTCGGCGAGCCGGATCTCGGCGTCGATCTCTTCATCATGCTGTCCGGCTTCCTGATGGTGTTCCACTACCAGTTGCGCCAGGACAAGGAGCCTTGGCAAAAGGCCGGAAACCTGGCTGAAATTCTGGACCCGTCGCTATTTCAGGATAGCGCCGCTGTTTTATGTCATGCTTTTCATTGCCCTGGCGCTCGGACCTTATCTTTACCAGTCCAGGATGGTCATCGATGAGTCCCTGCTGAGGGTGCCGCAGGCGCCCGAGCGCTATCTCGACAGCGGCCTGAAGAATATCGGTGCCCATCTGCTGTTTCTGTTCGGCCTGGTGCCGAATTTCGCCGATCGCACGCCGCTGCCCGACTGGAGCCTCGGGCTTGAGATGCAGTTCTACGCGGTGTTCCCGGCCGTGATGCTGCTGGTGCGCCGGCTTGACTGGATGTGGAGCACTATTCTGGTCGCGGCGACCGGCAGCGCGATCGTGTTTTTGATGGGACAATTGTCGGTCCATTTTCCGATGCCGTCGTTCCTGCCGCTCAAAATGCAGATTTTCTTGTGCGGGATGCTGCTGGCTGGCGTCGTCCATCAAAGGCAGAAACGGCCTTTCGCGCATCTGGCCCTGGCCATGCTGCTGGCGGCGCTGCCCTTCGGCGGCGACAACGGGCTGGGCAAGCTTTTGATGCGCGAAGCGCTGGTGGTGGGTTTCTTTGCCCTGGTTCTCTACCGGCTGCTGCCGGGAATAGCTGGCACCGTGGCAAGACGCCTAGCCATGACGCTCGCCAACAGGTTCTTTCATCTGATGGGTGAGCTTTCCTTCAGCATCTATTTGATCCATCTCCTGGTTCTCCAGCCCGTCGCGGCTTTCGTGATCACCCAGTACGGCCACGAGCTGTCGGCGCCGCTGCGCTTCGCGATCGTCGTTGCATTTGTCTTGCCGGTCGTCTGCCTGCTGTCCTGGATCACCTACACGTTGATCGAAGTTCCCGGCCAGAAGATGGGCCGTTTCGTTGTGCAGCGTTTTGGGCGCAAGGCCGCGCCGGCGCTCGAGCCCAGCGCGTAAAGAGCAGAGGGTGAAGCTGCCGATCTCCCAGGGTGGGGAGATGCCCGGCAGGGCAGAGAGGGCGCGAAGGATCGTCGCCCTTTGAGTATTTCCTGCCGGCGGTGAGCCGGAACGCGCTGTTGGACTGAGAAGTCGGCGGGACAGCGCCCCTCTCTGTCCTGCCGGACATCTCCCCACTTGGGGGGAGATTGGCAGCTTCTGTATCCCCGCCATTCTTCAGCGTTTCCCATTTCATCCATCACGCGAGGCTGACCATGAGCGATTCCCGTGCCCACGATATCCTGTCGCGACAGGCGGAACTGGAGAGCGAGCGCAGCCAGTATGAGGCTGTCTGGGAGGCGGTGTCGGAATTCTGCGACCCCGACGCGCCCGATGTCTGGAGTGGCCGCCGGGGCGCGGACTCGCAGGCCGAGCGGCAGGAGCGGCGCGGCGCCCGTGTCTACGCCAACACCATCAACTCGGCCGCTAACCGGCTGGCCGCCGGGCTGGAAAGCCTGATCATCCCGCAGTCGGAAAAATGGCACGGGCTGTCGACTGCCGCCATGAACGACGAGGAGACCGATGAGGAAAAGGAGTGGGCGGAAGCGCTTCGCGATTTCCTGTTCTCGTTGCGCTATTCCGCCAATTCGAATTTCGTGCCGGCAACGCAGGCCTGCCTGCGCAACGTCGTGCGCTACGGCCCGGCCTATCTCTACGCCGAGGAGGGCTTTGGCGGCACGCTGATCCGCTATGCCTCGATCCCGGTAGTCGAGGGCTATCTCTGCCGCAACCGCTGGGGCCAGGTCGACATTTTCCACCGCCGCTACGAGCGCACGGCGCGGCAGGCGGCGCAGCTGCTCGGCTATGAGAAGCTGCCGGCGCGGATCAAAATGCTGGTCGACGACCCGGCCAAATGCGAGACCAAGATTTCGCTGATCCAGTGCATCCAGCCGCGCGACGAGCGCAAGATGTACCGGTTGGGCGCATCCTACCAGTATCTCGACACGGCCTTCGCCTCCTATCACGTCATCGAGGATGAGGAGGTCATCGTCAGGGAGAGCGGTTTCCGCTCCTTCCCGGTGTCGTGCTTCAACTGGCGCCGCTACGAGGGCGACCCCTATGGCATCTCGCCGACCATCGAGGCGCTGACGACCGTGCGCGAGGAAAACGCCGTGCGCCGCTCGGGTCTCAGGGCGCTGCAGCAGATCACCGATCCGGCGACGGCGTCGAAGGCACGGCTCGACTATGTGCCGGTGCTCAATCCCGGCGAGAACTATCCCGGCCTGATCGACGACAATGGCCGGCCGCTGATTGCGCCGATCGCTACGGGGCAGAACCCGACCTATGCGTTCAACTACGCGGAAAGTCGGGCCGAGGAGATCCGCGACATGATGTTCGTCAACCTGTTCCAGACGCTGGTGCAGAACCCGCAGATGACGGCCACCGAAGCCTTGATCCGGCAAGAGGAGAAAGGCGCGCTGCTCGGCCCCTCGGGCTCGATCATCCAGGCCGGTTTTGCCTCGAATCTCGACCGCGAGCTCGGGATCCTCGAGGACAAAGGATTGTACGAGGAAGACAGCCGCTTCCTGCCGCCGGCCAGCCTTGCCGGCAAGGCGGTGCGGCCGACCTTCACCGGCCCGCTCGACGTGCTGCGCCGCTCGGCCGAGGCGCGCGACACCATCCAGGTGGTCACCACCGCCATGCAGATGGCCCAGTTCGACCCCGGCGTGATGGATAATATCGACGGCGACGAGGCGCTCAAGATCGTGCAGAACGCCGGCCGCAGCCCGCAGCGCATTTTTCGCCGCCACGACGAGGTGGCCGGCATCCGCGATGCCAGAGCCAAGGCGCAAACTGCGCAGGCCGGCATGGCGGCGATCGCCGCTGCCGGCAAGGTTGCCAAGGATGCTGTGCCCGCCGCCGTGCAGGCGCGTGACAACGGCCTGCTCGAGAGTCTCGGCGGGCTGATGCCGCAGGGCGGCGAGGGCGGCGTCGCATGAGCGGCAAACGCTTCGCCCATTCGACCCAGGCCGGCGGTCCGGCCAAGGCGCAGGATGCGCTGACAAAGGCCTATCTCAGGGTGTTCTCAGGCCAGGACGGCGAGATGGTGCTGGCCGACTTGACGGCGGCGACCGGCTATTACCGCCGCCCGTCCTATGGCGAGTGGCTGGCCAAGACCAAGACGCCGCACGGCTTCGAGCTGCACAGCGCACTGAGCAATGCGCGCGCCGAAGTGCTGCAGCACATCATGGGGTTCCTGACGCTGGACGAGGCGCAGCTGGCGGCGCTGGAGAAGGCGGCGAGGCTGGAGGGGAGGTAGGGGGTGATGAACCTGCCTTATGGCTAAGTCTTGCTCAAATCTACGGTGATCCGCATCGGGCTGGTTTTGATGCCTGGCGGCCAACACTTCTGGACCGATTTCGAAAGTTGCTGGGCCGCTTCCGCCGCCGCCTCTGAATGTGGATCATAGGATATAACGGCAACCGACTTGACCTTGCCGGCATTGTCCAATGTCACCTCGAAAGTGGATTTGACGTAATGGTCGACAGCGGCCACCGGCAAGACCAGGCAATCGCCGATCCGCTCAACACTGACAGCCTGTCTGGCGTGTGCGGAAACCGAACAAACAACCAGCAGCGAAGTGATCAAAAATCGCATCGTCGCTCCCCCTGGATAGCAGATGATAGCGTCTAACCGCGCTGAGGGTAAGGACCAAACCATCGGGTAGATGAGAGCGCGCCGAGGCTGAAGCTGCGCCCCTCTCCCCGTCGTATTTGAAGAGGATGCCGGCGGGCAGGTGAGGGGCGGTGCCAGCATTTCAGAACTTTGCGCTGCCCCTCATCCCCCTGCCCGGACCTTCTCCCCGTCAGGACGGGGAGAAGGGGCTAGGCTCAATAGTTGCCGCTATAGTAGCGGTCGTCGCAAGGCGCGGTGTAGATGCGGCCGTAGCGATCCTGATAGCGGCAAAGCTGTTCGCCGCGCCGCTGCGGCGTTGTCGCGCTGCCCACGACCGCCCCCAGCAGGGCGCCGCTGGCTGCGCCGATAACCGTGCTCTTGGTGTCGCGGCCCAGGGCCTGGCCGACGAGAGCGCCGCCCGCGCCGCCGACCAGAGCGCCCGTGGTCGCCCTCTGCTGGCCTTCGGTCTGCGCACATCCTGCCAGCGCGGCAGTCACAAGCAGGGCGGCAATGGCTTTGTACATGGTCATCGTCTGATACTCCGTTGAAGCCTATGAACTAATACACTGGCTGGTTTTGCCAAGTATTTGCCAAGTGCGGTCGCATTGCGGCGGAACAGCGGCACCATGCCTCACGAAATGAGACATGGTTTCCTTCGTCTTGACGGTCGTGGCCTGGACGAGGCCGAACGACTTTGACCGGACGGCGCTTGGCCAGTGATGCGATGGCGCTGGCCCAAAGCTGGCAGGGATCGCAAAGAGCATCCGAAACAAGGCGATATACTGCGGCCTCAATCAAAACGATTCAGGCCGCGGCCGCAACAATCCTTCCCACGGCGAGTTGAGCCGAACTCTTTGAAATGGAGATACCAGATGACCCGAGGTCTTCCCCGGACGCTCGCGCGCACCGCTGCTCGCGAAGCCGGCCTTGCCCCGCCCAGGCTCGGCCTGAAGGCCGTCACCACCGGGCAGGGCAGCGCCTTCCGCACCGTCTTTTCGTTCAATGCCATGCAGGTGCCTGTCGCCGATGCGCAGGCCTTTGCCGGGCAAAAGATTTTCGACTTCCTCGACGGCAAGGTGCGCATCAAGGGCGGAACCGCGACATTGCAGTTCGCGGTGCTGACCACTCGCGCCTCGACCATCAACGACAATGCAGCGCTCACCTGGTCGCTCGGCTCGGCGGCGGCGTCGAGTGCGACGCTCGCCTCCACCATGGTCAATGTGCTGGCCGCCACCGGCCGCACGCTGGACGGTGCCGGTACTGCACTGTCGACCGCGTCGACCGCCGATGTGGCGGCGGCTTTGACGCTCGATGGCACGGTGACGCCGGCAGACCTCTATCTCAACCTCGCCTTCGCCACCGGCACCGATATCGACGCCGACGGCATGCTGGCCGTTACCGGAACGATCACGCTGCTGTGGGAGAACTGGGGCGATAACGCCTAAGGTCCTCCCTTCTACCAGCTGGCGCACCACCTCGTCCGAATCGGTGAGTCGATCGCCGGCGCCTCGTTCTTCCGACACCCACATCCGTCGCTTTGACGACACCTTCTTCCACGAGGGGAGAAGGGAAACAAAGGAATCTTTCTCATGACAGATCTGGCAGACGCCGGGTCCGTGGTGGCTTCGCCACCGGCGGGCAACCTTGCACGGCCACCGGCCAACGGGGACAATGGGTCCGCCCCTCCGGCTGCAGAAAGTTGGTTTGACGGTCTTTCCGAAGACAACCGCAAGCTCGCTGAAACCAAGGGCTGGACCAAACCTGAAAGCCTCGATCGGGTTTTCACATCCTATGCGGAGCTGGAGCGGCGGCAGGGCGAGAGCCTGCGCGTTCCCGCAGCGGACGCACCTGGCGAAGACTGGGACAGGTTCCATGCCCGGTTGCCTGAGGCGATGCGCCCGCTGACATCGCCCGACAAGGTCGAGTACAGGCGCCCCGACGGGCTTCCCGAAGATTTCGCCTATTCGGACGAGCTCGCCAACGCGTCCAAGGCCTGGGCGGTCGAGGCCGGCGCAACCCCAAAAGTGGCGCAGGCCTATCACGACCGCTTCGTCGGCTACATGGCCGAACAGGCCAAGGTGCAGCAGATTGCCCTTGCCCGGTCGGTGGAGGCCACTCACGATGATTTGGTCAGGGATTGGGGACCGACCGACAGCGACGGCTTTCGCCGGAGACTGGAGGTCGCCAACCGGGCGATGAAGAAGCTCGGCCTGGTCGATGCCTATAAGGCGAAGGGCATCCTTCTGCCGGACGGCGCGTTGACCGATCCGCAGATCGCCAAGGCATTCCACGCCATCGGCGATGCGATGTTCAGGGAAGACACGATCGACGGCGGCGCGGCTTTGAGCGGAGGCAATCCCTTCAAGCGCAACGCCGCCGGCGAACGCAACCTGACCGATATCTCAGCCCTCGTCAAAAGCGACCCCGCCCGCGCCCGGCGGCTGGCACGCGAGGCCGGCGAAAACCCCGATCTGTGGATGCCGAACAACCCCCTCTAAAGCTGTGTCGATATTCAGGTGATGCCGGCCTGCAAACGACGGCTTTCTGCGCTTCCGGTGCTCACGGACCAGCGCATGACCCCGGAAACCGATTTCGGTTTCCGGAAAGGATCATGCGCAAATGCAAAGTGTTAGAGCGTCCTTTGCGGGTCCAAATGGACGCGCGGCGCTCTAATGTCCGCTCCGCTCCGGTTCTCGAAAAGCCATCGTTTTCGGCGCGGCCTGACCTGAATCTCAACACCTCTTCTCCGCCCATCAACCCCTGAAGGAAAGAAAAATGGCAGACGCCTATACCCGTATCGCGGACGCGATCGTTCCGTCCGTCTATGCACAATACTCGTTCGAGGAGCACGTCCAGTCGCTTGAGATCTACCAGGCCGGGATCCTGTTTTCCGACCCGTCCATCGCCTTGAAGCTCTCGATGGGCGGGCGTTCCGTCGACATGCCCGGCTGGAAGGATCTCGGCAACGACCCGTCCGAGCCGGTCAATGACGATCCGGCCGACTCGATCGAGATGAAGAAGATCGGCGCGCGCCGCGAGGTGGCCGCCCGCAATGTCCGCGCCCAGGCCTGGGGCATTCCGGACCTGACGTCGATCCTGGCCGGCGACGACCCGCAGAAGCTGATCGTGCGCCGCCAGACCGACTATTGGCAGCGTGCCAACAAGCTGACGCTGCTCGGCATCCTGAAAGGGGTGCTGGCTGACAACATCGCCAATGATGCCGGCGACCTGGTCCGCGTCACCGGAGCGTCCATCGTCGACACCGACATCATCGAGGCTGCCTATTTGATGGGCGACCGCGCCGACAAGTTTAAGACGATCTGGATGCACTCCAAGCAGATGAAGGCGTTGAAGCTCGCCGACCTCATCGACTATGTGCCGCCGTCCGAGCAGGGCGGGCCGCTGATCCCGTATTACATGGGGCTGCGGGCCCTCGTCGACGTGTAGCGCGCAAAATCACTTGGCACCTCCGCGCAACTTCAGTTGGCACCAAATCGCGCGCTTTCAACGGCCATTAAAGGTTCCAGCGCCGGCCTCTTGACGAGACCGCCAGCAGCGCCAGAATTCCTGAGAATGGAACCCCAGCGAGCGCGCCGGCCCCCAGGCGCATGGAGCAATCCGAAAGGCATGTTCGTTATGAAGCATGGAATCTTTGAAGAAGTCCCGTGGTCGGACTCCATCACGGCTTACGACAAAGAGCATTTCACCATCTACCTGCAGATCTTGGACGCCTGCGCTGACAATGCCAGCGAAGAGGAGATGGCCAAGCTCATTCTCGGCATCGACCCCGTCCTTGAGCCGGTCCGCGCTCGCCAGGCTCTTCGCAGCCATATCGACCGGGCGAACTGGATGGTAACGACTGGCTACAAGGAATTGTTCACCAGCTGACACATTGCGAACAGGCGGACATTCTCAGGCCGGACCAAGTTGCCGAGAGGCACCCTAGTTGAGGGTTCCCGAACCCAAAGATTACGCTATTTCGAAGGGCTCGAACAAAGCGCGCCGGCCATGTACGCCATGTTGCGCACTGCGGTCTTCGGCGCGAACCTGAGAAATTCGGTTCGCAGCTTGTATTTCAACCATCCCTTCGACGGGCCGGCCAGGTGCTGCTCATAAGCGAGATCGTGGGCAAACGTCATCAGCCTTTCAACTTTGAGGCCGGACGTCTTGAGCAGGTTTTCGAATGTCAGTGGGGTGTAGAAATTGATATGCCCATATGGCCCGGACATCCGGATAGCGCGCTCCAGGTTCCTCGTATGCTCCAACGGCACTTCGATATAGAGCTTCTTGCAGACTCTCACGGCCTCCATCAAAAACATCCGCTCGTGCTCGACGTGTTCGACGACATGGATCGCAAGACCGAGGTCAAAGGACTTGTCAGCATGGGGGATATGATAGCCGTCGAAGGCATCCAGGCTGGCTAGGTTGCCGATTTCTCTCGCCTTGATCGCTTCGATGCCGCTGGTCGATATCTCTACGGCGCCCAAAGTCTTCCCGAGACCCTTCTTGTTCAGCTTGTCCAGCACGGCGCCTTCGCCAGCCCCAATGTCGAGTATCCTCTCGAAGGACTGGCCTTGGACGATCGCCTCGATGTGCCCGACCGATTGCTTGGAAGCGATCTCCCGTTTGGCAGCCACTTTGCCATCAGCGTAGTAATCGTCGTACATGGCAATAATGTTGTCAGCGCTGGCCATCAATCATCCCCTTTCGATCCCTTTGGCGACGGTGCCACGTTCTCCGATCAGCGTCTAGCAGACCGTCCTTTCGGAGGGTAGAGCGCCCGCCTGCTGAACCTTTCCATGCGTCATGGTCCCGTGATACTCACCCAACTACCTCTAGGAAAAAGGGACACCGATGCTCAGGCTGATCAAGAAATTTACGCCCCTCAGGCGCATGTACTATCGGTCCTTGATCGCCAAGGGCATCGGCGGCCAATCCGACGAGGGACAGATTCTTTTGAGGCTGGCAAAGGAGACCGGAGCGCCGAAGACGTTTATCGAATTCGGATTTCACCCGATCCAGTTCAATTGCGCAGCGCTGATGGGCTCGTTTAAAGGACTGCTCGTCGACGCGAACAGCCGCCAGATAGCCGACGCGCGAGCAGTGCTTCCGTCCAACATCCGCATCGAAGAACGCTTCCTGGATTTGGATAACCTGGACTTCATCCGGACGGCCTTTCCAAAGGTCGGCGTACTTTCAATTGATATCGACGGCAACGACTACTGGTTCCTGGAGAAGCTGCTCGACATCCAACCCTCGGTTATCTCGGTCGAATACAACCCGAGCTTCTTGGACCGCTCAATTTCTGTTGTCTACGACCCTGCATTCGATCGCCACAAGAAGCACCCTCGCGCGTGGTATCACGGCGCTTCCCTGGTCGCGACGTCGAAACTCTGCGCAACCAAGGGATATGGTCTGGCGGCCGTATCGGATGGCGGTGTGAATGCGTTTTTCACCAAGACCGGAACATTGGACCCGAAGACAGCGTGGAAGCCGTCCGAGCTAAGGGCAAAGTGGTCCGGCACCACGCCCCAGCAGCAGTGGGAAACCCTTAAAGACATGCCATTCGTCGAGATCTAGCGCGAGCCTATCGCCTGGATGCACTCGTGCAACAAGGGCTTCCAATGCTGATAGCCAACCTCTGAGATATGGACACCGTCCGAAAAGCCGAACGAAACTGGCAGCCCGGCTTTGGCCATTGAGGCCCTGAACTTCGCGTCCATATCGAAGACGATGGCCCGCTGGTTGAACGCGCGGATCTCGGCATTCTGGCGTTCGATCAGCTCCCTGCTAAACCTGTCGACTTGAGCCCCTTCCTTGTCCGGCTCCGTTATGGTGAGAATTGCGACGGGACGATCCAAGCAGGCGCGCACAAGCGCGTCCAGCATCGACCTGAAGTAGATTGCCCTCGATTGGAGGTCTTCCCCTTCGCGCCACTCCGCGTCGTTGATTCCTACTCCAACAACAAAACCGCCAGCCTTATCCCATAGGCCACCAGACTTGATCCGGCTGATGAGTGCCACAACATCGGCAATGCGAGACCTGCCGACTGCACCCATTATAAGGTCGCGTTTGCCGATCTGCGCTTGCGACGTTGCCACCAGGCTATCGCCCAACAGAAGGATGGAAGGCCTGGGCGACTTGCTCAACCGAGTCATCAACTCAGCTTCTCTGTCGGTTCTCGACCTTCCCAGGGCCACTCTGACCGCGCCTATGAACGGCGAAAGTAGATGATCCAATCTTAGTACCCCATCTTTTCCCCAGAGCACATCTGCCACACCGGGTCGTGTCAGTCTAGGCCGGGTCAGGCGACAGACGACGGCTAGTTCACGAACAGTCCGCGACGAACCATGTCCCGAAGGCTGCCAGCAACATAAGTGGCATAGCGCAAGAAACCGGCTGCATTGGGATGAAGTTCATCGCTCATATACAGCGTCGAGGTCATGTAGCCGATGCCGCTCTGGGATATGTCAATGTATCGGACGCCGAGTGCCTGGCACACTTCGCGCTCCGCCTTCATGAACTGGTCCATCGTGTTGCCCTGTCCGTTGGTGCGGCCAAGCCGATGGGTCGCATGGCCTGGGCCACCGCTGTAAGTGCCGAATACGATGATCTTGGCACTAGGCGCGCGTGTACGGATGTCGAGGATGGCTTTCCAGATCGAGCCGTAGTGAGTGGCATAAGTCGTGTCGCCGAAGGCACCAAGAGGCGTCTCCTGAGCCCCGAAGGCGTTCGGACCCGGCTCCAAGGTAACAATCTCAGCATCTGTAGGCATGGTGGCGATTGGCGCGGACATGCCGTAGCTCGCGTAGCCGGTGGTGCTCAGTCCCAGACATGAACCACTGACACCGAGGTTGGTGAGGACCATCCCAGTCTGGCTGGCCAACGTGGCGGCATAATAGGCACCGATGGTGATGCTCGACCCGAGCGCCGTCCACTTCTTGCCGACCAGCGCGGCGCTGCCGTCGTCGTAATTGCTACCGAGGCTGGTCGGATCGTAGAGCAGGCCCAGGTAACGACCGCTGTTCGCAGATACAGTGACGCCCGTGCTCTTGGTCCAGTATGCCTTGGAATAGTCAGTCGAGAAGGCAAAGAGGTTCGCGCCTCCGTTCTTCTTAATCGACGATGAGTATAGATATAGGCCGGAGGCACCGTCCCCGACATAGGGCTGACCGCCCGCCGCAGGATAGATGCGATGCTGAAAATTGGTGGTGGTGCCAGCGCCTGTGGCTGTACCGGTGACGCGGCATCTATACCAGCCGTTCCCGAGCTTCGTGATTGAAACAGACCCTAATGCCGCGCCGGAACCTACAGCGGTTCCGTTCACCAGATCGAACGTGCAGTCGAATGCGGCGGGCGTCTGGCCGAACAGGTTTAGTCTAGTCCTCTCGCCTGCCTTTGCCACGACATCGAAGACAAAGGTATCCCCGCTGGCAATCGAGACCGAGTGGTAGACCGAAGGACTGGCGGAGACGTTGGGCTCGATGATCTTGTCGGCGATCAAGCGGCCGTTAACGAGGATGTCGATGCTGTCGGTAAGCGTCTGGAGAGGCGGCAGCACTGGAACCCTTGGTGTCGTCGTGAGCGGTGCGGTGCTCCCCGACTTCGTGAAGTTGGCATTGTTAGGGTCGGAACTTGGCAGCAGGTTCGTCGTCGTGTTCGGAAGCTGCAGGACGATGCTGCGAACGTACATTCCCGAGGCGCCATCTCCTGTGTACGGGAAGACGCTGTCGGGCGAGATGCGGACCTGAAGCTGCGACGATATCGCCGCAGACGTGAGCACAACCACCTTGCACTCGTACCAGCCTGCGCCAATGGCGGTCATGCCGGCGCTTACGAAGTTGGCACCACTCCCGGCGAAGGTTGCGTCGTTAAGATCGAAATTGACTGTCCAGCCAGACCCAGCACCATTGCTGAATATCTGCAGTGCACCCCTCTCGGCCGCCTTCGCCGTAACGACAATTTCGTAAGTGGTGGCATTGGCGAAGGCATATGTCCTGTAGACATATGGCGTGACGGATCCGCTACCCTCGGTGATCTTTGCCGTGGCAATGCTTAGGCCTTCGATCTGCGCCAGCGTACTAGCT
Organism: Mesorhizobium sp. M1312; assembly: GCF_040318115.1. Classification (NCBI taxonomy): domain Bacteria; kingdom Pseudomonadati; phylum Pseudomonadota; class Alphaproteobacteria; order Hyphomicrobiales; family Phyllobacteriaceae; genus Mesorhizobium; species Mesorhizobium sp. M1312. The sequence continues at coordinate 46,078 of NZ_JAMYLQ010000013.1, read as the reverse complement.
ACGCCACTGGAACTGTCCAACAGATCGAGCCGAGCTCCCAAGTTTGGTGACGTTCCCCTTGCCGCCTGCACCTCGGCTGTCGTGGCGTTGGCAGAACTCGTCTTGATGAGCGTAAGCACGGTTGTGCCCACGGTGATAGGTGCCGCAGTGCTAACAGCCCAGGTCTCGGCTGCGTGGGTTCCCGCATCGACATCGAAGCGCGCACCAATCAGATCTGCTTCCGTGTCCATGTCGGTTGATCGGATAGCTGCTCCGGAGGCCTGCACTACATACACGCCGTCGGCCGCAGCCCCGGATGGGGTGGCACGCGCGACTCGGTCGTTAGCGGCCAGCGTCAAGCCATCCAGTGTCGAGCCGGAGGTCATGGTGGCCGGATCGGTGGCGGTCGTTACAAGCAGACGCACCGACTGCTTGGCCGGCTTGACGCCGCTGAGCGCCAGCGCCTCGACATCGTCGACGCGGTCGCCGCGCTCGGCGACTTCTCCGGGTAGCGAGGCGACGGTTGTTTCGACAGTGTCGACGCGTTGGTCGAGCGCTGTATCCGCATTGGCCCGCGCCGTCGCCTCGGCTGCCAGCGCATCTGCGATCGGCCCGTCAGCCGCGATCTGCTCCGCGTGGTCGGCCATCGACTGTCGTGCCGAGCGCTTAATGCCTTCGATCGTAGCGTTGCCGATCACCTCATCCAGAGCGGCAACCAGCGGGAGGTCGGTACTGTATATACCCATTGTCAGTTTCCCTGTTTGTTAAGGCGCGACGTAGCCGCCGCAGTTGAAGTAGACCTGTGCGCCAGTGGTCACGTTGGCGACGTTCAGGACCGTGTTGACGCTCGACGACAGCGGCGATCGGAACTCGATGTCCAGGCGCCCGCCGGCGGCCTTCAGAAAGCCGCGATAGAGGACAGTCGCGGCGCCATCCTTGACCAGAATTTCGGTGTCGACGGTGGCATGGGCATTTACGGCCGTCAGCCAGGTCATGTGGTTGCGCTGGCCCACCACCGCTGCCTTCACCGGGACATCTGCGGCCCCGGTCTCGCCGCCAGCAGCAGCGGGGTAGCGCCAGGTGGCGGCCGCTGGCAGGTTCAGCGCGGTCAGGTTCTGCGCAATGCGCTGCAGCCGGCCATTGAGGCCGGACGAGGCCGTATCGCTGGCTGGTGCCGCTTCGGTCACGGAGCCGAGCAGCGCATCGTCGTCAGTCGAAAGCGTGACGCTGAAGCTGTTGGCAGCGGTCTTTGCGCCAAGCGTCGACGGCAGCTTGACCGACAGCAGCCGCTTCACCAACGCGATCAGGGAGAACGTGCCGACGTCGGACGTAGCGGCCGCATCGGCCGTTCCGCCCAGCGCCTCGTCCATGCCGTCGCGCACGCCATGCATGGGATGATGCTTGCCGGCGACAAGTTCGCTGTCGATAGCGGCGGCGGCGCCGGTGACACTGTCTGTCGTGTTGATCTGGCTTTCGGCCATTTGTGTCCTCTAAAGCACGAGCAAAAGGAAGGAATTCGCCGCCAGTGGCGGCACGAAGTCGTCGGCACCGATGGTCACTGAAACGATGTCGGTCAGATCGCTGTCGACGCCGGCGATGCTGACCGCCCAGGCCTGCAGCTCCACCTCGTCGCCAAACACGTAGCCGGTGACTGCGATCGCACCGTCGGCCGGCGAGCTGGACAGCGGCGGCTGCCAGACCACAGCGCCCACAAGGCGGTGCTGCAGCTTGAAGGCGGCGACCGGGATGGCGTTGGCAGTGCCGCGGGAAATCGTGACGATCAGCCCGTTGGCGTCGCCGGTGTCGACGGTGCCGGTCTCGACGCTGGTGAACACCGGTGTTGCCGGCGGAACCAGGGAGAGGTCGATCTCCGCACCAACGCGGCCGCTCCAGGCCGGCGGTACTTCGGCATCGGTCAGTTCGTCAATCATCGGTGCCGCCGGCAGCATCGACAGTACCGAGGAATTGTTCTTTCCGCGCGTGATGCCGGAGACGATCAGCGGAATGCTGTCGAGGGCGGCGGGACCGAAATGGATGATGTCGCCGGCTACGGGTTTTTCGCCGCTGCCGGTCATCCGCACAGCCGCGCTCTCGCCGGGCACCGTGGCGATCGTCCGCACGACACTGGTTCCGATCGTGTCGTCCTCGTCGAACTGGCGGAAGCGGATCGCGTAGCTCTCGTCGGCTGCCATGGTGAAGACCCCATCGGTCTCGACATGGTCGCCGCGCACCGCTTTGACCCTGGCCGAATGCATGGCGCGCTTCAGAACGTCGCGCGAAGCCACTACCAGGTCGCCGGTTGTCGCCGTGCGCGCGGTGCCTTGCTGGACGGCCGAGTAGCTGACCGCGCGGTTCATGATCTCGTATTGCCGCCGGCGGGCCTCACGCCAGATCTCGTCCGGATTGGTCTTGCCAGGCAGCTTCAGTTCCTCGGTGATGTCGATCGGGCCGACATGGCCGGGCCACGGCACCAGGCGCTCGGCCTGCTGATATCCGTTGGTCTCGTCGATGAACGGCACGCGCAGTGCATGCGGCGGCTCGAAGTAGGAGGGCGACCAGCGGAAATCTGAAGAGTTCCTTGGATTGACGTGGTCGACGACAAGCTCACGCGGCCGGTCGATGACGACGGTCCATTTGCGGCCATTCCATTTGACGACGGCGCGGCCGGCGGCGCCGATCGCCGCCAACGTCTGGCCGAGCGTCGCTTCGAAATCGTGGATGCGGTTGTATTCCAGGCTTTTGGCCACACAGAAATCGTGCCAGTCCTTGAACGCCTCGAAGTCTATGCCATCGTCGGAAACAGGCCGGTAGAGGCCCGGCCCGCGCAATACAAACAGCGCCAGGGAGGCCGGGTTCTTGGTCGTCCTCGCAATCCAGGTCTCGCTGCCGGCATCCCAGTCCGGTGCGATGCGCTTGTCGATTGTGTTGAAAGTGTCGAGCGTGCCGTTGAGCTGGGCTGTCGCCTTGATCCGGAGCGCGCTCAGCGCCACCGGCTTCCTGAAGTTGAACGGGTATTCCGGCCGGAAGCTCTGCAGCACAACCCACGTGCAGGTCATGAGGAATTGCGATCCGTTTCCCGGCTCAGCCTCGGATTGCGTCAGCCGCTCATATTCGATCTCGTAGGCGCCGCGCACGGGGTAATCGATGCGGTCGGCCCGGTAGAAGCCGACTTTTCTCTTGGCGCGGATGGTGAGGTCCGGCAGGTCGGTCCATGCGTCGGTGCCGACCAGCCGGTAGCGCCGCTTGAGCACGACCTCCCAGGATTTCTCGTCGCCGTCTTCCTCCTCGATCTTCATCAGGCCGGCGGGAAACGACAGGATCGAAATCGACCAGGCGGTGTCCCGGGCGGTAAAGCGGCTGACCGGTTTGGGTTCGGATGGCTCACCCTTGATGATCTTGCCAGTGTCGTCGTGCTGCAACGGCCGCTCCAGATCGGTGCCGATGCGCTCCTCGATGACTTGGCTGGTGTAGAGCGTGAGCGGAGCGTCATCGGTATAGCCGTAGCGCGTCTCGATCTCGACCTCGTCGAATTTGGTCAGCAGCGTGTCGCCGAGCTTCTCTTCGCTGATTTCCAGCGGCCCATAGCCGTGCAGCAAGACGGCGCGGCTGTAGAGCCAATCGCCGACCACCTCGATATAGGACATCGCTCCGAACGGCGGCGCATAGCGGTGCGTGCCCATGATCATGGGCACCGGCGCGTCGGGCGTGAACTGATTCTGCCAGCCGGCAATGGCGAAGGCCGGCTTTTCCTGTTTCTCAGGGCTGGGCAGCGGCAGAAGCGCGTTGATCAGCAGCCCGCCGAGCGCGGTCAGGCCAACGGTTAGCGCGGTCTTCGTCACCGTAGCCAGCAGTTCCGAGCCCAGCAGAGTAGCGCCGGGAGGGAAAAAGAAGCCGGCAATCGCGACGGCAGCGACCGCTACGATAATCTGTAGCACTGATCTGAGCCCGCTGCCTCCGGGGATAACGCGGATGACCACATGAACGCCGGCATGCGGCCGCGCGCAGTGCCACAGCGGGCGCGGAACGACTTGCATGCCGTCACCCTTGACCAGCGCCACGCGGGTGCGCTCCAGCACAGGGTCGCTGGCGCCAGGCAGGGCCAGTGCCACCATCTCGGCAATCGTCATGCCAGCCGGCAGAGTCAGCTCGATGCGGGCGCGGTCGGGCTGGAATGCGATGGGTGCGGCCGTGACATGGACGCTCATGCTCCCCTCCAGCGGTACATGCCGGTGAGCTTTCCCGCCCACGGAGAGCCGTCGTCGAAACGCTCGATCTTCGAGCAGTCCTGCTCGACCATGTGCATCATCAGGCCTGGCCGCAGGAAGAGCCCGCAATGGGCGTCGAGGCGGCCGCGCCGAAACCAGAGGATGTCGAGCGGCTGCGGCGCATCCACCTTCAGCCAGAGCGGCGATTGGGCTTCGCGGGCGACGATGGCGGCAACTTCGCGCTGCTCGGCCGAGCTGGGATAAAGGCCTGCATAGGACGGCAGGTCATTGCCGGCATGGTCGGCGTGGACCAGGCGCACGAAGCCCCAACAATCGCAGCCGGTCCAGTCCCGGCCCTTGTCGGCAAAAGGCACGCCGATGAAGGCTTGCGTCCAGCGGAGATCGCCCTGGGCTGCCATCAAGCTCATCTGTGCAGCCCCGGAAACCGTTCCTTGGTCATGCGGTCGGCTGGATAGGGTTCTTCGGTGATCGGCTCCATTGAGAATTTGAGGCTGACCTGGCCACTGTCGCCCTCCGCCCCGGTCATCAGCAGGCCGATCCATTCGGCCTCAACGGTGTCTGGGCTCGACGCCAGCACGATCGCCATGTGGCACGTCGCCTGCACGGTGGTCGACGTCAGGATATCGGCGATGCCGCTGTCAAGGATTTCGAGCACAAGCGACGCCTGTGCCGGCGCGTCGTCCTCTTCATCGGGGACGAGCGCATCGAGCATGATGAACAGGAACGGCGAGCCGTCGGCGGTGCGCCAGGTCGAGCGGGTGCCGTACATCAGCGGCTCAACCGAGATCCGGTCGGCATTATCGGACGAAAGCCGCACCGGCGCATCGAGCAGCGGATGCTCGATCATAACCAGCACCACCTCCAGCTCGTCGGTGGCGACTTGGTCGATGGCGAGACGGGCGTTGAGCGAGACGCGCCTCATGGCATCACCGCAATGTCGAAAGAGACCCGCCACTGGATGCTGCCTGGCGAGCTCGGCGCGCGTGCCGGCATCTGCTGGCCGATAAGGCAGAGCCACGTCTCGGCGATCAGGATCGGCACGCCTCCGTCGGTCAGCAGCGGCGTGCCGTCTTCGGTGAGTAGAGGCAGGCCGTCTGTATCCGGCGCCGGCATCAGAAACGGCAACGTGCCTTGCTTGATCTCCTCGTCAAAGAAGCGGTCGAAGCGGGCGAGCTGTGCCCTGGTCAGGATCGTCGAGAACGCGACTGTGGTGGCGACGGCTGAGAAGCGACGCCGCACATTCGGCGGCCCGGCATCTTCCGCCCTGCGAGTGCGACCATCGCCGCGCGTCACCTGGTAGGGCGCGCGTTCCGGTCGTGGCAGCTCGGGGGGATACCAGGCCAGTGTCATCGGCGTTTCACCGGCTGCCTGGCGCCGCGCCCGCTGAGCGTCTTATTGAACGAGCTGCCTGGACGATTGGCGGCGGCCGTCAGTTTCTCCTCAATGATAATGTCCTCGCGGCGGCCACCCTTGCCATCGTCGCTTTCCTCCTCGCGCACGCTGACGCCGGCGTAATTGTGGTAGTGCCGTTCGATGCGCGTCGGCTGGCTTTGCTGCGACGACCATCCGCCGTTCGAGGAGGAGCCGGAGCTGCCGCCGCCGGGCATGGCGTAGCCGCCCTCGTAGTAGCCACGGCCGGACTTTGCTGTCCGCCGCAGATTGTCCAGGAACGGCACGCCCAGCGCGCGGACCACCGGCGCATCCATGACGTACTCTTGTTCATGGACGAGGCCGGCGACCTTGCGCGGGTCGCTGCCGCCGGTAGCGCCGCCCACGTCGTAGAGGCCGCCAGTACCCGACTGGATCGCCGCCCAGGCGTTCGGGGACAAGGAGGCGCCGCCGCCGAACAGCCCGGCAAGCCAGCTCAAAAGGCCGCCACCACCGGCTCCGGCGGGCGCGGCTGGAAACTGGCTGAGCGCATTGCCGAGCTGGCCGAGGCCGCCGCCGAAGGTGCCGAGGTCCCTCGTGGCGGCGGTGGCCGTGCCCTGGAACCTGGCGAGCGCATCCTGCGAGGCGGTGAGCCGCCTTTGCCAGAGCGCGATGTTTTCCGGATTGGCCTGCGACCAGCCCTCGGCCCGTTCGAAGCCGGCGAATGCGCCGGTGGCCGACCGAACATCGGTCGAAGCCAGGAGGCGCTTCAGCACACCGTTCTCCGAACCCTGCAGCTCCTTCCAGATATAGTCGAGCTGGCCGCTGACGCCGGGCACCTTGCCACCATTGTCGGACAGAAGGCCGGTAAGCCGGGAACCCAGCCATTGCGGCAGGCCGGTGGCGCCACCGTTCGGGTTGACGGCGTTGGGGTTGAGGCCGCTCTCGGCGGTGAGATTGCCGAGGATGCCGGCGATCTGGTGGCTCTTCAGGCCTTTGCCGGCGAAGTAGTTCCAGATCTGCCCGCCGACACCTCCGGCCGAAGTTTGCGCCGCGCCCCCAGCGCTGTTGTCGTTGGCGCCCGAGAGCAGGCGTGTAATGGCACCGAGCGGCCCGCCCTCGCTGCCGCCCAGGCCGAGGGCGCCATTCACATTGACAACGCCAGCCGTGATGTCCGCCGTGGCGAGGGCCTGGCCGCCCGCGGCCTCGGGCGCGCCACCGCCGAGAAGGGTCTTTATGAAACCACCGATGCCGCCGATCCCGTCGAGCGTCGGCAGGCCCTTGTCGTAGAGCGCATTGGCCAAGGGGTTTTTGATGGCCAGTTCGGTGAACTGCTTCAACAGGTCGGAAGTCAGGGTCTTGCCGAGATCCTCGATATCGGAAAAGCCACCGAGCGCGCTGTCGACGATGCTGCCGATCGCGTCGACGCCGGTGTCGCGGATGTCTTCCCAGATATCCTTCTGCTGCTTGAGCAGCTCGTTGACGCGGATGGCGGCCGCCGCCTCGGAATTGAGGTCGACCTCAAGGCCGGCGCTTTTCAGGCGATCGGCAACCGTGGCCTCGATCGGCGAGCGGCCGAGCTGGTCGCGCTCGAATTGCAGATCCCTGCCCAGATTGGCGCGGGCTGCCGCCTCGGCCACTCTGCCATACTCGGCCGCCTTTTCCCGGATGCGCTGGATCTCGGCCTCGTCGACGGCGACATTGTTGCGGGCTGCTTCGGCGCGGACCTGCGAGGTCAGCTCGAACTCCATCCTAAGCCGGGCGGTCTCGCCGGCCGTCTTGCCAATCAGGCTGATGTCGAGCTGCTGCGACGCCAGCGTCTGGTCGAGCGAGCGGAGACGCTCCTTCTGCGCTTCGTCGAGCGTGTGCTGGGCGGTGATGAGCGCCCTGGTGCCCGCCAGTTCAATACGCTGCCGGCGATCGGCGGCGCTTTCACTGTCGTTGTAGGTCGATGACGCCTGGGATCTGGCGGCCGCCGCGCGTTCCTCAGGGGAGCGAGCGCGCAAGGCCTGGATCTCGGCGTCGAAGGCCGCTTGCGACCTTGCGCCGGCTACGGCCTGCTGACTTTCAAAGAGCGCGAGATTGCCGGCGTCTTGCCGGTTCGTGGTGCCTTGGGAAAGCAGAAAGCCGGGAAGGCCGCGCGTGCCTACGTCCTTTGACAGCGCATCAAGCTTTCGCCGCGCATCCTCGATCGCGGTTGCGAGATCCCGAAACGGTTGAAGAGCTGCGACAGCATCGGTGACGATAGCCCTAATTCCGGCGTTGTCGGACGCTTGGCCAATCCCTTCCAGGTTGCGGATGACTCTCAGGACATCGGGCTCACCTTTGATCGTAGTGGCCTGCAACGCCTCGAAGTCCATCTGCAGGGCCTTGAAGAGGGATGTTCCACGGAACTCCCACACACTCATGCCCACCAGGTCGCGGTTGTCCTCGACGGCCCCGAGGATCGCCTCGCTGATCGCGCCCTTTCCGAACGTCGTCGGCGCATTGGCTTCGCGCAGCCGCTTGGTCAGGTCCGTGATGCTGCTTTCGACGCCAAAAGCGGCAGAGCCTATGCTCTCGCGGCCATAACGGCTCTTTGCATCGGCCGCCTGGCCCCACACATCGCGCAGTGCTTCAATCGCAGCCTTGTGGGCCTTGAGCAGGTCATCCGTCGACTTGGTTTTTTCACGCGTGACGGCGTCATAGGCGACAAACGCGGCCCCGACGCCGGCAACCCCCAACGCCATCAGCCCCAAAGGACCGACAAAACCAACGAAGGACGCGGCCGCCGCCGCCAGCGATGCCCTGATCGCGGTGAGCGAACCGCGCAACCCTTTCGGGCCGCTTTCCAAGACATCGTAAATCTGGCCGGCCTGCGATGCGAAAATCTGCATAGCCGGGGCGCCAAGCGCAAACATCGTCACGACATCGTTGCCTTGCCGGGACAGGTTGAGCAGCTGCGAAGAGGTCAGCCGAGCTGCGCCTGCCACCGAGTTCAGGCTGGCTGCAGCGGCGGTGCCGCGCGCACGCAGTGCCGCGTCCTGGCCTGTGAGCGCTTCCGTCACACGACGGGAAGTGGCGACGGCTTCGTCATTCGCCGCAGCCAGAACGGCGGCGGATTGGCTGGCAGTAACGCCAATCTGCCGCACCGCCGTCGTGGTTTCCTCGGCCGCCGCCTTTGCGCCGGCGGCGTTGCCGCTGATGACGAGGGCGAGATTGAGGCTCACTCGCGCACCTCGTTCATGATGGCGCGCGCTTCGATCTCCATGTCGCGCAGATCATCGAGCAGCTGGGCGGCCGGATAACGCCGTTTTTCCCGCTTCGTCCGCGCCTTCAGCAAGACAGCGGCAGCGGCATAGTCGATGCCGAGCCAATACAAGAGGCCGGACATGCCGCGCGCGACGACGCGCCATTGCGTCTCGCAGCCGAGAAACAGCAGCATGGACGGCATGTTGATGTCCCAAACCTTGAACACTTCGCTCTCTTCGTCGTCGTCTGCATCACCGGGCAGGTTCTCGGGCGGGACGCCCAACGCCTCGGCATCCTGCCGCGCCTGTTCGTCGGGCCGCGAAGGGCGTGTCGGGTCGGTCAAGCCTTCCCGTGCCAGCGCCCAGGCGCGCGCGGCCTCTTTCAGTTTCCCTTTCGGGCCGCAGGGCTGGCGAGCGAACTGGCGTAGGCGTTGTAGAGACCGACCCGGTACCAGGTGTCCTGGAGCGCCTGGCGCAGCAGCTCCTCGCTGAATTCGACCGGGTTCTTGTCGTCGTCGATGACGTCGCGCCAGTTGCGGCTGGCTTTGATGAGCAGGTCGTGCTCGTGCGCCCGCTTGTCTTCTGCCGTCGACAGCGCCTCGATTTCCTTGTTGAGCGCCTTCGCCTCGTCCTCGCTGACGCCGACGAACTCATGCATGTAGCTCTGGACCTGCCACTTGCCTGGATTGACCGGGTCGGGACGCTCGATCTTGACCGGCCACCAGTAGCGATATTCCTTGGTGAGAACGAATTTCATGGGGCACTTCCTGCGGGTTTGAACGGCGGTTTAAAGGGCGTTGAAGCCGCCCCTATTTGACGGTGATCTTCAGCTCTTTAGTGCCGAGGCTGGTCAGCATCAGCGGCAGCGAATAGTTGCGGATGTTGTCGCTCTGGCCCTCGGAGGGCCGGCCGATCTGGACGGCGTCGCTGTCGATCGCCACCGTGTTACCGGCGACCGTGCCATGGGTCAGCGCCAGCGCCCCCTTGGTGTGGGCTCGTGCGATCGCGAACCAATCCTTTGTCGCAAGCGACTGCGCCTTGACGACGGCGGTGCCGGTCACTGAACGGTCGGTGATCTCGATGCTCTCCTCGCCGATCAGGTGGCGCGGCACGACCTGTGAGCCGGTGTCAATGTTGAGGCTCTCGGCGATCGCGGTCCAGCCATGCAGCGCCATCACGGTGTTGGCTTTGGAGACCACCACCGGGTCGATCCACATCGTCTTGGTGACGACGGGCAAGGCTTCGTCGGTGATCGTGCCTAGGAGGCCTTTCATCGAGAATTGGAAGCGCGGGATGCGTTTAGGCGTGAAGCCGAGCGAGACGCTGCCGCGCATGCCGAGGAGCACATGCTTGACCCCGTCGGAGTTGTAGTAGAGCCCGCTGCTCTCGAAGGCGTCGTGGATCAGATCATACTGGACGTCCACGCCGGCCGAGATCACCTGGGCAAAGCCGCAGGAGCGCAGCAGCGGGCCATAGGCCGGCGCCGTGCCGAGCGCGCCGGCCCCGGCGATCTCGACCGAGAAGTTGAACTGGCCATAGTCGCCGGTCAGCAAGACGCCCTGATGTCCGAGGAATGGCTGCATCAGATTGCGCGCCTCCTCGTCACCGGCTAGCGGGGTGAAGGCCGCGTCGCTGAGTTGGATATAGTTGGCGGCTCCGGTCGGCACGGCGTCGACGCCGTAAGTGGCGTCCAATTTGATAAGCGCGGAAAGCTTTTTCCAACGGCGGATCATGCTCTATTTCCCCTTCTTGGACGTGCTGGGCTCGATCGAGGATTGCTCCTCGGTGCCGGCCGGCTGGGCGGCTTCAGGCACGGTGCCGGGCGGCGGCGCGGGCTCGGTGCCCTCGACCCGTTCCAGGCTGCCGTCCTTGTTCCGGATGTAGGCGCCGCCGGCGATCGGCGTTTCGATCTTGGCCATGTCAGGTTTTCTCCACGAGGTAGTAGCCAGCGCCGAACAGCTCGCGCTGCCAGACGTGGCCGTTCTTGGCTTTGAGAAGGTTCGACGAGATGTGCTCGACAACGTCGGCATTGTTGACGCTGGTCGGTTCGAAACCGATCAAGGCGCCGCGTACCGCGTCCTTGAGGATTTCGATGTCGTCGGCAGCGGCCCCGCCGGTGCCATCGGAGACGTTGCGGGTGACGATGATGACGGCGACATCAGCCTCGGTGCGCTGCAGCACGTTGCCCGTCATGCGCTCGTTTTCACCGCTGTGCTCTTCCTCGACCAGGACGAACGCGGCCGGCGTCGTCTTCGGTTCGCCGTTGAGCGAAGCCCAGGCGGCGGCGCCTGCAACCAGCCGGAAGAGCGGCGGGTCGATATCGCGCAGGCGCTGCTGGAATTCGGACGAGAGCGTCATGGCTGCGGGCCCGACTGGCTGTCGGCCTCGGCCCGGAACGTATCCTCGGCGATGCGCAGGATCTCGGCCTGGTCATCCTCGTCGACATAGAGGTACGGTCGCGCCGGAATGGTGATGCTGTGCGCGCCGATCGAGACCCGGACAGTTTCCTTGCGTTTGCGTGAGGCCTTGACGAAGCGCCGGCCGCGATTGGTTTTGCCGAAGTGGAGATCCTGCTCGCGCGCCGGGATCTTCACCGCGCCGCCGAGCTGCTGGATGGCGGCGTAAATCAGGTTGGTCCCGACCGCCGCTTCAGTGTCGGTCGCTTCGCCGGTGATCGAGCTGTAGAGCCGGTTGGTGACGCGCAGCATGTGGCCGTAGCCGCGCTGGCCGCGCCCGATGCGCTTGGCGGCCGTGCGCGGGCTGAGCCGCTGCCACTTACCGGCCGGGCCGGTCTCGCGCTCGAAATGCCGCTGGGTCGAGGTGACCAGGTATGCGGCGATCGCCGACATGATCGTCCTGGGATGTTCGGCCAGGCGCTCGATGCGATCGAGTGTCGCCAGCACGGCCTGGTCGACGAGGCGGATCTGGATGCCTTCGGTCGCCATCAGAAGCCCCGCAGCTTGTCGCGGGTGAAGACGCGGTTCGGCGCACTGGTCTTGATGGCGCCGCCGCCGGCCTGTTCGGGGGTCTCGCCCTCCTCCTCGATCAGGACGAGACCCTTCGAAACGTCCTTCAGCCAGGAGATCGCGGCGGCGAAGTTGCGCGAGACGATACTGTCCTTGTCGGCCGCCTCGCCATGCAGATAGTAGCGCGCGAGATCCGCAGCGACCTTGACCAGGACCGGAGGCACGACGCTAAGCGGCAACTTGAACTGCTTGCCGATATAGCCGTCGATGACGCCGTCGGCGTCGGCGAGGGCCCGGCCGACCACGACATCGTCGATTGTCGATGGCGGCATGTTGGTCCGGTCCGTGAGCTGGATCAGCTCGGTGGCACCGAAGCGGTCGACCAGGTCCTGTTTGACGGCGTAGGTCATAAGGCGGCGGCTACTCCGCGACCTTTTCGCCGAGATATTCCTCGGTCACGTCAAAGCTGTTTGCCTTGCCATGATAGAGCGTGAAGTACTTCTCCTCCTGAGGATTGACCTGAACCGGCTCGCCATTCGGCTTGCCGTCGACGATGTGTTGCACCGCCGCCCGGTAGTTGCCGTTCACGTGGACTTTGACCGTCGTCGTCATGTTTGCGTTTCCCTAGTTGCTCGTTAGAAAAGTTCGATTGTGAGGTTCGGCTCGGCGAAAAGGGCCTCCAGCTGCTCGGGGCCTTTGAACGCTTCCATGCGGTGCTCGACCGGCGCCTTGGAGTGGGCGATGCCGGCACGGCGGAACCCGTCGACCTTCGACCGGATGCGAACGCCGCTCGGCACATCTCCGTCGGCATTGGCTGCCTGCCAGGCGTCGATCACGGCGGCCAGGCGCGGGAACTTGGAGCGGAACTCGTTCTCTGCCGTGCCGAGGCGCTTGTCCAAGTCCTCCAGGGTGAGCGACTCGGCGGAGCCGGCCGCATTGCCGGCTCCGCCCTGGCCCTCACTCTCCGGGGGTTTATCGGTGAAGCTGTTCTCCGTCGCTGCCCCCAGCGACGGAGCGGCCGGTGCCAACACGGTGGCGCCGGCTTCAGGCGAAGCATTGGCCGCGACATTCTGATCCGCGACTACTGACTTCGCATTGCGGGTTCTCGGGGCTTTCGCCATCGTTCAATCCTCGTTTCCGGGTCTTTGAAAAGGAGCCTTCGCGGCTGCTTTTCGAAAACCCGCCGGCCGAAGCCGGCGGTGCGAATTCGGGCAGGCGGTCAGCCGGGCGTTCGTCGATACGGTTCGGACAGGCGCCACGGGTCATGGAAGACGAGACGCCGATCGGCGCGGCGGCGGCTCCACCATCTGTCGGCAGCGGCAACGAGGGCGATCACCAGGAGCGTGACGGCGAGCAGCGCGAGGGCGAGCACGGCGATCCTCATGACACCGGCGACGACGACGGCCGTCAGCATGTCGTCGGCGGTCGACGCGGTGTAGACGGCAGCCGACTGGCTCTCCGCTATCGACGGCACGATCCACAGAGCGCTGACGGATGCGAAGGCGAGACAGGCGAGTAGAAGAGGGCGGAAAAGCTTCATCGGATTTCCTCTTTAGGGTCTTGCGGAAGGAGCCGGGCTCGGCTGCTTCCGAAAAACCCGCCGGCACCCGTTGGGCGGTGCCGGCAGGCCAAAGGTGCGATCGGCTTCGATCAGCCGAGCAGCGGGACCTTCACGACTTCCGCCGCCTTGAACCAGATGTTGCTGTCGCCGCCGTTGATCAGCATGGTTTCGACGATCTGCTTGGCATCGGCTTCGAGCGAGGGCGGGACGATCAGCTTGGTCGGATTGATGTTGATGACCTGGCCGTTCTTCTTGCGGATCGCTGCCATGGCCTCTCGCGCCGCCTGGAAGTTGGCGGGGGTCAGGGTTGCCTTGGACATGTGGGCGAGCTGCCACAGGCCGAAGCCAGCATTGCAGCGGCCGTCGACGCCATACATGAACTGACCCTTCATGAAGACGTTGGTGTCGGTCTCGCGGTCCATCGGCACAAGCCTGAAGGCCTTGCGCTTCTGGAACACCATCGGCTTGATCACCCGGGTGTCGTCGACCAGGTACCAGGCTGGGCCGGCACCGGCGGTGAAGTTCGAGACCGAGGTCTCCGCACCGTTCTCGTCGAAGCCGGGATGGTCGGTGTCGAAGAAGTTCTGGCCATCGTAGCAAAGGGTGGCGTCGCCCGCCTTCCAGAGTGGCCAGACGAGCTGGTCAGGAAATTCGGCCGCATCCTGGCCCATCTGGCTGGCGATGGTCGTGTAGAAGCCGAACTGGTCATCCTCGATCGATGAGCGCTTGACGCCGATCGTGCCCTCGAACTCCTTGTTGCGGACGATGTAGGTCTGTGCCGACAGATCGTGGACGAGGCGATCGCCGACCCATTCGCGGATGCCCGGCAGATCGTCCATGCGCGGATACTCGTTCATAGCCGTGCTCGAAGGCACGTCCATGGCGACCGTCTTGTAGAGGGTCGTGGTGGTTTCGAGCCGCGCGTTGAACGCGGTGCTGAGCCCCGTGTAGACGCTGCGCAGCGTGGAAGCATTAATGTCCATCTGAAGCTTTTCTCCTACTGCGCGATTTCGGCGACGACGGTCGCCGGAGTTGCGGTTGCGTTGGTGCCGCCGACCGTGAAGCTGATCACGTCGCCGGGATTGACCGAGTTCAGGGCGGTCGGAACCGCCGTGTCGACATCGCCAGCGGCCGAGCCGGCCTGGGTGATGGTGATGACGCCGGTGGTCACCGGCACGCCGTTGATGGCGCAGGTGATCGTGGCGTCGCCGGTGGTCAGCACGCCGTCGATGACACTGCGCAGACGGGTGATGCGGCCCTTGACCGAAGCGACCGTCCTGGTGACGCCGGCGCCGACCAGCGTCGCGATGCGGGTGGCCAGAGGGATCAGCACCTTTTCCGCTACCGGAATGTCGATCCAAGTGCGGCCGTCGCTGATGCCGGCAACCGTGCCGACCAGGAGCCGACCGCCGGAGCCGTCAAAGCTCAGCGTCTCATCGTCGACCGCATAGACCGGTCGGCCGATATCGACCTCGTCGGCGGCGAAGATGAAGCCGAAGCAGCCGCGAAGCGCCTCGACATTCAGATCGCCGGCAGCCCCGTCGCGGTTGTCGACGTTGCCTTCAGCGAGGCCGACGATCGAGACGGCGTTGGCGGTGCCGGCCGGGACCGCCATGCCCGTCGCAAGGAGCGCGACCAGCGTCTTGCGATAGATGCGGGTGGCGGCATTGACCGGGTAACCGAAACGGTCGCCGGAGCGAGCCGGGATTTCGAGATCCTTGGACGCGACCATCAGACGGTTTCCTTATTGAGCTTGAGGGTCTCGGCGAATTTCTTCGGATCGAGGCCCATGGCGTTGCAGACGGCGATGTCGGCATCCGACAGGCCTGCGTCGCCGTCCGGCTTCTTGGACGTGCGGATCTGCGAGGCTGTCATCACCGGCGCGTTGCCGACGAAGGTGTCGAAGGCCTTGAGATCGGCCTTGGCGTAGCCGAGCGCCCATTCCTTCTGAGCCGGCGCGATCTTGCCGGCCTCGATCGCGCTGTTGACTGCCTCGGTCGCCTTGTCGGCGGTCAGATCCTCGCGCAGCTTCTTCAGGTCACCCTGGAGTTCGGTGACCATCGCGATCGGAACGAACTTGGTCGGGTCCACCTTGCCGGCGATCGCCGACTGGACCGCCGTGACGATGTCGTCGGGCTTGGCGTCGGCCGCCAGGCCAGCGGCGGCGGCGAGCTTCGTCCGATCAGAGACGATGGAATTGACCGCCGTCAGGATCTCGGCCTGATTGGCCGTCTCGGCTAGACCGGCGGCCTTGGCGATCGCCTTGCTGCTGGTCTGCATGGTGTTAATGGCAGCGACGACGCTGTCTTCGGTCGTGCCTTTGGCAAGGCCAAGGGCTGCAAGGATTTTTTCCATGCTGTCTCCGGTTGGGTTGTTGAGGGGAAAAAGGGCACTCGCCGCGACCGCGACCAGGTCGAGGTTCGGCGTGTTGGTCAGGCCGGCCATGCGGATGGCGAGCACGCGGCCGGTGGTCTTGTCGTGGAAGAAGACGGGCGACAGGTACCGGTACTCACTGGCCTTGATCGCGGTGGCCGCTGCCGCAGTCCATTCGACGCGGCCCCAAATGCCGTCGTCGCGCGCCTGCAGCTCCTTGATCCAGCCGGCGGCTTTCGCTGTTCCGCCAACACCCGGCACGGCGCCAAAGACAGCCTGGTGGTCATAGTCGATGACGAGGTCGGTCGAGCCGGCGTAGCGCTGGGTGTTGGCGACGATGGTTTCCATCGACGCCTTGTCGCCGGTCACCCACGGACCCTGGCCGGTGCGCCCGGAAAAAGTCCCGGCCGGCGTCAGCTGCACCCACGAACCATTCGCATCCGCCGGCGTCAGGGCCGTGGAATGCGAAGCGACCAGGGCGGCCGAAAGAAGTGCGGCAAGTGCGTTTTGCATCGCCGGACATTGGCCCGGCAGACGCCTTCAAATCATGCCCGCCATGGCGGGCGGTGGTCTAACCTTGGGAGAGCGAACTGGCGGGACCGATGGTGGCAGGTCTGCCGCCGAATTCGCAAGGCAACGGTAGCCGAGCGAGGGGCAACCGGCAAGGCTGCGTTACGATCACCTCGTTCAGGGGTCAGATAGCCCCTAAAATCGGTTTTGAACGGGTCTACAGCGCCAAACGGCGCTTCGCGCACCAGTGCCACGCCCCACTGGCCTCCTGTGCGGCTGTGCGGCGATCCTGTGGGGACGGTCAGGATGGAGGTGGGAGCCAGTCGGACGCCCCGGACTTTCGCGCCAGATCCTGCTCGACGACAGACAGGTAGCCGGCCTTTCCGGGATTGTAAGCCCAGCCCGGATCGATGCCATCCGGAACGGTCGTGACCTCGCCGGTGCGGTTGTTGACGAACTTGCGCATCGTGCCGGATACCGGCTCGAATTTCAGAACCTCGCCCTCACGCTGCAACCGATCGATGTCGCGCTGCGAGAGGCTCTGCAGAGTGCAATGACAGTTCCAGCCGTTCGGGCATGCATGGGTGTTCCACCAGGGATGGTCGACCGGCAGCACCGTGTTGTGCCAGAGCGCATGAAGAGGGCGCGGATGCTCCTGGCCTTCCAGATGGACATAGCGGAGGAACGGCCGCGTGGCCTTGTTGCGTTCGAAGGATGACCAGTGGCCGGCGGCATAGCTCACGCGCATGTTCACATCGAAGATCGTCGTGAGGCGCCTGACGCTGCCGAGCTGCGACCAGCGGGTTTCGCCGGAGAGCGGATCGAAGGCCGGCTGCTGACCCCACCAACCCTTTGTCTGAAGCAGCGGCGTCAGTTCGGCCGCGAACTGGCGGAAGGTCTTGCCCTCGGACAGCGCGACCAGCAGCGCCTTATAGATTTCGTCCAGGATGTCGAAGCCCGCCGACTTCGCTACCGTGAAGCTGCGGGCATGCACGTCCTGCCATGTGTCGAGCCAGGAGAATTCGGGATCGAGCCTCTGGCCGCGCGCAAACAGCGCCGCGATTGCGTCGACTGGCGGGAGTGGCTTCAGATCGGCGGCCACAGGCTCAACCGATCCTGCCCGACCACCATAGCGCCGCGAGCATCCAGATCACGATCATGGCGGCGCTGTATGCCATGCCGTGCCCATTTCGGCGTTTGGAGTTGATGAAAAAGCCAAGCAGGGCGAGGAACGAACAGAGCGCGGAAAAATAGACCATCGGAGTTCCTTTCAGAGCGTGTCGTCAACTTGGCCTGCGAGCTGGGCTGCAAAGGCCGATCGGGCGAGCAGCTCGGTCAACGCGGCGGCGTCAAGCCCGGCGAAGCGCTTGGACAGCAGCGCCTTCACATCGGCAACGGAGCTGGCGGCCGCGATCTCGGCGTCGAGGCCGGCGACGATCGGCGAGACCAGCGGCTCCCAATCGGTCAGCATGGCGTCGGTCGAGCGCTCGATCGCGTCACGGTTGCCGGTGCCCGCGGTGGAGTGGACCGTCTGTTCGGTCTTGCCGGGTTTCGGCAATGGCCGGTCTTCGGGCGGGTCGACCGGCGGCGGCTCCTTGGGAGCGCCGAGCAGCTCCTCGTCATCAGCCGGGTCCGGAATGCCGATGCGATCGCGCATCGTCGACATGCCGACCTTCAGGCCGAGCGGGACGAGCTTGGCCACGTTGTTGACCAGGGCGGTGATGTCAATCTGCTCCGGCCGCCCGATCAAGATCCTCGGATACTTCTTCTGCGGGCCGTGGTTCAGATCGACGAGCGGGCGCACGAGGTCCCGATTAAGCGTGCCGGCGAGTTGGCGGGCGTCGGCCTTCTCGATATCCTCCCGCACCCCATCATGGGTCTTGCCGACCGCGTGGCCGCCCGCGATCGCGTCCGTGGTCGCTGTCTGGCCGAGCACGACCTTGGACGTTTGCTGGTCGAGCCAGTCGGCGCGCTCCTTATAGAGTCCATGCGACCCCGAAATATCGGCCTTGATGAACTCGACCGCCATCGACGCCGGGACTATGGCGGCATAGTCGACGCCGATGTTGCTCACCGCCTCGAGCAGGATTTGCTTGTCCTTCTCGGACGCGCCGGCATCGTATTTGCCGAGCCGGAGCGGCTGGCCATAGGCCTCGCAGAAGATCGCCCAATCCTTGATGGTGAAGCTCTTGAACAAAAACGTCCAGGCGACAGCGCGGGCAATGCCGCCCCGGATCGGCAGGCCGGATTTGACCTTCGCCGAGTGGTAGATCCACTGATACGGGTTGAGCGGGACGTTCTGGCCCGCGTCGCGCAGCAGTGGCGTTTCCCCGTCGACCTGGTCGAAGACAAACCACCGCGGGTCGCGCCACGCGAGCCGTTTCGGGTACCACATGCTTTCCGAGGTGTCCCACAGGATCTCGGTGCAGGAGAAGCCCTTGCCGACCGCATCTTGGATGTCGAACAGCTCGTCCTCGAAGCCGTCTCGCTCGATGACTTCACGCACCAGGTCGGCATGCTCGACACTGGCGGCATCCTCGCCGGCCGCTTCGACGGTGATGTCTAGGCCGGAAACCTGCCGCTTGCGGACGCCAAGCACACCGGCATAGTGCGGATCGCGCTCCTCCATGTCTTCAGCCAGGGCGAGGTAACTCTCGGGATCGTTGTCGATCGACGCCCGCAAGATGCCGGCCAGCCGGCCGGGGGTGAGGCCAGCCGCCGGGTGAAGAGCGTCATGACGGCGTACGCCACTGCCGGTCGGCGCGGCTTGCTCGACCTTGAGGGCGGCTTTGGCGATCGGGCGGCCGTAGCGGTCGATGATCCCTTTGAATTCTTCAGCCATCAGAAAATCCCACGGTTGCGGCGGGCGAACGCCATGCGGAAGCCGCCCTCGATGTCATCGGCCCGATTGCGCCATGCGCCCTCCGAGCTTTCTTCGAAGCGGCTCTTGGCGATCGCTGCCGGCACATAGTCGTATTCGTGCCACTGCATGCGGCTGGCGAAGTAGGCCAGGACGAGCGCGACCGCGAAATCACCGTGCCGCTTGGCGCCGGCCACGCCGACGCGCTCGGGCGGAATTGACGGAATGCCCCGGATGATCTTGACCAGGCGAAGATCCACCGCGTGCTCGGCGTCCCTGGTCAACGCGATATTGGCGTCTTCAAACGCCGTTTTAAGGGGCGGGAAATTCTCGTTGTACCAGTTCTGGCTGAGCGTGATCTGCCAGACAAGGCCGCCCGGTGTCTTCTCGGTGTGCAGGCCGAACGCGCGGCCGAGATCCTCGGCCAAGTTCATGCCGAGGCCCGTTGCATCGATCGCCGCGCCGCAGAGCCGTGGCGATCCCTTCAGCATCAGCGTGGCGATTTCCTTCTGTTCCTGGAAGGGCACGTTGCGCAACTCGACGGTGAGCGCCGCCTGGCGGCGCAGCACCTTGTCGATCGACAGCAGAGACATGATCGCCGGGTCGGCCTTTCGGGCCGGATCGTAGCCGAAGGCGTGCTGGCGGTTTTCGTCAAGGCCGTCGACCGCTTTCTTGATCGCGTCCAGGTGCGGCGCCATCAAATGCCGCCGCTCCAGCTCCGGACGATGCAGGAAGTCGAGCGGCAGATCGATGCGGATGACCGGCGCCTCTTCGGGCGTCAGCGTCATGCGCGCTTCGATGAGCGGACTGGTCAGCCACGCGCCGGAGCCCATGGACGGAACGCAGAAGAGCTCCTCGTCGGCGCCGTCGCCATAGAAGTCGATGATGTCCTGGCGCCACTGTGCCTCGGCCTCGGGCGACCATTCGCGGCCGGTAACCAGGCAGATGCGCTCGTAAAGCCCTTCCAGCAGCGCCTGGTCGAAATCGATCTTGAGATGGCTGTACTTCGATCGGCCGCCGAGGATGTCCTGGACCTGGACGTTGAATTCGTTGTCGGCGCCGTTGTGGGTCGAACAGACGACGACCTGGCCGCCCCACATCAGGTTGGCCAGCGCCGCTTTCAGCAGCTCCTTCAGGCTGTCGACGAATGCCGCCTCGTCGATGATGACCAGGCCCTGCTTGCCGCGGAGGGTGCGCGGCGCCGACGACAAGGCCAGGATCTCAAAGCCGGATGCGAACTGGATGCGGAAGGCCTTGATCTGCCGCGTCTCTTCCGGGTGTGCCGGGTCCGTGTCGTCGAACAGGAACTCTTCCTGGGCGACAGCCGCGTGCGTGAACGCCCGAGCCCACATGGCACAGGCGTCGATGAACTCCCGCGTCATCTCCTGCGAGTAGGAGATGTACATGGCGTCCATGCCGCCGGCATCCTTGGCGCGGCCGGCGCGCAGCACAGCATAGGAGGCCAGCGCCCAGGTCTCGCCGATGCGCCGGCTCTTCTCGATGAACAGCACGCGGACGGCCGTGCTTTCGAGCAGCGAGACCGTGCGGCCCTGGTAGCCGAGCAACACCTTGGGCAGCCCGACGCTCTCGATGACATGGTCGAGGTTCGCCATGCTCTCGCGGCGAACCCTTTCCCATTCCTCTTTGGAGATCGGGCCGGTCATGAGATGCCCCGGTTAAAGAGATCGACAAGCGCATCCGCAACACGGTTTGACTCCCGCGTGAGAATGGCGACAAGCAAGTCACGCTGATAGGGATGCAGCGGCGCAACGATCTGGCCGCCAATATTGGGGCGAAGCGACGAAAGATCAGAAGCGAGGTCGCGGCATGTCACGACTTTCGCCCATGAATCCTTCTCGCCTTCATAGTTGAAGATCGGGCCGGTCATTCGGTCGGCTCCGGCCAGATGATGGTCACCGCTCCATGAATTGTTCGGCGCGCTATGACCTGGTCGAGTATCTCCCCATCAGGCAACACGACGTTCGCCAGAAGCGGCAGCCCGTTTTCGCCGAGCACTTCGACCCGGACGTATCCATACCCATCGGTGCCGGAAAACGCCTCACAGATGTTCCGGTCGCAGACCTTGCCATCAAGGATGACGATCGGCAGCGTCTTCGATCGGTTGCGCCAGAAATCGACATCGTTGCGATCGCCGGAAACCCGCGTGGCGCGCCGAGCTGGGAGTGTGGCGGTGATCATGCGCCAGTCGCTTTCTCAAAGGCCTTGGTCACCTTCTGAATGCAGGCGTCGAGCCGGCGGATGTATTCGTCTACGCCGATCCAGGCCGGTTTACCGCGCTGCCTTTCGGCGGCCTCCATCTCACGCCGCAAGGCGTTGTTGAGGCAGGACGCCTCGTCGGTCGACAGCTCGAGGCGGATCGTGTTGCTCAATGCAGGCCTCCTTCAGACCTGTCCGACCAGGCGAAGTTGAAGGTGTGAACCAGAAGCTCGGCGTTGGCGGGATGGTTGTCGCCGGTCGTGCCGCCGATCGGGATGCCGTTGCCGTCGAAAATGACCGTGGTCGTGCCGCTGTCGCCCGGCGCAGTCGATAGCGGCAAGGCAATTTTGGCGACCTTCTGCCGGGCACGGTCGTTCATGTCGAGCCGATCCCGTCATAGACCTCTTCAACCGTTGCCAGCGCTGAACGGAGCTGGCGGAGGTAAGCGTCGGTCATTTCCTTGTCGGCCGGCGCGACGGGATAGCCGACAACGGTCATGCGGCGCTCGACGTTGGCGATCTCATGCGTGAGCAGGCCTTGCAAACAGCCGAAGTCGTACGCCGAGAATGTGACTGTCACGGTCGGTTTGGTCATGATGCCCTCACACCAAGGATCTGCGCCTTGATCGCCTCGGCCGTATCAGCCGACATGCCCTTGGCCTTGGCCACCGTATCGACGGCCTTCTCGACATCGGCCTTGAATTCCTTTGCCACCTTGGTCCGGCGATCGCTGGAAACGCTCTGCGCCTGGGTCGCCATCTTCAGCGCCGTGGCGAGCTGCATGGTGCCGATCGGCGCCAGCCCGCTTTCGCCGGCGTCGGTCAGCAGCTCGAACACCAGCGTCTTGATCGCCTCGGCTGCAATCAGCGTCAGATCGTCAGAGCTTTGCGCATCGAACCGCTTGGAGATGGTGGCAGCGATCTCGCGGGTGTCTTCCAGCCGGCGCGTCATCATCGCCAGCTTTATCGAATAGCGGTTGAACGCCGAGAATGAGGGGATGACGAATTCCAGCTCGCCTTTGTGCTCAGCCTGAAGGGCCTGCATCTTCAGGAAGAATTCCTCGTAGATCTCGCTCTGCGTACGATCGCGGTCCTGCAGGGCGGTGGCCGCCCACGTGATGATCGGGCCGCACTCCTCGGGCAGGCGCTCGATCGCCGAAAGCTGACCACGGCCTTTGCGCGCCATGTCAGGCCTCCGGCGAGGGTCGGGCCACGCCTTCGATGATCGCGCGGCGTTCCACATGGTCGACGCCGGCGCGCGTGATGGCCGCGACCATGAAGGTGCCGACCTCAGTCACCTTCACCGCGCCCAACTCGTCGAGCTTGCGCAGTTGCGTGCGGACCCACTCTCGCGAGCGGTTGTGACCGAATGTGTCGAGCGTCTTCGTCAGCAGCGCCTCGTTGAGGCGACCGTCGGTCTGCTTGTTCAGTTCCCGCAGGATGACCAGCCGGGCATCGTAGGTCAGGTAGGCGTCGAAATCGGTCATTCGCTCTTCGATCCTGATAGCAAGAAGTTCTCCATGCGGTGGACGGTGCGGGCGATGCCATTGACCACCTCGGCCTGCTTGCCCGCATCGCCCTTGATCTCGGACACCGCGAGCCGCAGATCCATGAAAGCCGTCGCATCGGGCAGATGCTTCATTTCGCTTTCGATCGACTGGATGCGAGCGCCATGGCCGTCCAGCGTCTTCTCCAGCTCGGCATAGCGTTCGCCGGTCTCTTTCTTGTGCGTCGACAGATCGGTAGCCGTCTTCTTGGCGCCGGATGTCACCAAGGTGAACACCGTCGTTCCCAGCGATAGGATTGTGGAGATGGCGACCAGCCAGGGCATCAAGGGCGTAATGTCCATCAGGCTCGTCTCCGGCTCTGTCGTTCGATGAAGGTTTCGCAGTCGATGCACCTGGTGCAGTTCGGGACCGCGTGACGCCGGGCATCCGGGATACGCTCGCCGCAGTCGCAGAACGGCGAAACCTCGACGGCGGCGTATTGCTCCCGGATCGCCGCCTGGATGCGAGCGACGCCGGCGGCACACTCCTGCTCGACGCGCCGCTCGGCCAAGTCGATGGCTGCGTTGCCGGCCGTCATTTCGGCTCCCTCGCGGCCTTGCGCTCGTCATACCAGCCGGCGCAACCGTCGATCTGGTCGTTGGCATTGCCCAAGGCGATATCAGCCTTCTTGTTGGCAACGCCGAGCTTATCGCCGAGCTTGATGCCGCTGCGGTGGTGGCGGCGGCACTCCGAAGGATAGTCGGGCATGCGCCGCGCTTCCGCGACCGCGCGATCGGCTTGCGTCAACGCCTCTACGACTACGCTGGCCTTTGCCTTGTCGGCATAGGCTTTGCCCAGGGCGGCCTTATCGGTTGTGCAGGCTGTCAAGCAGCTGCTGATCAACAAGGCCGTCAACGCGGGCTTGAAGCACGGCGAGTTCATCTTCCGCTTTCCTTTTTTCGGTGTCGGTAAGTGTGAGCGTGGTTTCCAGGTGGACGCGGGCCGCCCGTTCATCAGTCGCCATCTTGCTGGCCTCGTCGGCCTTGCCGTCGCTCCAGGCGCGCAGCCGACGCTGTTCGACCAGCTCGGCATTGAGCGCGTCTAGCCTGGCACCGGCCACGAGTTCCGTCACGGCCTTGTCGACCGCCTGGCGCACGGCCGAGGCTTTGTCGAAGCAGAGCCAGATCCCGGCGGCGAGAAAGAACCACACCGGCAGCGTGATGCCGAACGTCAGCACCGGCAGCACCCATCTCTTCAAGAAGAGGCCGATCGCTGCGCCGCTCATTGCGCCAACCACCACCAAAGCAGAACCACGCTCACCAGGACGAACACCGCCCCGGTGCCCGATGCCGAGCCCACGAAGCTTGACCAGAAGATGCGCGGATCAATCATTGTACGTTCGCCTCGCTGAACGGCTCGGCTGGCTCGCCGCCGTCTGTCACTGACAAAGATGTGGGGGACTGTCCGGCCACCATGGCGCGGACGATCTGCCTCAGATCCATATGGCCGATGCCCATGTAGGCGCCGCTCACTGCCAGGATGAGGCCGATCGCCGTCGCAGCAACGTAAGCGGCCTGCGCATAGACGATCGAGGCAAACACCGCCGCCCAGGCCAAGGCGCAGTTGGCGATGACCAAGCCTTTCGAGAAACGGCGGCTCTTCTGGACAAGCGGCATCAAAGTTTCGCTTTCACCTCGGCCCGGAAGCGGTCGCCGCACTCGCGCGCCGTGTCGAAAGCGGGATCGAACGGCAGCTTGGCGATGTCCCATTTGCCGCGCTGCTGAATGCCGAGGTTGGCCTGGACTTCCGCATGCGAAAGCACGGTCTTTGGCCCTACGGGGATTGTGTAGCGGCGGCAAAGTTCAGCGACGACCGTGGAGGCGGCATCCCACTGAGCCTTCGTAAGGGGCTGCGAACCGGCTTTAAACGGCCGCTCGATCGCGCCCGCCATCGCGCACATTGAGACGCCGATCGAGCCGGTATTGCAGTTCAGCGTGTGCGCGGCATAGCCGGCCTTTGCCCTGGGCAGCGAATTGAGGTCGATCGACGGAATGCCACGGATCAGCTTGCCGTCGTCCTCGATCAGTAGATGATAGTGTTTCCGGTCGAAATCGGTCGCCTTGTGGGCGCCGGCCGTCCAGTGAAGGATCACCCGCTGAATGGTCGCGTCTGGCAGCCAGCCGCCGGGGATGGTCATCGTAGAGCCC
The DNA here is from genome assembly GCF_040318115.1 of Mesorhizobium sp. M1312. Taxonomy (NCBI): domain Bacteria; kingdom Pseudomonadati; phylum Pseudomonadota; class Alphaproteobacteria; order Hyphomicrobiales; family Phyllobacteriaceae; genus Mesorhizobium; species Mesorhizobium sp. M1312. The sequence continues at coordinate 21,096 of NZ_JAMYLQ010000013.1, read as the reverse complement.
GCCTGTGAAATCGGCCGGGAGATGCCCCGGCCATTTCGCAACACCATGCCTTTGGCGGCAGGCGGCAATCATGCCCGCCATGGCGGGCGGTCTGTCAGTTGCTGGAGAAGAGGTCGATTTGGCGCGGGTCGCAGCTGCCCTTGGCGGGCTTGGCCGGCATTCGGCTGAACAGCTTGTCCACGCCGGTTTCCGTCATCCCGAGGCGCCGGGCGATGTCGGCGTTTGAGTGACCGAGGCTGCGATAGTGCCGCGCGCGATGGTCTCGTGCAAGAGGCACTCGAAGATAGGTGCCGGAGTAGCGGTTGCCGAGCCTGTTGGCCGCTGCGGTGCCGAGCATCTTGGCAATGGCAGTCGTATCACCGGATCGCGGCACGTAGAGCCGCGTTCCGCCGAAGGCTTCGACCAGGCGAAGGAAATCATCCTTGCCCAAGAGGCCCAGCAGTTCAGCGGATCGCAGCTCGTCGCTCACGCAACCTCCAGCCGCAGGTTGCGCATGGTCGTGGTGAGCGTCTCGCGGTTCGGCCCATGCCAGATTAGGCAGAGCGTGTAGAGGCCGTTGCGGCAGCGGTAGAGGGCGGAGTGCTTCGTTAGCGTCCAGTCGCATCCCTTGGCTGCGGCAAGCGCGCTTGCCGCCAGTTCCGAGGCCGCCAATGTCTCGATCTTGGCGAAGTCGATCTTGACCCGCCCTGTGTGACGACGACGCATGCTCATGCTGGCTCCCATTCGATCAGCTTGCCTTCGAACAGACCCTGGCCATGCTCGGCATTCCAAAAGGCGCCCATATTCCAACGTGCAGAGCCGACGCGACCGATCTGCTTCATACGGCAGTCGCCAACATGCTCGATGCCGAAGCCGTCGGCGGCTGCGAAGGCCTCGATTTCGTCGCGATGGAGCGACCGGCCGTCAATGACGATCGAGGCGATGAACTCCTCCAGCAGCCATGTGGTGACGATGGCGATCGGCCGGACGCGGACGCAAATCGGGTCGGGATCGACAAGTTTGATGCAGTTGCGGGTCCGCATGCCCTGATAGAGCTGCACCAGCTCTCCCGGTCGGGCATGCCGCTTGCGATCGGCGCGCACGGTGTGCCGCTTGGTGAGACCCGAGACCTGCGGGCCGAACATCGCCTTGAAGCTATAGGCGACCATCAGCGCACCTTCCGGATCTGCTCGCCAAGCGCGTTCATGACCGCCGGCCAGTCACGGTCGGCCATCTGGTCGAGCGGCTTTGCGGTGTCCCAGACGAACTGGCGGAAGCCCTTCGGGTCGACGGCTTTCGCAACGCTCAGGCGGTGCCATTGGGCAAGTGCAATCTGTGCACCTGGAGACCGGAGCCATTCGGCCGTGTTGACGCTTTGGCTCCAGTCGACGCCGGCCTCTCGCGTCATCCAGGCTTTCAGCGCGTCGACAGCCTTGGCCGCGTCCTCGGCGTCGAGCAGGAACCGGGTGTGCTCGATGCCGGTTTGGCGCTTGACGAAGGAGAGCAGCGCGGCATCGTGCCGTTCGCGGACGATGCCGAGGTTCCAGGCGGCGATCCACAGCGCCTGGAGCTTCTTGGCGAATGGCCCTTGAAGGCCCTTTTCAGCCGGCTTGAAACCCTGCCGGCGCTGCTCAGTTACGATGAGCTGCAGCTCGCGGTCGTTCATCTGCCGCAGGCTGCGCTTACCCGTCACGCGATTGTAGAGATCGCGGGCGGTGTCCTCGTCCAGGCCGAGCTGTTTATTGGCGACGTGGATGGCGGCGATCGCGTTCATGACGCGACCCCGAACAAGCCATCATTGCTCGCGCCGCAGTGCCTCAGCGCAGTGCTTGATTTCGTCGGTGACGAGGCTAACCAGCATGAAGAGCTTTTCGCGCTGAACGTCTTGAGCCTTAGGGGCAGACGCGACCAGGTCGACGAGCCCCTCAAGCGCAAGAACGGCAGAATCCAGCCGATCAATCGGCTGCCAATTTCCAGACATATTTCCCCCCGAACGGGATTTCCGACCGCCCTGGTGGCCGGACAAACGCGGGTTGGAAGACCGCATGGAGACGGCAAGCCTTTCGGCTTCCCGCGCCGTCCGACCAGGACGCTCCATGTCGGGCTTCCAAACCCGGCTTCGCCTTTTTCGCGAAGCAGCCGGACGAGTGGCACGAAAAGCTGGAGGCACCAAGAGAAATTTTGGCCTGTCCAGCGGCTACCAGCGGGATGGTTAAGAGGTTCTACGAGAAGGTCCCCAGATTTCATTTCGCACCTCCGTAGTATGGCAGTGAGAGCATCGCCTCCCGTTCGATTGCGGGCGGCTCGGAGCGGCTGGCAGCCTTCTTTGAAGGGGTCTGTCGAGCTGCGGCCAGTTCGTTTTTTGCCTGAGCCAGTTCCTCAAGCAGAAAACCGAGTGCTCCAGGCTCACTGACCTCGATTTCGACCCTCACGATCGCCTTGGGTCCTTTGACGGTCGCACCATAGTCTCGGATGCGGGCGTACTGGGGGTTTAGCCAGATGGTGCTCATGGCGCCAATTCCTCAGCGTCGTCGAGCACGGCGTCGACAAGGTTGCCGAGCGCTATCGTCTCGACCAGTCGCCTGATCAGCGCGTCGACCGAGATGTCTCTCGCCCTGGCGTGAGGACGGAGGCGCTCACGCACGCCGATCGGGAACGAGCCGCAGCTCGGCCGGACGAAGTCGGGCGCCTTCTCACGATGCCGGCGTGCCGAGCATTCCAGGGCCGAGACCGTCTTGACGTCGACGCCGATCTGCCGGGCGATCCAGTCGCGCGTACGGCCCTCTTTGCGATAGGCCAAGACCGCCGCCGTGCGACTCTCATAGCCGAGTGTTTCTTTGCGGACGCCCATCATGCCCACCCCGAAAGGAACTTTTCCAGTGCGCCCGCGAGCTGGTTGCGGTCGCCGTCTGGATCGGGTTCATCGGAAAGGATCTCGGCCGCCAGCTTGGCCGCGTCGCAAAGCTTCTCCAGGGGCTCGACGTCAGGATGGAATTCCGAGTTCAGCCATTCGCCCTCGCGAGCGTATCGAAGCAACTCGGCGACGGCTTCGCTGGCCTGACTGGCTGCAGCAAGCGCGTGGGCCTGCTTTTCACTGAGCTGGGTCGCCATCTCTCAGGCCTCCTTTCGTTCGATCGGCACCGGGCCGCTGCCATGCGGGTTGAATCCGTCGTGGGCCCCGATCTTTTTGCGGGCTGCAGTGCGCCAGTTCTGAAGTGCGCCGATCGTGCCGGTGGTCGAGCTGGCGCGTATGCCGCCCATCCGGACCGAGTGCTCGGTGCTGCTGTTGAACCGGGCGCCTTCCTCGTCAGTGAAGAAGGCGATCAACTTGGCCTCGGCAGCGCTGGAGCGCTTGCGCCATCCGTCATAGTCGGCATGGCTATAATCGCCGGTTGCAAGATGGGCGGCGAGCAGCTTCTCTTCGACGAGCGCGACAAGGCGCTCAAGGGTTTCGATCCAGAGCGTCATCGGCGTCATGCCTTCGCCAGATCGATCGTCACCGCCCGCCAGTCGGCGTCGAGGCGGTCACGCTCATAGCAGCGGACGTAGATCTTCGAGCCAACCACGCGCATGGCGTCGCGGATGGCCGCCATGGCCCGTTGCCAGCGCTCGTCGGCAATGTCGAGCCGCAACAGCATGAAGATCGCGGCGCGGTTGATCTGTCCTTCCTTGTCCGTGTTGAAGGCACGCGTGACGATGGCGCGGATTTCCGGCCGGCTGTCGGCTGACCATTCCGTCAGGCACTCGTCGATCAGGCTCTTGGCGATCTGCAGCTGGGCGCCGAAGTCGATCGTGTCGGCGACCTGCACCTTGACCATCTTCATGCCGTCGAAGGTCATGAAAGTCTTGTTGCCCTTGGCGCCGCCCTTGGTCGCGCCGTACTCCTGGGCGAGCAGCGCTTCGAACGCGCCGAGGTCGTTGAACGTGTGTTCCTTGAAACGGCCGATCTGCGCGGAAAGATCGGTGGCGTAGCCGAGGATCGTGCGGACCGTTTCGTCTTCCAGCATCTCGGTCGCCTTGATCATTTCGACCGGCACGAGATTGCCCTTGGCGTCGGGCATGTAGGCCTTGTCACCAACCAGCACTTTGCCAGTGGCGCGGGTTTCAGTTGCTGCTTGCATGGTCATTCTCCTGTTGATGTCGGGATCGGGCTGGGCATGAACGCGAGAAGGTCGCGCAAGTTGGCCACCTGCAGGTCCACCCGTTCGGCTCGGACGCCGAGCACCATCGACCGTTCGAGTGCGCTAACCAGCAGGCTGGCTTCAAGGGCGATCGCCCATAGACCCTCGGTGGCCTTCGCCAGGGCGAACACCTCGGCGGCCGTCGCCCTGGGCGCATTGCGCTCGGGATTTGAAATGATGCGACCGCAAAGCTCGATCATGTCGAGCTTGGCAACCGCCGCCAAAAGCGCCTCACTTGCGGGCATGCTTGCCCTCCCGCAGGTCGATGAGCTTGCGAAGGTTTCGGGCAGTGGTCTCAAGTGTGGCTCGCGCCCGACGCTCGGCTGCGGTGTTCGAGAACTTGGTCGTATCGTAGCGATCGATCGCGCGGCCGACTTCGCCGCAAGCGATCATGATCGCCTGCTCCTGCGGCGTCAGTGGCCGGGGCTCCGGCTTCTTGATCAGCTCGGCCGTAAGAACCGGCAGCAGTTGCTTGACGATCTTTGCTGCGCGGGCCTCGGCTTCCTGAAGGCTGCTCATGCGGCACCTCCCGGCTGGCCGTCCGAAAACGGACGCGGGATGACCGGGAACAGCATCACATTCGACCCCGGCCGGCAGGCGGCTTCGGCGATCCGCTCGGCTTCGGCCGCGTGTTCCGCGCGCGCCTGCTCATTCCAGAGGAGGCGGCTGAGGCGGTTTTCCATCTCGCGGGCCTTGATGCCGAGTTCCTTGATGCACCTGGCGAGGATGCGCGCGTCCTCTGGCGCGAGAACGCGCGCCTCGTGCTCGTAGTCGGCAACCAGGCGGCGCAAGTCGAACAGGCCGTCCGAGAGTTCTAGAGACATCTTTACGCCCATCGCTATTTTCTCCTTTGGGGGCAGGTTTTGCAGGCATGGAAAAGCTGGGCGCGATGCCGCGACGTGGCGCGGAACGGCTCCTTCTGTTCGGTGAGGCAGCGGTCGCGGCCGATCTCGCCAAGGACCGGGCAATCGACCACCAGCGACATCAGAGCCCCGCGCACCATCTGCTCGACGCGAGCAAGGTCGCCCAGATACTTGCCGCTGATGATGGTCGAGACGGCCGACCTGGAGTAGCCGATGCGCTGGCCGGCGACGCCGAGGTCATGGGCGTCGGCGAGTCGGGCCAGCTCGTCCAGCCAGTCGGGCAGCGGCGAGCCGTGGGCGTCCATGGCCTTCTCGACAAAAGACTTGCCGTCCGGCCTGCTGTTCTTGATGGGTCCCCGGTTCATGGCTTCGCCTCGTTGGCGACGGGGCAGCCAATGACGGTCTTGCTGTTCGGATCGAACACCACCTTGGTGGCAAGGATCTTCGGTGCCTGGAGGCCGAGATTGCGCGCTAGCCGGTAGCTTCTGGGCGTCCCGACAACGACGCCGGCCCTGCATAACGCCCGGAGATAGGCCTCCGCTGCGCGCGGGTGAACGTCAGGGCAACTCTCTTTGATATCGTCAAGGCTGAACACCTTGGACATCTTGATGGCGCGCCAGACACGGTCGATGGCCATCTCAGGCCGCACCTTGCCGTCCAGCGTCAGCCGAGGCGCTAGTAGAGGCCGTTTGGCCAGACGGTAGACCACGGCTTCCGGGAGATTGTCGCGGCGGGCGCCCTCGTTTGAAGCTTGCTTGTCGACGACCTGGGCAATGCCGGCGAGCCGGAGCTTGCGGACAAATGTGCCGACTGCCTGAGTTTTGACATTCGTCCGTTGGCAAATCTGCCGCACTGTCCAGGGACCGTCACGGTCGAGATCGCGGATGATCGACCAGTAGCCGGCCTCGCCACGCGGCACGGCGATGCTGATCTCCACCATGTCGACGATAGACCGCCCCATCACGCGACCTTCCTCGGCGTGAATTTCGGGGTGCTGAAGATCGCGCCAACCGCTCCGGTGAAGGCGGCAAGGTCGATCTGCCTGGCGCCGAGGATCTGGCTGGCCTCGACAACCTTGGTCAGGTTAACGGCGATGCGACGCGTGTTGCCCTTGGTCTTGTCGAGAATAGCGGCTGCCAGGTCGTTGGCGATCTCGATGCCGGAACAGCGACTGGCGGCGAGCAGGGCAAAGTCCTCGGCGTCACAAGGCACGGCCGCCAGCCATTCAAGCACGCGGTTGTGCACGCGCTCGAACTCCTCGAGGTATTTGGGAAGCATCTCCTCGCCGATCAGGACGACGGCGGCGCCGGACTTGTCAGACAGCTCTCGCAGCAGGTCGACAAAGCGCTTCTTGGCGATGAAATGCGCCTCGTCGATTATCAGCGGCCGACGAGGGTCGGCCACCATCAGCATGATTGCATCGGTCTTCAGATCCTCGATCGAGCCGCGCGGGCGTGTTTCGCCCAGCTCGATCAGGATCTGCATCAGCAGCGAGCGGGCCGAGGTGAACTGGCCGCATTCGACATAGGCAGCCCGATATTTGTTGGCGCCATAGATGCCGGATTTGGTCTTGCCCCAGCCGGACGGGCCGGAGAAGACGGCGAGGCCCGGATCATCGGGGTGGCGATCGACCATCTTGGCGAGGAGGGTCGAAAACGCGGCGACGTTCTTCAGCGGCGCCGGCCGGTTGACTTTGAGTGGTTCTGTCATCATTTTCCTCGTTGTGCTGTGCCGTTCTAGCGGCCGTTCTGTCGGAGAGCCCGGTTTGCAGACCGGGCTTTTCCGTTACTCAGGACAGGTACGCGTCCCCATATTCTTCGTGCATGCCCTGGTGGGCCTTGAACTCGGCTGAGTGTTCGTAGCCGCCGAGCCAATGGGCATCGGCAGCAACCACCGGCTCCTCGGCTTCGATGCGCTGGCGAAGGAAAAAGGCGCGCCGGTACCGTTCCTTGGCCGTTTCCGGCAGCGCGACCACATTGGTGTCCTTAGGCAGATGCGCCGTGCGCAACGCCTCGATCTCGTCCTGCCGGCGCTGGAGCTTCGCGTCCGTTCGCGCAAACAACTCGGCCTCGTCCTGCCGCGTCATCTCCTCGATCAGCCGGCGATGGGCGGCGGCGGCGCGCGGGTCGAGCGGCTGGGTCGGATTAAGCCGCTCGCCGAGGGCCTCGATCGCGGCGCTGATCTGCGGCGTGGTGTGGGTCTGTTCACGCTTCGGCAGCGGGATGACGTTCGGCGCATCGCGACGGGCGACTTCCAGGGCGCGCTCGATCAGCGGCGCGCCCTTGGCGATTTTCTTCATGTCCGCCTTCAGGTCGCGGGTTAGTTCATTGACCAGCTCGCTGCGGATCTCCTTGGCGGCGCGCACCAACGTCTCGGGATGGATGCCGGAAAGCTCGGGGCAGATCGCGTCACCGAGGAACTCGGCGCCGTCCTGGGCGAAGGCATAGGCGCGGCCGGCATCGTTCGGGTCCTGCCGCACGAACACCGCGGTGCCAGGCAGGATGGTCGGCGTCATGTAGTGGTAGCCGTCGATGCGGATCCCGAGCTTGGTCACGATGCGCTGGCCATCGGAGCCGGCGACTGGCATCAGCAGCAGGTCCAGGGCGCGCTCGTCGACCTTGCGTTGTTCCTTTGTCGAGGCGAGCGCAGTGGCAAACGGCGTGGCCTTCTTCAGGCCGGCATGCGGCCTGTGCTGATAGACAGTCGATGCCCAATCATCGACGTGCTTCTGCAGCTGCGGGCCTGTGAGCGTGACGCCAAAGACTTCCGCGTCGCTCTCGCCGAGCCTCTGCGCAAAGCTCTTGCGGCTTTCGATCGCCTTGCGGTCGGTGACCGAATGGCCGACGAAGCCCGGCAGCAGCGGCCCGACATCATGCTGGAACGTCTTGATGACGCGCTCGACATGGCCCTTCTGCTCGGGCGAGTAGGCGTCCGACGTCTCGGCCTCGATGCCGAGCGACGCAAACAGCCGTTGCGTGTCCTGGGCGACAAAGTCGGAGCCGTTGTCGGTCTTGACGACATCGGGCACGCCCCACGCGATGATCGCCTTGCGGATCAGCAGTGCGACGGCCGAGGCGCGTGGCGTCCGCGACAGCAGCCAGATGCTACGGCGGGTGGCGATGTCGATGCAGGCATAGATCGAATGCCGACCGTCCGTGCAGAGTGCATCGACCGGCGAGGCGTCGATCTGCCAGAGCTGGTTCGGCTCTGTGATGTGGCGCAGCATGCCAACGCCGGCGGGCGCCATGTGCGAGCGATAGCGGTCGGGGTTCGTAAGCTTGATCAGCTCGACCTTGTGGCTTTCCCTCAGGCCTTTCAGTGCGTGCTGGAAGGTCCGGACGGGCGGCATCGGTATGACCGTTTCAACGCCCTTTGAAACCACCTTCAATTCGTCGCCGAACTCCGACCGGCACAGGGTGCGGACATGGTGGCCGGACAAATGCGGCTGCTGCGCGATCAGCGCCAGCATGAAGGCGCTAACCGCACCGTCATTGGCGGTTTCGAGAATGCCGGTCCCCTTGCGCGCCTGGGCTGGATCGTGACCGAGCGCGTTGACCTTGCCGTCGCGTTTTTGCGATTGCCAGCGGGCCAGCGACCGCTTGGACAGGTTCGGGATGATTTCGCGCACCCACTCGTCGATGTTGAGTGAGCCAGCGTTGTATTTGTCGGTGAAGACCTGGACGCGGGTGGCATAGCCGAGCTGCAGGCTGCGACTGAACTTCTCGAAGGCGGCGACGATCGCCAGGCGTGCGTCGCGTTCCTTCTGCGCGCGCGCCGTCAGGCTGGTATCCGGCGCGGGCTTGGCAGGCTGCACCGGCAGTTGGATTACGACGTGCTTCTGTTGGTAGGCGACCTGGGCGAGCGTCGGGAACAGCGAGACGTGATACTCGGTGGCGCCGCCTCGACCGGCACGCGGCCGCGCCTGGGTGAGACGATCTGCCCAGCCCTCGCGCTCTGCAAGCACCTGGACGCCGCGCTCGGTGCGCGGCATATCCGGCAGGGCCTCGGCGGCGATCTCGCGAGCGGTCAGCCAGTCTTTCATGCGGGCACCTGCGGGAAGCCGTCATGGATGACGCCGTCGAGCGCGCGGCCGGCTTTTTTCTTGCCGACACGCACCATCCATTCGCCGCCGTGGTCGACGTGGCCGACATCTTCATCGCAGTAGTAACCACACTCCTTCCGCTTATCGACGAGCTTCGCGCGACGGTTGCCGCCCACCAACTCGGCCTCGGTGGCTGGCCTAAATGCGCCCCACTGCTTGAACAGGTAGGGGATGGCGCTTGCCGCGCAGAAATCGCGGGCTTGCCGATGGCAGCTCGGCGATGAAGGCCGCGCGTGCTCGCCGCTCTCGCCGCCGGAGACCATCCAGCGGAGGAACTCCCACCCAGTCCAGTCGACTTGGCCGATGGCGGGCTCGTAGCTGACCCATGTCGTCCAGCCGAGCTCGGCCAGAGCTGCCATCGGAGCGCGGCGCTCGTCGGCACGCAGCTGGTCCTCGACCGAGGTTCCGAGCCAGACGTTCTTGAGGGGCTCGTGGGCCTGGTAGAGCCGGCTACTGGCGTTCAGGTACCGCAGCATCCGGTCGGGCCGTTTCGTCAGCACCTGGAAGATGTGCTGGGGCGACAGCGCCATGGCGACAAACACCCAGTCGATCCACTCGTCGGGCACTTCCTCGTAGAACAGATCGCTATGCGCGCAGACGAAGATCATGCGCGGCTTGGTCCATTTCCTCGGCTGTCCGAGCCACGCGCGATTGAGCCGGACGCGGCCGTTCCAGACCGGGCCGTTCTTGGTGTCGATCGTCAGGCCTTCGCGGCTCGGATGATGCTTCAACCGCGTGCCGGCGAGCTTCATCGCGTAGCAGAACTTGCAGCCCGGTGACTTGACCTGGCACCCGGTGATCGGGTTCCACGTAGCGTCGGTCCATTCGATGTTCGTGCCGTCAGCCATTCGGGTGTGCCTGTTGGTTGGCGCCCGCCACCGCAGTGGGGCTTAGATGGCGGGCGCTCTCCGGAGCGGCTTGGGAGGACTTCGCCCCGGAATTCTGAAGGGTCCGCACGGCTTCCTGCGTGTAGCCGTGCAGCTGCTCGCGCATGTGCTGCTTGGTGTCGGCGTCCTCGCACCGCATCATCTTGATTTGCCAGCGGACCAGCCACTGCGCCTGCTTTGGCGGCAGCGCGATGTAGTGATCGGGGCAGAAGATGCCGGTGGCGACGTCGGGGCATTCCGGCATGGCACAGTGATGCGGGGTCATGACCAGATGCCTCCGCGATGGACATGCTTGCGCACGCGGCGACGAAACACCGCGCCGGCCGCGATGCGAGCGCCTTGCTGGCGCGTGAAAAATACGTGCAGCCCGTAGAGAAATGCGGCGTAGAGCGAAGCGCCGCCAAGGGCGATTGCGAGGAAGCTCATTGGCCGAGCCTCCAAGCAATCACGGCAGCGGAAATGCCAGCGCTGCCGAAGGTGGCAAAGCCGACGAATGCGGCCATTGCCAGCAACGACAAACAGTCCTGTGCGAGGTCGAGAAATGCGCGTCTCATGTGAAAGCCTTTCATCGCTTTGCTTTCCACTGTGCGTCGAACGCCTGCCTGTCTCGGGTCGCCCGCTCGATGGCCTCGTCGGCCATTTCCCGCATGATCAGCGCCTCGAATTTTTTGGGGACGACGATCATCCCGGCATCTTCCAGAAGGGTGTTGAGTGCCCGCACGTCGCTAGTGACCGACGCGAGTGCGGCGAGCCGCAGGGCAGAGATTGAATGCTGTTCCTTGGCCTGGCTGGCGTAGGCGTCGAGCGTCGCCTTCGACACTTCGTCCTTCAGGTGTTCGGACATGGCCTTCGCGATTTCCGCGCGGCTCATTTTCGCTTCGTTGAGGGTGAGGCTCACGGCTTTGGACAAACGGCCCGCCAGCGACCAAGCCTGCACCGCGTCCGCGTCAAAACGCTCGACCACCGGGGCCGGCTGATAGTCGCGGAACAGATCGAGTGTCGGGTGGTCACGGCGGGTTTTGGCCATCAGGACTGCCGGCCTTTCAGCCACCGTTGGATGGCCGCTTCGTGCAGCTCGAAGAACCGGTCTTGTTCGCTTGCCTTCATCTTGGAGAAATCGCCTGCCAGCTTCTGCCAGCGCGGCTCCTTGGACGACGCCGGCACCTTGTCGAGCAGCGCGATGGCGTCAGCGACAGTCGAGACCTCTGCGGGCTCGGCGAGCAAAAGGTTGGCGATCTCGGCCTGCCGGTCTGTCGGCTCGGCGGCGAGCAGCAGAAGGTCCGTCTGGCTGTTGGCGATCGCGTGAAGCGAGATGCTCTGCCTGATCTGTTCAGGGATGGTGGCAATCTTCAGCGCATGGAACACGCTGCGGCGCGAAATGCCGAGCACCGCCTGCGCAGCCTCTGAGAAATTGAGTGCAAACTTTGCACTCAACTCGTCGTCTTCGGCCTCGTCGCGGGGCTTGCGCTTGCGGCCGGTTTTCCCGGTGCCGTGCTCAGCATCGTAGATGTCCCGCCAGTCGGCGATATCCTTCGAACGATCGAGGACAGAGAGCTGGCGACGGATTAAGTTCTCGGCGATCTCGCGCTTGCGGATCTGCGCCTCCGTGCCGACCTCTTTCGGGTCTTTGACGAAAGCGTCGATCTCGGTACGCCCGAGGCGAGCAACGGCTTCGAGACGATGGCCACCGAAAATCAACCGGTATTGATATCCTTCGGTCTTCTCGGGGACGACCTCGATCGGCACCATGTGGCCGTTTCCGGTCTGCATGTCTGCCATGAGCGTCGCGACCCACGCGGGATCGAGCCGGCGCCGGTTCGCAGGCACCCTAATGTCGGCAATCTTGATCTTGGTCGGTGTCACGTCGGCAGGTCCCTCATTGGCTTTCGGCTGTCCGCGAATGCGATCGCGTTAGACAGTGGCCTCAGGGCGCGCCGGATGCGGTGTCTAAAATGAGTGCAACTTTTGCACTTCCAGACTCACGGGCCGTGCTGGTAGTCTCGACCTCGTCATGACGACCACGGGTGTAGAGGGTCGGGAAAAGGGTACGGAAGGGGATGTCCAAGGCGGCGGCGATGGCCTCCGCGCCAGGGCGGCTCATTCCGATGATGCCTTGCCTGCAGGCGCTGGAGTAAAGTCCTGCGTCAATGGCGATCCCGGTCAGTGTCATACCACGGCGCCGAATTTCGGCATTGATGGCGTGTCGGTCCCACACCTGCGGCGTGTTCATGGCGGCTCCACCGATCTTCCGACCTTTCGCAGAAGGCCGGATGGGTTCAAATTTGAAACAACTTTAGTGGCGACGAGTGTTGCACGATGGTGTCGGAAAAGCAACCTAGGTGGCGGTCGTTTCCACTTCGGAGTTTGTCTTTCGACACTTTTGTGTCCGGAACTGCTAAGCATCGGAAAATAAATGGTATTTTCAGATCACGGCGTTGAACTCCGAACTCCGAACGGCGTTCGGAGTTCGTTGGGGACCACCGAAGAGACTTTCGCCGACCGCTTCAGGCAGGCGCTGGGGGCCGAATCACCTCACGCGTTCGCCCAGCGCGTCGAGATTTCCAACACTATGGTGCAAAAGTACCTGAAGCTCGGATCGATGCCGGGTCTCGACATGCTCCTTAAGATCGCAGAAGGCACTGGCGCTACGCTCGACTGGCTTGCGACTGGCAAAGGGCCGATGCGCGCTGGCGAGCCAGCCACGGGATTGATGGTGACGGGCGAGGCGCCTGAAGGCTTCTTTGCGGTTCCGAAACTCGACATCCGGCCGAGCGCCGGCGCGGGCACCATGGCCTTTCATGATGATGGCGAGCCCGATATCGTGGCTTTTCGTGAGGATTGGCTGCGCCGGTTAGGTATCAGCCCGAAGTACGCCCGCCTCATGGTCGCCCAGGGCGATTCGATGCGGGAAACAATCAATGATGGCGACCTGATGATCGTCGACATCTCAATCCGCGAGTTTATCGACGAGGCGATCTACGTCCTGGTCTATGGCGGCTTGGTGCGGCTCAAACGCTTGCAAATGCTGCGTTCCGGCGTGCTGCTGCTGAAAAGCGACAATGCTCACTATGAGACCGAGGAGGTGCCGCTGGCCGAGCAGCCAGAGCTGATCATCGGCGGCCGGGTTCGCTGGGTAGGCGGCTCGGTTTAGGTGCCATCCGATCTTGCGCGGTCTCGCGCCGCCGGCCGTTTTGGTGCCAAGTGAAGTTGCGCGGCCGCTTTCTGGCCTTCTGGCTTTCTGGCCCCGCCGATTACCGCTCAAGGCCTTGTTTTCCGGGCTTCTCGCGGCTCTTCCCGGCGATTATCACCTTTTCCCAGGATTAGGCGGCTGATGCCATCTGATCTTGCGCGTTACACGACGACGACATCCCGGTGGCGGCGGGCGTCTACACGGCGTTCATGTTCAAGGACAAGGCGATCCTGTGGAACGAGCTGCCGGTCAACACCGAAGGCGGGCCGCTGGAGTTCGACCGCAAGCCGCGCCAGGGCCATGGCGGCGGCGTCACCGAAATGGTCGCCCGCCGGCATTTCGTTCCGCATTTGCCCGGCACCCGCTTCCTCGACGCCTCCTCGGCCGGCGAATTCGCCACTGACGCCGAGCTGGCGCTGGCGGCGAACTGGGACCGCACGGCGTCGAGCGTCAAGAACATGACGTTCATTGCGCTGAAGACGACCGAAGCCTGAGAGACCGTTTGGAAACTCTCTCTGGCGGCCATCTGATGGCGTTTTCTGCGCTTCCGGTGCTCACGGACCAGCGCATGACCCCGGAAACCGATTTCGTTTCCCGGAAAGGATCATGCGCAAATGCAAGTGTTGGAGCGTCCTTTGCGCGTCCAATTGGACGCGCGGCGCTCTAATGTCCGCTGCGCGCCGGTTCTCGAAACCACCACCATATGACTCGCCAGAGCGAATTTCGAAACAGTTCTCTGAGCGGACCGGAAAGGGGCGGGGTGAAGAACTCCCGCCCTTTCTGGAGGCCCGGTCGTCAATGTGGCGAATCCCAAATTCCCCACCGGGCTGCACCAGAGTGAAACAAGACTTGGGGTTCGCAACATATCCATGTTGCACTTTAATCAATCGCCGTCACCAAATGGTTACAGATATGAGCGATGCTGCTTTGTCTTGGCAAGAGGGGTAACCATGAATATGACATACAAGGCAGTTCAGGAAGTGCTCCGAAAAGCGGGCATTGTCATAAGCAAAAAGGGTGAACTTCACCGCATAAACTTTTTCAGCGGTCTGGAAAACACCGCCTACTATACGACAAGTCTTCAGGAAGCCCTGGACCGGGGTTTGGTGATGGCGAGAAGTGCCGGAAAGCAGCAAGCAAGCGCCATTGCAAAGTCGCCCGAAACAGGGCGGCGGATCTCGACGGGCGCACGCTTCGGCTGATGCCGCAGGAATTCAGGCCGCAAGTCATCGCCGCGTTGCGCGGCGATATCGTGAAACTGCAATAGCCACAATATTATCGTCGTTTCCTTGCTCGAACGGGCACAGGAGACAGACAACGCCGCGTACGCCACCCGCTTCCTGACGGGTGGTGGTTGGCCCCGCGGCGGTTTCCACGCACGAGACGTGCGAGCGTTTTGCTCAAGCAAAAATCGCCAAATCCTCAGCCGCTGCGAAGCGGCTTTTGCCGTTGGGCCTATGCCCTGCTTTTCCGACCCACACAGACGGAGGCCTAAACCATGGCCATTGCCCCGCTCGACATCGCCAACATGGCGCTTGGCGTTCTCGACGAGGCGCCGATCGACAGCCTCGACCAGGATGTGAAACCGGCCCGCCTGCTCAACCTGCATTTCGACCTGACCCGCGAGGCGGAGCTGACGAAACACGCCTGGGTGTTCGCAATCCTGGCGGCCGCCGTCGCCGGGGCCGATACCGGCAGTGGCGCGGGCACGCTGAACTTTGCCTATGAGTTGCCCGTGGACTGCCTGCGGCCTTTGCCGCTGACCCATAATGGCGAGCCGGATGGAATGCCGATCGCGTGGCGCCAGGAGGCCGGGCTGATCTATTGCGACCAGTCGGGGCCGCGCCTCATCCGCTACATCGCCAACCTGACCGATCCGAACGACTGGGACGCGCTGTTCACCGAAGTGCTGGTTGCAGCGCTCGCCATCAAGATCGCGCATCCGCTGACCCACAAGTCGGGCATGATCGATATCGCCACCGGTGCCTATGACCGGGCGCTCGACGCGGCGTTCCACGCCAACGCCATCCAGCGTGGCGGCGGGCTTTCAACGTCGTCCTGGGCGATCCAGCGCGGCGATATCAGGTTTGTGCGCTGATGACGACGCTCTATCCAGTCCAGGACGTTTTCACCCGTGGCGAGATCTCGCCGCGGCTACACGCCCGCGCGTCGCTCGATCTCTATCGAGCAGCGCTTTCCAAATGCGAGAACTTCGTCACCTTGCCGCATGGCGGCATCCGCAAACGCGGCGGGTCGTATTTCGTCGGCGAGGTCAAGGATTCGTCGAAGAAGACGCGCGGCATCCCGTTCATCTTCTCGGCAGATCAGGCTTACATGCTTGAATTCGGCGATCTCTACATCCGCGTCTATGCCTATGGCGCGCGGGTCGGCACGGTGGAAGTGCCGACACCCTATCTCGAAGCCGATCTGTTCGACCTGCAATTCGTCCAATCCGCCGACCAGATGTGGATCACCCACGAGGATTACCCGCCGCAGGTTCTCACCCGCACGGCGCACACGACATGGACGCTGGCCGAGTTCGTCTTTCTCGACGGCCCCTATGACGACATCAACACAACCGCGACTACGATGGCGCCTGCCGAGACCGGCGCCGTCCATCCTCTTATGACCAACAATACCGCTCCAAGCGGCACTGCTGCCGACAGCAGCGGCTCCGCCGACGCCTACAAGGTGTTTGACCGGGACAATGGGTCAAACCTTTCGTTCGGCACGACCATCGGCTTTTTGTCCTATGACTTCGCCGGTACAGCGACCAAGGTTTGTGACGGCTACTGGCTTCGGGCAAACTCCACTGGCGGTACAAAGGCACCCATCGCATGGGATTTCCAGGCCTTCGACGGCACGAACTCGATCTCGCTTGACAGCAGGACAGCAGAGACAAGTTGGTCGCGTAGCGAGGTGCGCTTCTTCGAATTTCAGAATGAGACGGCCTATCAGTCCTATCGGCTGAACATCACCGGTTCGGAGGACGACACCAATCTTACGATCGCGGAAATGGGATGGCATGAGGATGGCGATACACAGATGCCATTCGATCTCACGGCGTCCTCGATCGTCGGCATCAATGACGGCACCGGTTTCCAAACCAGCGATGTTGGCCGCGCCATTCGGCTGCTCGGCTCGGATGCCATCTGGCGCTGGGCGCGCATCACGAGCCGCACCAGCGCGACTGTGGTCAAAGTCAGGCTGTATGGGCATGCGCTTCCCAATCTCAGCCCGATCGCCCGCTGGCGCCTCGGCACTTTCGTTCCCGGCAAGTATGTCCAGAGCGGTTCCCTATACGAGGAACGCCTGGCCTTCAGCCGGAAGTTCTCCGTCTACGCATCCGCGACCGGCGACTTCGACAATTTCGCGCTTGGGGAAAGGCACGACGATGCTCTTGAATTTATCCAGGCCGGCGGCGGGCAGGCCAATGATATTACGTGGATCGCCGATTCCGATGGTGCTCTGCTGATCGGAACGCTTGGCGGGGTCCGCGCGCTGTCGGGTTCGGGCCTCGACGAAGCACTGACCCCTTCGTCCTTCAAGAACCGTCGGTCTCGCACGTTTGGCTGCGCCAAGGTCCGTCCGGTGGATGCCGGGCAGTCGTTCCTTTACGTGACGCGCTCCCGCAAATCGATCGCCGAACTTACCCAGAGCGCCACCGGCCGCTTCACGTCGGATGATGTCGGACAGATTTCCGAGCACATCCCGAAGAAGGGTGTCGTTGAACTGGCGTTCCAGACCGATCCCGATCCGCTGCTGTGGTTCCCGCTGGATAACGGAGAACTTGGCGGCTATACGCACCAGCCTTCGCAGGAAGTCCGCGGCATGCACCGGCATCGCATCGCCGGCACTTTCTCCAGTTCTAATTGGGGCATCGTTGAAAGCGCCGTGGTCACGCCGGGGCAGGATGGCAATGATGACCTCTGGCTGTTCGTCAAGCGCACCATCGGCGGAGTCACCAAGCGCACTATCGAAATCAAGGCCACTCCGTTCGAATACGGCGAGATCGCCGACGCGTTCGAAGTCGATTGCGGCCTGACCTACACCGGCGCGGCCGTGGGGATGGTCACAGGCCTAGGTCATCTCGAAGGCGAGAGCGTCGACGCTCTGGCGGATGGCAAGGTCTACAAGGGCCTTGTCGTGGCGGCTGGAGCGGTTTCGTTGCCCGGCGGGGCAACGGCGGCCAAATGGCAGGTCGGGCTACCCTATGAGGCGGGCGCCGACACGCTGGAGCTTGATGTCGGCGGCAAGGACGGGTCGATCGTCGGACGTCGAAAGAAGGTGGCGGCGGTGATCCTCTCCCTGTTGGAAACCGATACGACCGGGCTGGAGATCACGTCGTTGATGCGCGGTCGGTGGGAGCCGGTCCGTATCCCCTCGATCGTCTCGCCCGATGGCATGGCCAATCTGTTCACCGGCAATGTCGAGGTGCCGATCGACGACAGCTGGGAAGGCCAGGGCAGAGTGAAGATCCGCCACGTCAACCCGACACCATGCACCATCCGGGCGTTCACGCCGGTGTTCGATGCCGAGCCGTAGGCCCTCAACACCAACGTAGCGTTCCCGCCCACCCCTCTGGCCCGCCGGCCATCTTCCCCCTCAAGGGCCCTCGAGGGGGGAGATGGCCCTCATTGCCGCTTTCGCCAACCACCAAACGTTGCAGGAATAGCCGCCACGCCTGAACTGCCAATCTTCCCCCTAGAGGGGGAGATGTCCGGCAGGACAGAGAGGGGTGCTGTCCCTGCGGCCTTGGCTATTTCTGCCTCCCAAAAGGACCCTCCCGTGACCCCGATCCCCCATGCCGAAGATCTCGGCAGGGCGCGGACGGCTGCCGATTTTGCTGCCGTCATCGCCTTGCTCGACACCGACCTCAACAATGCTGCCGCCCGCAAACAGGAACTGGAACAGGCCGAGGACAGCGCGATCTTCGGCGACGGCGACTTGGGCGAGGTGCGCGCCGCGCTAGACGACTGCAACGCTGCGATCGCGCTGCTGGAGAAAACCATCGAGGCGGCGGACAGCCGCCGCGCCGCCGCTGCGCAAGGCGAAGCTCGGGCCGACATCGTCGCCCTGGGGGACGAGATCAGGTCCAAGGCCGCTTCCCTCGGCGAGCGATGGCGCACCGTCCACCGGCTGATCGAACGCTGCGCCAGGAGCTGTTCGAGGCCGATTCCTTGAGCCGCGCCATTGCCACCGCCAACGGCCTGTTCGATGCCGCCGGCGTTGCCGACCTCAAGATCAATCTGACCATCACCCGCCGCGCCGCCATGACTAAGCCGCGCGCGGCTGTACCGGCCCGTCTCAGCCGGCCAGCGATCCAGGCCGACAGACTGCTTCTCTCTTTCCTCAGTCCCGGCGGCGCGCTCGAGGCGCGCCCGGCGCTCGGCGCGCCGGTCAAAGGCGTCAAAAGCAAATTCATTCCCGCCGCCAGCGAGTGAGGCTGACCATGTGCACACTTGCCCTTATCGGCACGGCTCTTTCGGTCGGCGGGGCGCTGGTCGAGGGCCAGCAGTCGAAGCAGATGGCCGACTATCAGGCCAAGGCCTATGAGCAGCAGGCGCGGGCCGACGCGCAAGCCGCGGCCTTCGAGCAGGGCCAGGAACGCCACAAGCAGGATCTTCTGCAAGCGCAGGCGCGCGCCCAGGCCGGCGCCTCGGGCGTCGGCATGGCAGGCTCTCCGACCGAGGTGCTGGCCGCCAATGCAAGGCAGGGCCAGCTCGACATCAAGGCGATCCAGTACGGCTCGCAGCTGCGCCAGAACAATCTGACTACGCAGGCCGCCATCTCGCGCTTTTCCGGCAAGCAGGCGGTGGCTGCCTCGATCTTCAAGGCCGGCGACAATCTCGTTGGCGGCCTCTCCAAGATCTCCGATCCGACCAAGATGACGGCAGCCAGCGCGACGCCCGCCCGCGCCGTGATCTTCGGCAGTTCGGCCCTCAGGGCCCCGTGGGCAGGGAACAACTAGATGGCGACCATACCTCTCCAGCTTGCTCAACGCCGGCTCGACACCGGCAGCGTGGTCTCCTATCCCGGTGGCTCGCCGGTCGGCACCGCCATGCAAGGCTTTGGCGACGAGCTCTCGGCGGTCGCCGAGCGTTTCCGGCAGCAGAAAGAGCAGCAGGACGCGTTCGACGCCGAGGTCATCGGCCGCGAGCTCAACGGGCAGATCGCTCAGGCCGAGAATGACGCGATCCAGAATGCGCCGGCCGACGGTCGCGGCCTGCATGACAGCATGTATGGCCAGGTCGACCCGCGCACGGACGGCGTCGTCAAGTCCGGCCTGTTCGACAAGATATTCGACAGCACCGTGCCGAAAGTACCGGAGAGCGAACGCGCCAACTTCATCAGAAAAAAAGAAGCTTTAAGGCAAGCTGGCTCGGCGCGCATGGCCGCACAGCAATATGCGCGCCGCCAGGACTATGAGCAGGCCGAATGGTCCAAGGCGCAGGATTCCTACACAAGCGCCATCGCACAGAGCGACCCGGACGACACCGCAGCGTTCGCGGCGATCAGGCAGAGCGGGTTCGACTTCATCGGCAAGATGGGCAACCCGGTCGCCAGGCAAGCGGCCGAAACTGCCTGGCGCAGCAACACGGCAAAGGCGCTCGCCCAGGCGATGATCGCCAAAGACCCGGGCCGCGCTGTCGAACTGCTTGGCGCCGTGCCTGCCGCGCAGGCCGGTGACGGTGAAACCACCGGCGCTGAAGGTGGCACTGATCTGTCGGCGAAAGAGGCGAATTCTCCCGTTTCGGGCGACGACCGCCTTTCTGATCTTACGCCCGACGACAGGGTTGCGCTCGCCTCGAAGGCTGGCGTCTCGTTGGCATAAAACTGATGTCCTCACTCGGCAACACACCAGCTGGGCAGGTCTGTTCAATAGCCACGCGAACCAGCTTGAGGGCGGCCCTGGCGCTGCAGATTTTATCTTGGCCGTTCAAGCTTCCTCGCTGAGATCGACTGTCTCAGCGTCAAGCCGTGAAGGCGAGGCCTGTGCCATCAAAGTTTAACGACTGGAAAAGCGCACTGGAAAGCACGTGCGGTAACAGTTGATTCAACCATTGCTGGTATTCTAGAGGAGTGTGGAAGCGGCTCCGGCAGTGAGGCGGGGTGCTGAATTGCCGGAGCCGCTTGCGCAGCCCTTGGGGTTAACCGCGCTGTCCCAGAATAGGACAGCGCGGTCAACGTTTCGTTAAAATCGGAACTATTAAGCGCGTGCTAATTGAATTGCGGTTTTGCGAGTCAATGGCCTCGATATCCGGTATCTCACTTCTGCTCCCGCAGCGTCCTCGCGGCTTTTGTCAGGGCTGACCGATCATTACCGTTTTTTTTGATCAGCCTGCTGACTTGGCTTGGCGAGATGCCATTCTCTCGCGCGAAATGTTCTACCTCGTAATACTCGTCGACCGACAAACGATTCTGATTGTCTTCCATTCCGTATTCCTACCAGGGTTCAAGCGAACGGCACGTTGAAAGGACCATAGCAACGACTGCGCGCAGCCGCGGTTCCTCGTGGCGATACGTCTTTGCCTGTTTTGCGAACAGATAAGACTTAGGTCCGGTGGAGGATCGGACCGAATCCCCTCATGGGCAGCCTTCGATCCTGCGCGCTCCTCATGAATCGAATTCCAATCGAGTGTGACAAGGCTGTTCGTGCCAAATGACCTGTCGAAGATCGCGCCGATCAACTGCCTGGCCGCAGGTTGGGCAGAAATAGAAATGCTCCTGCTCATCGTTCAAGGGTTCGCCGTGTCGCGTGCCAGTGATCGGCGGCCCCAGGTCGGAGAGTTTGGTCATTGAGTCGGCAATGCCTTCGCGGACTCGGTCAGAGTTGCCCGATCGCTGCCGTGCTTGCGCATAAGCTCGCGCACCTGCTCCGGCGTGATGTTGT
>NZ_JAMYLQ010000012.1:0-160676 GCF_040318115.1 Mesorhizobium sp. M1312 | reverse complement strand
ATTGCGCGCGGCGGCGCGGGGGCGGGGGCCCCCGCGGCGCCGCGCCCCCCCAAAATTTGGGGGCCCCATATCCCCGCCGCCCGCCCCCCGCCCGGCCCCCCCCCGAACCGGAAAACTCTCTTCCAGCCTTTAGCTTACGCCGGCAAATGCATCTTGCACGAGCAGATCCGGGCACGAGCAGATCGGGGCATGAGCAGATCCGGCAGAAAGCCAGCCGGCTTGTCGCCAACCGTCTGGCCTTCATCGACGCCGCGCAAGAAATCGGCCGGGCATCCTCGTGGACACCCGGCCGTAAAGTCTTTTCAGAAAGATAGAGTGCGGTTTACTTCTTGACAGCCGCCGCGACTTCCGCCGCGAAATCGGTTTCTTCCTTCTCGATGCCCTCGCCGAGCGCGAAGCGCAGATAGGCAGTGATCTTGGCCGGTGCGCCGATTTCCTTCTCGGCATCCGTCAGCGCCTTCTCGACGGTGATGTCGGGATTGAGCACGAAAACCTGCTTGAGCAGCACGACCTCTTCGTAGAACTTGCGCAGACGGCCCTCGACCATCTTCTCGATGATCGCCTCCGGCTTGCCGGACTGGCGCGCCTGGTCGGCGAAGATCGCCTTCTCGCGCTCGACCGCGGCCGGATCGAGCTGCTCCGTCGTCAGCGCCATCGGGTTGGTGGCGGCGACATGCATGGCGACCTGACGGGCAAAGGCGTTGGCGGCCTGCGCGTTGCCTGTCGTCTCGATGGCGACCAGCACGCCGAGCTTGCCAAGGCCGTCGGCAACCGCATTGTGGACGTAGGTCGCGACAGCGCCGTGCTCTACGGTGAGCTTGGCCGAACGGCGGAAGCCAAGATTCTCACCGATCGTGCCGACGGCATCCTTGATCGTGTCGGCGACCGACTTGTCCGAACCCGGATACGGTGCGGCTGCGACGGCCTCGGTCTTGCCGCCATAGGCGAGCGCGACCTTGGCGACGTTGGCGACGATCTCCTGGAAGGCGGCGTTGCGGGCAACGAAGTCGGTTTCGGAATTGACCTCGACGACGGCCGCCTCGCGGATACCGGAATCGACGCCGATCAGACCCTCGGCCGCGGTACGGCCGGCCTTCTTGTCGGCCTTGGAGATGCCCTTCTTGCGCAGCCAGTCGACGGCCTCTTCCATGTTGCCGTTGGTCTCGTTCAACGCCGCCTTGCAGTCCATCATGCCCGCGCCGGTCAAGTCGCGGAGTTCTTTGACCTGTGCAGCCGAAATGCTCATTGTCGCCTCTTTGTTTAAAATGCACCGACGCACCACCGGTCTTCGATGATGCGCCTGGCACCGGCGCTTAGCGCGCCAGAATATGAGAAAGATGAAGGCCGAAACCGGCCTTCGCTGTTATGCTTCCGGTGTCTGGGCGGCCGGTGTCTCGGCGGTCGGCGTCGGCTCGAGTGCCGGCTCGACCGGAGCCTCGGCCAAAGCGCCGACGTCGACGCCGAGCGCGCCCTGCTGGCGAGCGATGCCGTCGATTGCAGCCTTGGCGATCAGATCGCAATAGAGCTGGATGGCGCGGGCCGCGTCGTCATTGCCGGGGATCGGAAAATCGATCTTGTCCGGGTCGCAGTTGGAATCGATGATGGCGACGACCGGGATGCCAAGGCGCTTGGCCTCGAGGATGGCGATCGCTTCCTTGTTGGTATCGATCACGAACATCAGGTCCGGCGTCGAGCCCATGTCCTTGATGCCGCCCAGCGCCTTGTCGAGCTTCTCGCGCTCGCGATCAAGGTTGAGGCGCTCCTTCTTGGTGAGCCCCTGGGCCTCGCCGGCCAGCATCTCGTCCAGCTTGCGCAGGCGCTGGATAGAATTCGAGATCGTCTTCCAGTTGGTCATCATGCCGCCGAGCCAGCGGGAGTTGACATAGTACTGGGCCGAGCGCTGCGCGGCGTCGGCGACGATGTCGGACGCCTGGCGCTTGGTGCCGACGAACAGCACGCGGCCACCCTTGGCGACGGTGTCGGAAACCTGCTTCAGCGCCTGGTGCAGCAGCGGCACCGTCTGCGAGAGGTCGATGATGTGGATGTTGTTGCGGGCGCCATAGATATAGGGCGCCATCTTCGGGTTCCAGCGGTGGGTCTGGTGGCCGAAGTGTATGCCAGCTTCCAAAAGCTGGCGCATGCTGAAATCAGGCAGAGCCATTCTTATTTCCTTTTCCGGTTAGCCTCCACGGACACAGGCATTTCTGGACTTTGTCCTCGAACGCCACCGGAGGTTTCAGCCGGATTTCTCCCGGGCAGACACCAAAGTCCGTGTGTGGAATGAGCGCGCATATAGAGGGGATGCGCGACAAACGCAAGCGCTGCGGTGTCTTGCGGCTCAGCGTGCGGCGATCAGCGCACCCGGCTATAGTCGTATCTTCCCCTTCGGCACCCGGACACGCCGGAAAACAGCAACGATCTCTTCGCGGCTGCATTCGATGGCGCCTAGCCGCACCGCGCGGTCGCGCTCGAAGCCGGTTATGTCATAATGCGGCGCCGATGTCTTCGGCGGTCCCTGATAGGACGAACGCTTGATGCCGAGCCGTGCTGCAAAACGATGCAGCTCATCGGTGTCGTCGGCCAGCAGGTGACACCAGCGGTGGCCGACCCATTTCCAGATCGCCGCGTCGACATAGACCGCCATGAGGCTTGCCGCACTCCTTCATCTTGCGCCGACCAGCGGAGCCAGCTCACATGGAACCAATATCCACTGTTAGCGATGATAGAAGGGATTCGGATAGAAAATGAAGCCGCCGGCGGCTTCGAGTACGGCTACCGTCCAGGTGACGGCCTCCTGCATACGGCTGTGCAGTTCGGCGAGCGCATCGTCGATCGAGCCCGGAAAGGCGTGCAATCCCAACGGTTCCGGCACCCGGACATGCGCGCAGCGCGGCCCGGCCGGCTGTGGCACGAAGCGGTTGATCGTGTCGCGCAGCGTGCCCTTGCAATAGTCGTTGCGGATGCGCTTCAGATGCTCGGCGATCTCCTCTTGCGTGATGCGCGGGTTGGCTGAGGCCCACGGTCCGACACGTTGGAGACGCAGGATCATGTCCGCCAGCGCGCGGATCTGTTTTTGTCGCTCGGCGTCGCAGGTGCCTTCCCGCAGCCAGCGGCGCGACCTGCCTAAAAGCTCGGCGATCTCGTTGACAGCGGGATCGACCGAAATACCCTCCCCCAGGCGTCGGCTTAATTCGAGCAGCAGTTGAGTCTGACGCGCGGCATACGAAGCCCGTTCGTCGGGCACCATGCCACAGGCAATCTCATCGCGCGACAGCAGCGTCGCATAGATATGGTGGACGCGCTCCGGCAGGGTATCGGCGGCACCGCGTTCGATCTTCAAGCTCCTCTCGACATAGGCGCATTCCTGCGCCAGCGCCGGCTCGACATTTTTGGTGAAGGCGAGCTTCCAGACAACCGGTGCGATCCAAACCCTGGAATCCTGATCCGTAGCGCGACTGCGTTTGAGCGCTTCGAACCCCATCTCGACCGCCCCCGGAAGAAGCGGACCGACGACATTGGCATGCCAGCCGACGCCGCCTTCGGGATGCAAGAGAACACCATGCCCTTTCAGCGCCCAGGCGATCGAGTGTTCCTTGGCAGCCCCGCTGTTGCCGGGTATCTGGGCGATCAGATTGTTGGCCAGCCAGAATTTCTGCATGATCCTGCCGAGGCCGTTGACGACGCCATGCGTGGCCCAGGATGCCGCGAGCGGACTGACCTGCGAGACGATCTCCTTGTCGATCATCCAGTCGGTAAAGAATTCCGGATGGTTGGGCGTGATGAACGTCGCCGTGCCGGCGCCGCAACAGGCCTTCAGCCGCTGCCGGTCGTCGTCGGGAAAGTCGATATGACGGACATTGGCGACGCCGCGCAATCCGGCAAGGCGGTTGAACGGCAACAGGTCGCGAAACCCGGGAATGCCATGCAGCATGACAACCCGGTTGACTACAGTCATGACCTTGATCAGCGCCGGATTGGGCTTCGGCGCCACGAACACATCGATTCTGCTCAACCCACCCCCCGATCGACTCCATCGGCGTTGAGGTTGAGATGGAATTGCGGCGTGTTCAAGTCATTCGCCGCCGCCTTGCGGGCCTATTTCGGCGGACAGGCTTTCGACTGATCGAACAACGACAGATTGACCAGCTTGCCGGTCATCGAGAACTCGCCGTAGTCCATGACGAGGTCGCGGGTAATGCCATTGTCATGCAGCTTGAAGCTGATCCGGTACTCTGGCACCTCCTCGCCTGACTTGTCGGTGCCGTCGAAATAGGCGATGTCGACTGGCCAGTATTTGTCGGTGGCGAGTTTCGCCAGTGCCGGCGCTTCCGGATCAGCCTTGTCGGCATCGGCTTTCTTGCCGACGACGACGGTGGTGGTCATCACCTTGTCGGCATCTTCCGAGCCGTCGAACAGGTTGGTTTCGTAGAAATTTTCGCCCTTTTCGGCCTTGTCGATCAGTTCGGCCAGATGCTGGGTCGGAAACTGGGTGGCGGCGAGTTCGAGGCTGCTCTTCTCCGGCTTGTCGATGTCGACCTTGAGGCCCGTCGTCTCCTTCGTCGCGGTGCCCTTGACCTCCTTGTCGAGGTTCTGGTCGACGAAGGATTTTGTCACGAACGAGAACGTCTTGCCTTCGGCGTCTTCGAAAGTGGTCGTCTGCTGGTCGGTCAGCTTTGTTGCATTGTCGTTGGTGGCGATCTGGGTGACGAAGCGGAACTTCACCGTGTAGCCTTCGCAAGGTGAGCCGTTGAACTCATAGACCATGCGGCCGGAAATGCCGGTAATGCCGGAGCGATCGGAGGCTTTGTCCAGGCTCAGATCGTAAACCGCGCGATGCGCTTGCAGCGCCGGTACGGCAAAAGCCGGCGCCATCGAGAACACTGCTGGCAGCAAGGCAGCGTGGAATGCGAGGCGTGTTGCGCGCATGAGGGGCTCCGATCATCGCGCCTGATGGCAGGCCGCAGGGAAAGAGGGTCCAGCTTAAAAAAAGTCGTGGCGGAAGCGAGGCAAAAATAGCAATTTCGGCCCGGCCTGCCCGGCGTCATCAAGCAATAGGGAAATACCATGACTGAAACAATCGAAAAGCGGCTAAGCGATCTCGGCGTAGCGCTTCCGGTCGCCGCCGCGCCCGCCGCCAACTACGTGCCCTACTGCAGGTCAGGCAATCTGCTGTTCACCGCCGGGCAGCTGCCGCTCAGCGAGGGCAAGCTGCAGGCGAGCGGACTGCTCGGCCGCGATGTCGACACCGCAAGCGGCAAGGAAGCGGCAAAATACTGCGCGATCAACGTATTGGCGCAGGCCAAGGCAGCCCTTGGCGATCTCGAGAAAATCCGCCGCCTGGTGAAGATCACCGTCTTCGTCGCCTCGGCGCCGGATTTTGTCGAGCAGCACCTGGTTGCCAACGGCGCCTCGGATTTTCTGGTTGCAGTGCTCGGCGATCACGGCAAACATGCCCGCTCCGCCGTCGGCGCCGCCTCCCTGCCGCTTAATGCCGCAGTGGAAATCGAAGCCATCTTCGAAGTCGAATGAGCCAGATATGACCGATCTTTCCTGGTTGACCGCCCGACCCGTTGCCCATCGCGGCCTCCACGACATAAACAAGACGCGGTGGGAGAACACGCTTTCCGCCTTTGCCGCGGCGGCTGAACGCGGCTATGCGATCGAATGCGATGTGCATCTGTCGTCTGACCGCATCCCCGTGGTCATTCACGATGGCGATCTGAAGCGGCTGACCGGCCAGGACGGCTTCGTCTGGCAGCGAACGGCAGCGGAGATGACAGCACTCAAGGTTGGCGGCACATCAGACCATCTGCCGACGCTGCAGCAGGCACTCGACCTGGTCGATGGTCGTGTGCCGATGGTCGTCGAACTGAAAGGGGTTCCCGGCCGGGACGAAGGCCTGGTGGAAAGCGTCGGCAAGATGCTCAAGCGCTACAAGGGCAAGGCGGCGATCATGTCGTTCGACCACTGGCTGATCCGCGATTTCCCCAAACAGGCGCCCGGCATTCCGGGCGGGCTGACCGCTTATGGCACGGACGTCAAGCTGATCGAGGCGCATTTCGCCATGCTGGCGCACGACATCGCCTTCACCTCCTACGCCGCCGGCGACCTGCCGAACAGGTTTGTCAGTTTCGTGCGCGAAAGGCTCAAGATGCCGGTCATCACCTGGACCGTGCTCGACCAACCGGCGGTCGACCTGACCTTCAGATATGCCGATCAGATGACGTTCGAAGGGTTCGAACCCGATCTTGTACCGGTCGCTTGAACCGGGCTTGCATGGACCGGCACGGAACTTAGATAAGCCCCATGGATCAAGGCGATGAAGGCGACGGGCAAACGGCGAGTGGAGCGTATGCGATCCGGGTTGCCTCCGGCATCGGAGCCTTTACCTGCGCGGAATGGGATGGCCTCGGCGGTACCGCACGCGGCGATACAGAAAACGGCTACAACCCCCTCGTTTCATTCGCTTTTCTGAGCGCGCTTGAGGATTCTGGCTGCGCCGTGCGGCGCACCGGCTGGCAGGGCCATCATCTCAGGCTGGAGACAGCGCAGGGAAAACTGCTCGGTGCCGTTCCCTGCTACCTGAAATCGCACAGCCAGGGCGAGTATGTTTTCGATCACGGCTGGTCCGACGCGTTCGAGCGCGCCGGCGGGCGTTACTACCCAAAACTGCAATGCGCCGTGCCGTTCACGCCGGTCACCGGTCCTCGCCTGCTGGTCAACAAGGGCGAGGACAGTCGCGCCGTGAAAGCCGGCTTGGCAGCGGGCCTGAAGGCGGTGACGGACAAGCTCGGCGTTTCTTCCGCGCACGTAACCTTCGCGCAGCAGAAGGATGTCGGGGCGCTGGAAGCGGCGGGTTTTTTGCACCGCACTGACCAGCAGTTCCACTTCTTCAATGAAGGTTATTCGACCTACGACGATTTTCTCGCCACTCTGGCGTCGCGCAAGCGCAAGGCAATGAAGAAGGAGCGGCGCGAGGCGCTCGCCCACGGCATCTCGATCGACTGGCTGACCGGCAGGGATCTCACCGAAAGGATCTGGGACGACTTCTTTGCCTTCTACATGGATACCGGCAGCAGAAAATGGGGGCGGCCCTACCTCAGCCGCGAGTTTTTCTCGATGATCGGCGAGCGCATGGCCGACGACATCCTGCTGGTGATGGCCAAGCGCAATGGACGCTACATTGCCGGCGCTATCAATTTCATCGGTTCCGATGCGCTCTACGGCCGCAACTGGGGCTGCATCGAAGACCATCCGTTCCTGCATTTCGAGGTCTGCTATCACCAGGCGATCGACTTCGCGATCGACCGTAAGCTGAAAGTGGTCGAAGCGGGCGCGCAAGGCGAGCACAAGCTGGCGCGCGGCTATAGGCCGGTGATCATGCATTCGGCGCATTACATCGCGCATCCCGGCTTGCGCAATGCGGTCGCCGACTATCTCAGGCGCGAGCGGCGCGAAGTGGAGCGGATGGGCGACTATCTTGAAGAGCACACGCCGTTCCGCAAGGATCTGGCGGGCGACTAGAGCGATGTGCGTCCAATTGGACGCACAAAGTAGGCTCTAACACTTTGAATCTCCGCATCGTACTTTCCGAAAATCGATTCCGATTTTCGGGTCGATGCGGTAGAGCAAGGCACAATCCGGAGCGCACGCCATGGCCGAAACCATTTACGACAGCAGCAATATCTTCGCGAAAATTCTACGCGGTGAAATCCCGTCGCATCGCGTCTATGAAGATGACGCAGTCGTCGCCTTCATGGATGTAATGCCGCAAGGGCCGGGTCACACGCTGGTTGTGCCGAAGGCGCCGTCGCGCAACCTGCTCGATGCCGATCCGGCAGTATTCGGCCCGCTCCTCGCAAATGTCCAGAAAGTTGCGCGGGCAGTAAAAAAGGCCTTCGATGCCGATGGTGTCACAGTCATGCAGTTCAACGAGCCTGCTTCGGGCCAGACCGTCTTTCACCTCCATGTTCACATCATTCCACGCTTCGAGGGCATTCCTTTGAAGCCGCATAGCGGTCAGATGGAGAAACCAGAAGTGTTGGCTGAGAACGCCGGCAAGATACGAACGGCGCTGGGAAACTGAAGCCGGAGGTCGCACGCCAAACGCCTTCGGCCACTCACTACCTCCTCATCCAACAAAAAAGCCCCGTTTCCGGGGCTTTTTTAGTTTTCAGGTCATCACCCTTTGCGGGGCAGTTGCGGCACCAAGCTGCGCTTGCCGCCATCCTTGCCCTTGGGCTCCGCCTTCTGCACGATCGCCTTTTTCGCGACGGGCTTTTTGATGGCAGCTTTCTTGGGCTTGGGCGTGTCGTCCGGTTCTTCCTTCTTCGGCTTGACCGGCGCCTCGTCGGCGAGCGACTCGAGCTTCAGGCCGGTCTCGCCGGTCTCCTTCTTCTCGACGGTGACACGCACCGTGCCGCCCTTCTTGAGCTTGCCGAACAGCACCTCGTCGGCCAGCGGCTTCTTGATGTGCTCCTGGATGACGCGGCCGAGCGGCCGCGCACCCATACGTTCGTCATAGCCCTTCTCGGCCAGCCAGGCGATCGCCTCCTGCGACAGGTCGAAGGTGACGCCACGCTCGGAGAGCTGGGCCTCGAGCTGCATGACGAACTTCTGCACCACCTGGTGGATGACCGGAACCGGCAGCGAGCCGAACGGGATGATCGCATCGAGACGGTTGCGGAATTCCGGCGTGAACAGCCGGTTGATCGCCTCGACATCGTCGCCTTCGCGCTTGGTCGAGCCGAAACCGATCGCCGCGCGCTGCGCATCCGAGGCGCCCGCATTGGTGGTCATGATCAGGATGACATTGCGGAAGTCGATCTGCTTGCCGTTGTGGTCGGTCAGCTTGCCGTGGTCCATGACCTGCAACAGGATGTTGAACAGGTCCGGATGCGCCTTCTCGACCTCGTCCAGCAACAGCACGCAGTGCGGATGCTGGTCGACGCCGTCGGTCAACAGGCCGCCCTGGTCGAAGCCGACATAGCCTGGAGGCGCGCCGATCAGCCGCGAGACGGTGTGGCGTTCCATATATTCCGACATGTCGAAGCGGATCAGCTCGACACCAAGGGAGGCGGCGAGCTGCTTTGCCACTTCGGTCTTGCCGACGCCGGTCGGTCCGGAGAACAGATAGGAGCCGATCGGCTTCTCCGGTTCGCGCAGGCCGGCCCGCGCCAGCTTGATCGCCGAGGTCAACGCCGTGATCGCGGTGTCCTGACCGTAGACGACGCGCTTCAGCTCGACGTCGAGACCGGCCAGCACCTTCTCGTCGTCGGCGGAAACCGTCTTCGGCGGAATGCGGGCGATGGTGGCGATCGTCGCTTCGATCTCTTTGATGCCAATGGTCTTCTTGCGCTTGGCCTCCGGCACCAGCATCTGCGAGGCGCCGGTCTCGTCGATCACGTCGATCGCCTTGTCCGGCAACTTGCGGTCGTTGATGTAGCGCGCCGACAGTTCTACCGAGGCCTTGATCGCCTCAGCCGTGTAGCGAACCTTGTGGAACTCCTCGAAATACGGCTTCAGACCCTTCATGATCTCGATGGCGTCCTCGATGGTCGGCTCGTTGACGTCGATCTTCTGGAAGCGCCGCACCAAAGCGCGATCCTTCTCGAAGAACTGGCGGAACTCCTTGTAGGTGGTCGAGCCGATGCAGCGGATCGCGCCGGACGACAGCGCCGGCTTCAACAGGTTCGACGCATCCATGGCGCCGCCCGACGTCGCCCCTGCCCCGATCACGGTGTGTATCTCGTCGATGAACAGAACCGCGCCCGGATAATCCTCGAGTTCCTTGACGACCTGCTTCAGCCGCTCCTCGAAATCGCCGCGATAGCGGGTGCCGGCCAGCAATGTTCCCATGTCGAGCGCGAAGATGGTGGCGTTGTGCAGCACTTCCGGCACGTCGCCCTCGACGATGCGCTTGGCAAGGCCTTCGGCGATCGCCGTCTTGCCGACGCCGGGGTCGCCGACATAGAGCGGATTGTTCTTCGAGCGGCGGCACAGCACCTGGATGGTGCGGTTGATCTCGGACTCGCGGCCGATCAGCGGATCGATCTTGCCGGCCTTGGCCTTGTTGTTCAGATTGACACAATAGGCGGTCAGCGCGTCCTGCTGCTGCTTTTTCTTGCCGCCGTCCTCTTGCGGCTCGGCGCCGCTCTGGCCGCCCTGCTCGTCATCGGCGCCGCGCGGCGACCGCGTCTCCGATGCGCCGGGGCGCTTGGCGATGCCATGCGAGATGTAGTTGACCGCGTCGTAGCGGGTCATCTGCTGTTCCTGCAGGAAATAGGCGGCATGGCTCTCACGCTCGGCGAAGATCGCGACGAGCACGTTGGCGCCGGAGACTTCCTCGCGGCCGGACGACTGCACATGGATCACCGCGCGCTGGATGACGCGCTGGAAACCGGCCGTCGGCTTGGAATCCTCGTCGTAGCCGGTGACGAGATTGTCGAGCTCGGTGTCGATATAGGTGAGAACCGTGTGCTTCAGCTCGTCGAGATCGACGTTGCAGGCGCGCATGACCGCGGCCGCCTCGGTGTCGTCGATGAGAGCGAGCAGCAAATGCTCAAGGGTTGCGTATTCGTGGTGCCGCTCATTGGCGAGCGTCAGCGCCTGGTGAAGCGCCTTTTCCAGGCCTTGGGAGAAAGCCGGCATGTTACCTCACTTCTTCTCCATCACGCATTGCAGCGGATGCTGATTCTGTCGGGCGAAATCCATGACCTGAGACACTTTGGTCTCGGCCACCTCGAATGTATAGACCCCGCACTCGCCCACTCCATGATTGTGAACATGTAGCATGATGCGTGTGGCGGCTTCACGGTCCTTCTGGAAAAAACGCTCCAGCACGTGAACCACGAATTCCATGGGCGTATAGTCGTCGTTGAGAATGAGGACCCGATAAAGGCTAGGCTTCTTGGTCTTGGTTTTGGTGCGCGTGATGACAGCCGTGCCGCGACCGGCCTCATTGCCGCCGTTGCCGTTTTGCATCCGCACCACATCTCTCGTGGCAGTCAAACCAATCGTCACGTAGCCCTGCCTTTTCGAATCCCCATGTGAGTTCGACATGTAGGTCTTCGATGAATGATTTTAAGCCCTTCTGTTTAGCTGACAATATGGCTAGGTGGCCAAACTTGGCCGATTTTCGAAATCGTGAAGGCGGCAGAGCCCTCTGATTTTCAAATTGCCATGAAAAAACCCGGCCGCGCGTTCGCGACCGGGTCTGTCTTGCAGGCCCGAGGGCCGTCGTCACATTATAGCGAGATTATTTCGCTTTTGCGACGATTGATTCGAACGGCTTGTAGGCTTCTTTGGCGAGTTCGGCATAGAGATCACCGATCTTGGTCGCTTCGGTGACGAAGGCTTCGTACGACTGCTTGGCAAAATCGGACTGGATCTCGATCGCCTTCTCCAGCGATTTGGCCGACAAAAGTTTCTCGGCTGCTGCGCTGCCGGCCTCGAAGCTTTTCTTGGTGTACTCGCCCGCCTCGGTGGCGATAGCCTGCGCACCCTTGGAAAGGGATGCGAAGCTCTTCAGGCCGGTGTCGGCAAACTCCTTGCCGTATTTGCTGAAATCTTCATAGGTCTGGGTCATTTCACGCTCCCTTGACAGTTGCCGTTGACGGTGGACGCGCACCTGTCCGGGGCCGCGTTGTGCAATGCAAGTCATATATTGCGCACTGCACAAAAAGTCAATGTTTCGCCGAGGGCGACGCCAGCACATCGGCCCAACACACAGGCCCAGCCACCGGCAATGGCTAAAATTCGAATAAAGATAAGCTCAAGCCCGAAGAAAATGGTGAACACGGCGGTTACCATAAACGGATTGGTAACGCTGACCGCGATAGCTTGGCTTGAAGTGAGGCAGGACCTTTGCCGCCTACAGCAACAAAAAATTCAAAGGAACCATCGGTGCGTCAGGCGTTGTCGGGCATTTTCTCCAAATCCGCGTCCTCTTTGAAAACGATCATGATCCTCGCTTTGGCGATGACATTCGTCGTTGCCGACGCTGCTTCGTCCATGGCGGCGAGGTCGGCGGCCATCGTCATCGATGCCAAGACCGGCAAGGTGCTTTATTCTTCGAATGCCGATGGTCGGCGCTATCCGGCCTCGCTCACCAAGATGATGACGCTTTACCTGGCCTTCGAGGCCATGGCGAACGGCAAGATCAGCAAGAACTCCCGGGTCGTCTTTTCGGCCAATGCTGCTGCTGAACCGCCGACGAAACTTGGCGTCAGGCGGGGCGGCGCGATCACGGTCGAGACCGCGATCCTGTCGATGGTGACCAAGTCGGCAAACGACTCGGCAACGGCGCTCGGCGAGCTTCTTGGCGGCAATGAAGCCAATTTCGCTCACATGATGACAGCCAAGGCGCGGGCGCTGGGCATGAAGGGTACTGTTTTCCGCAACGCCCACGGCTTGCCAAATCCCGGTCAATTCACGACCGCGCGCGACATGGCGGTGCTCGGCATCGCGCTGCGGGAGCATTTTCCGCAGTATTACGGCTATTTCTCGCAGCGTTCCTTTCTCTACGGCCGCAAGCGCATCAACGGCCATAACCGCCTGCTTGGGCGCATCAGGGGCGTCGACGGCATCAAGACCGGTTACACCCGCGCCTCCGGCTACAATCTCGTCTCCTCGGTTGACGACGGCGATCGCCGCATTGTCGCGGTGGTGATAGGCGGGAAATCCGGCGGCAGCCGCGACAACCAGATGGCCGCATTGATCAAAACCTACATGCCGAAGGCGTCGTCGCGCGGCAGCGGCATGCTGGTCGCCAAGGCCAGCGGCGGCAACCCGATCAGCGCGCTGGCAAAAGTGTTCCTGCCCAAGCGCGACGCGCCGACGCCGGACAGCAGGCCGGACGACGATGCCCCGGACGATGACGCCATTGCCTCACTGGTTGAGGAAACCGAGCCCACCGTTGAAGAAACCACCCCCGTCGTCCAGACTAGGCCCGTCTCTCAGACCATGAAGGTCAACGCAGTGGCCGCGGCCACGGCCGACGATGTCGCGACGGCAAGGGTCGCAGCAGCCTACGCCGAACCGGCGGCGGTCGATCCCGTCAACACGGCATCGGTGCCGTCCGGCTGGGCAGTCCAGGTCGCCTCTTCGCCAAAACAATCCGAAGCCCAGGCTCTCCTGGACGAGACGAGCAAGCAGGCGCCTTCGATTCTCGCCGATGCCACAGGTTTCACCGTCGCCTTCGAAAAGGACGGCGTCACCTACTACCGCGCCCGGTTCGGCTTTGGTTCGAAGACTGCTGCCTGGAAAGCCTGCAACGCTCTGAAGAAAAAGAAAATCGAGTGCTACGCCGTCCAGCAGTAGACGGCGTGCAAACAATCTCCCGGAAAATTCTGCGTCGAAGGAGACTAGTTGTGATTGGAGAGCAAGACGTCCTTGGCTTCATTGATCCGCGCCGCCAGAAAAGACGTGCCGCCGATATCGGGGTGCAGGCGCTGCATCAGGCGGCGGTGCGCCTTGCGGACATCCGCCGCGGCGGCCCCCGCTTCAAGACCAAGGATCTTGTAGGCCTCCTCCTTAGTCATGGCGCCCGAACCTGGCGAAACACCCAGCCCGTCGCCACCATCCGCCTCAGCGTCTTTGCGCCAGATGGGAAATCTGCCGTCAAGATACGTCTCTAGCAACTGGCGGCTCTCCGGGTCCCCGGGGAGTTCGCGATAAAGTTGCTGCAATTCCGCAAGGCTCATCGCGCCAAGCATCTTGCCTTCATGGCGGCCGGCGAGCACGAGCCCCTCCAGACTGCCGGTATCGTGATCAAGCTCCATTTCGAGTGCCGCGGTGCGCACCGTCGAATGCTTGCCCGGCTCCAGTTTCGTTGTCGGCCGCTTCATCCGCATGGAGCCATACCAGGCGAGCGCCGTCGACAGGATCAGGCCGCCGATACCTTCGCGTCCGACCAGAAGCACGGCGACGCCTATCAGCGCCAGCAGGACAGGCCCAAGCGTCCTCATCCCGCTTGCGAGTCTCGCGGGGTCGGCGCGGAGAAAGATCGTGGCCACGCCGAGCAGCAAAAAAAGCAACGCCACGAATGCGATAGTCGGGCCCATTATTTCCTGCCGCTCCGCAGATGCTCGATCATCAGCCGGTCTTCCGGCCTGCCCCTGGCCTCCAGTGCCTTCAGCCCGCCAGTTGCGAACACGGCGACCGCCGAAAGCAGGCTGGCCAAGGTTGTGGCGGCCCGCCGATCAAATCGGAACCAAGCACCTTTGGACAGCCGCGCAATTTCCTTAAATGCCTTCTCTGCGCCGGCGTCATGGCCTTCCTGAAAGACGAAGACAGGAACGCCGTGCAGGCCGAGGCTGCCGGCCTTTTCGGCCAGATCGTCTATATTTTCTTCAATCGCATCGCCGATATAGACCAGCGCGTTGACCTTGGCCGCCGTCGTCTGTCTCAGCGCATGAGCGAGCACCTTGCCGATCTGGGTGTGGCCGCTGCGGCATTCGATCCGC
Source organism: Mesorhizobium sp. M1312 (assembly GCF_040318115.1). Classification (NCBI taxonomy): domain Bacteria; kingdom Pseudomonadati; phylum Pseudomonadota; class Alphaproteobacteria; order Hyphomicrobiales; family Phyllobacteriaceae; genus Mesorhizobium; species Mesorhizobium sp. M1312. The sequence goes on along the minus strand of NZ_JAMYLQ010000012.1, from coordinate 146,211 downwards.
GTCATCAACTGTTTCAGCGCCTCCGTATCGGTGACGAATGCGGATGAGCGGCACTCGCCGAGACCACGAAAATAAACCAATTGTACCTTGAGCGCTCCGGCCTTGCCGACGGCGTCGAACATCTCGCCCTGCAGCGCACAGGCGAGGTCCCAGGTCGGCTGGCGGCTCATCGTCGCGTCGAGCGAGAGAATCAGCCTGCCAGAACCGGTCGCGGACGCAGCGAGCGTTCTTGCCTGACGGATAAAGGCGTCGATCTCGCCGGTGCTCGATTGGGGTTCGACCGGCGCCGGATTGGCCTTTGCGGGCACGGGCTGCTTCTTGTCGCTCATGACATTCAAGATGTGGCGTTGTCGCCCAGCTTGCAAGCCCAGCATGAGGCGACCCGGAGGGCCAGCGATCACGGCAGCTTTGGAGGCGTTCCTAGAGAAGGCCGAGATCGGCAAGCTCGCGCCTGAGTTTCGGCGGCATCTCGACCAATCCCGCTCTACCCTTGCCGAGATCGGCCGGTGCGTCCGACGGTTTCAGGTAGCGCCAGCCTTGAAAGGCGCGGCGCGGCTGCCATTCGGTGCGCACGACCGCGGGATCGAGCATCAGATGACAGCGGCCAATGCCCTCGTCATCGGTGAAAGGACGGATTTCTGAGATCAACTGGCGGCATTGCACATTGCCCTTGATCACCCAGTAGAGGGAACCGCCATCGGTGACCTCGGCGCCACGCGTCGGCGTCATGCGGGTGGTGTGGTAATGCTCGACCGGTTCACCGGCGCGCCGCCGTTCGTCGAGGCGGAAGGCGACCCACTCTTCGAGATCTTCGACGCTGTCGCAGCCAACACAGAGCTTTATGAGATTGAGAGACATGAATTAAGGTTTAGTCCGGCGTGCGAAGGCGTCAACGGTCGGGTCGACTTTCTCCACAGTGCCAGTGTTCGCAGTGCCAGGTTTGCTCAGCATTCCACGATATTGACGGCCAGTCCGCCGAGGCTGGTTTCCTTGTATTTCTCGTTCATGTCGAGGCCGGTCTGGCGCATGGTCTCGATTGCGGCATCGAGCGGCACGAAATGAACGCCGTCGCCCTTGATGGCCAGCGAAGCGGCAGTCACCGCCTTGACGGCGCCGAGCGCGTTGCGCTCGATGCAGGGCACCTGCACCAGGCCGCCGACCGGATCGCAGGTCATGCCGAGATGATGTTCGAGCGCGATCTCGGCAGCGTTCTCGACCTGCTCGGGCGTGCCGCCCATGACCGCGCACAGCCCCGCTGCCGCCATCGCCGAGGCCGAACCGACCTCGCCCTGGCAGCCGACTTCGGCGCCCGAGATCGAAGCGTTGGTCTTGATGATGCCGCCGATCGCCGCCGCGGTCAGCAGGAAATCGCGAATGCTTGGCTGGTCGGCCTCGGGATGAAAATGCAGCCAATAGCGCAGCACCGCGGGCAGCGTGCCTGCAGCACCATTGGTCGGCGCGGTGACGACGCGCCCGCCGGCCGCGTTCTCCTCGTTCACCGCCATGGCATAGATCGACAGCCAGTCGTTGGCGAGCAGCGGGTTGGGCCGGTTCTGCTGCCACTGCTCCTGCAGCTTGTCGTGCAATCGCCGCGCGCGACGGCGCACCTTCAACCCACCCGGCATGATGCCGTCCTGCGACAGGCCGCGCTCGATGCAGCTCTTCATAGCACTCCAGATGCCGTCGAGGCCGGCGTCGAGCTCCTCACGCGGCATCTGCGTCTCCTCGTTGACGCGCTTCATGTCGGCGATGGAAAGGCCGCTTTTCGCCGCCATCGACAGCATCTCGACGGCGTTCTTGAAGGGGTATGGAACCTTCTTGCCTTCCGTTGACACCGAGCCCTTCACCTTCATCCGCTGCAGTTCCTCCTCCGAAACCACGAAGCCGCCGCCGATCGAATAATAGATGCGCTTGAGCAGCAGGCGATCGTCGGCATCATAGGCGGAGAAGGCCATGCCGTTGGCGTGGCCGGGGAGCGGCGTTTTGCGGTCCAGCACCAGATCCGTGGCCGGGTCGAAGCGATAGGAGGGATGGCCGGGCGGCGCAATCCGCTTGTCCACGGCAATATGGTCGACGATGCTGTCCGCCTGATCGGGGTCCACCGTCTGCGGCGTCTGGCCGGCAAGGCCGAGCACTACGGCGCGATCTGAACCATGACCGATGCCGGTATAGGCAAGCGAGCCGTGCAGGCTGGCGGCGACGCGGTCGACCTTGGCGCCGGCCGGGCGTGGCCAGTCATCTCCCGCGACCTCGTCGAGAAAACGCCGCGCAGCCGTCATCGGTCCCATCGTGTGCGAACTCGATGGTCCGATGCCGATCTTGAACAGGTCGAAAACCGAAAGGAACACGCGCCGCTCTCTCCTATTGGAATTTACATATAGGAATTCCTGTGATGTTTCCGCTCTTTCGAAGATCGCGGCGCTGCACCTGCCGACCTTGTTTGCTCCGGCAGCGACATCGTTGCGTTCCGCCGTCGAAGCGGCGCCACCGCTTGTGGTAAAAGGATCGCATGGGCGATTCCTTCCATCTGTCGACGGCTGATCTGGCGGCGCTGGCTTTCTTCCTCGTCGCCTGGGTGCTGCATACGCTCGCCTCCGACGGAAAGCCGGTCAGCCGCGTATCGCTGACGACGGCGATGAACGCCCAGCGCGAAGCCTGGATGCGGACCATGGCCGAACGCGAGGTCCGCATCGTCGACACCGCCATTATGGCAGGTCTTCAACAGGGAACCGCCTTCTTCGCCTCCAGTTCGCTGATTGCGATCGGCGGCTGTTTTGCCCTGGTCGGCGCCTCCGATCAGGTTCTTTCGGTGCTGAGCGACCTGCCGCTCGGCGCGACATCATCCCGCTCCGCCTTTCAGATGAAGGTGTTCGGATTGGTGCTGATCCTTGCCTATTCTTTTTTCAAGTTCGGCTGGGCCTACCGGCTGTTCAACTATTGCTCGATCCTGATCGGTGCGGTGCCGATCTCGCACGGCAAGGCTTCACGCAACCCGGTCAGCGAAACCGCGGTATGGCGGGCGGCGCGCATGAACATGCTGGCCGGAAAACATTTCAATTCCGGCATGCGCGGCGTCTTCTTCTCGATCGGCTATCTCGGCTGGTTCGTCGACCCAACGGTGTTCGTACTGTCGACGCTGCTTTTGCTGGCGGTTCTGGTGCGTCGCCAGTTCTTCTCAGCGGCGCGGCAAGCCGTGATCGGTCAGCCGCCCGAGCCAACACCCGGTCCGGGAAAAAGCCGATCGATGCGGCCCGACAGCCAGTAGGCGACAAGCCCGATCCATTCGCGGACCGCCGTGGTGGTGGTCTGCAGCGAACCGAAGGGATCGTCGCGGAACAGGCCGATGCCTTGCTTGCCGGAGGTGCGGTAATCGACCGGCCAGGGAACGGCGGCAAAGCCGGCCTTGTCGAACAGCGCCTTGGCGCGCGGCATGTGGAAGGCCGAGGTCACCAGCAGCCAGGTCTCGCCCGGTTTCGGGGTGACCAGTTCCCGGGTGAAGACGGCGTTTTCGTAGGTGCTGCGGGATTTGTTTTCGAGGATCAGCCGATCGGCCGTCACACCAAGCGCGGCGAACAGACGCGGCGCCGTCTCTGCATCGCCCTCGCCTTCGCCGATTATCGCGATGGTGCCCCCTGAGATGACGACTTTCGCTGTCGGAAAATGCCGTGCCAGCACGGCCGCCGCGACCATCCGATCGCCACTGGCACTCAGTTCATAGCCGCCACGCACGAAATTGACGGCGCCCTCCATGCCGCCTCCGAGCACGATGATGCCATCGACCTTTTCCGGCAGCGGCGGGCGCGGAAAGCGCTCTTCCAGCGGGTTGAGCATCAGTGCGCCGAGCGAGGTCCAGGTCGAGAGGGCAAGGATGAGAAAGGCCATCCCGCTGCCGGTGGCAAACAGCTTTCTACGGCCGACCAAGGCAGCAAGCAACGCGACCAGCAGCAGGATGATCGCCAGATTCAACGGCTGGACGAGAAGCCAAAATAGCTTGGAAAGATAGTAGAACATGCCTCACCCTTCAGATGGGTGACGACACTACCACCACTTTTCCGGCTGGAACGTACCCGCCGCCTGTTCGATGATGTGGGCGGTCTGGAACAAAGTTTCTTCGTCGAAGGGCCGGCCGATCAGCTGCAGGCCGAGCGGCAGGCCCTTGGCGTCTAGTCCTGCGGGCACGGCGATGCCCGGCAGTCCAGCCATGTTCACCGTCACCGTAAAGATGTCATTGAGGTACATCTTGACCGGGTCGGCGGCCATGTCCTCATCGGCGATGCCGAAGGCCGCCGACGGCGTCGCCGGTGTCAGGATGACATCGACGCCGGCCGTGAATGCATTTTCGAAATCCCGCTTGATGAGATTCCGCACCTTCTGCGCCTGCAGATAGTAGGCATCGTAGTAGCCGGCGGAGAGGACATAGGTGCCGATCATGATGCGGCGCTTGACCTCGCGGCCGAAGCCGGCGGCGCGGGTCTTCTCGTACATGTCGACGATGTCCTTGCCCGGCACGCGCAACCCATAGCGGACGCCGTCATAGCGCGCGAGGTTCGACGATGCTTCGGCGGGCGCGACGATGTAATAGGCCGGCAGCGCATATTTGGTATGCGGAAGCGAAATGTCGACGATCTCGGCACCGGCATCTTTCAGCCAGGCAATGCCTTTCTGCCACAGCGCCTCGATCTCCTCGGGCATGCCGTCAACGCGGTATTCCCTGGGGATGCCGACCTTCATGCCCTTGATCGGCTTGCCGATCGCCGCCTCGTAATCCGGCACCGGCCGGTCGACCGAGGTGGTGTCCTTCGGATCGACCGAGGCCATGGATTTCAAGAGGATCGCGGCGTCACGCACATCGCGGGCGATCGGTCCGGCCTGGTCGAGCGACGAAGCAAAGGCGACAATACCCCAGCGCGAGCAGCGGCCGTAGGTCGGCTTGATGCCGACCGTGCCGGTGAAGGCGGCAGGCTGGCGGATCGAGCCGCCGGTGTCGGTGGCGGTGGCGCCGGCACATAGGAGCGCGGAAACGGCGGAGGCCGAGCCGCCTGACGAGCCACCCGGCACGAGACGGGCGTTGTCCAGCGTGCGCGCGGTCCGGGTGCCGCCGGCCGAGACAAAACCGCCATCGCCCTGATGCGTGGTCGGCATCACCACCGTGTCGAGGCGCGAACGCCGCCACGGATTGACGACAGGGCCGTAAAAGGAGGTCTCGTTGGAGGAGCCCATGGCGAACTCGTCCATGTTTAGCTTGCCGAGCATGACGGCGCCGTCGGCCCACAGATTGGCGGTGACGGTCGATTCGTAGTGCGGCGTGAACCCATCCAGCACATGGCTGCAGGCCTGGGTGTGGATGCCTTCGGTGCCGAACAGGTCCTTGATCCCGAGCGGAATGCCTTCGAGCGACCCGCCCTCGCCCTTCGCCAGCTTCGCGTCCGAGGCCTTGGCCATGTCGCGCGCCTTGTCATCGGTAACGACGACATAGGCGTTGAGCGTCGGATTGGCCCGCTCGATCGCCTGGAGATAGGCTTCGGTGATCTCGGCTGCGGTGATTTCCTTGGCGCGCAGCTTGGCGCGGGCTTGCGATATCGTCAGGTGCGTCAGGTCGTTCATCAGGCAAGGCTCTTTTCGTAAAACACCGACCACTCGGTATCAGGGTATTCCAGCACCGGGCCGCAGCGCGAAAATCCGGCGCACTCATAGACGGTCCACGCCGCCGGATGGCGGTCGCCGGTTTCCAGCACCAAACGCTTCAGCCCTTCATTGCGCGCCAGCGCCTCGATCCGCTCGACGATCCTGGCGCCGATCTTCTGTCCACGATGCGAAGGCCGCGTGTACATGCGCTTGACCTCGCCGAGGGCGCCATCGTGGCGCTTCAGCGCGCCGCAGCCGATGGCAAGGCCGTTGTCGCGAGCGACGAAGACGGTTGTGTCGTTGTCGGCCATCTGTTCGACGGTCATGTGATAGCAGTGCTCCGGCGGCGTCAGTTCCAGCAACGCGTCGTTGAGCTCCCTAACCAGCCCGCGCACATCGTCCTGCAGCGGCGTCTCGATGGCGATCTCGATTGCCATCGGCCCGCTACTCCACGACCTTCGGAACGAGGAAGAAATTCTCTTCGGTGGCCGGCGCGTTGGCGACGATGTCGGCCGCCTTGCTGCCGTCGGTGACGAGGTCCGGGCGCTTCTTCATCTCCATCGGAATCACCGAAGTCATCGGCTCGACGCCGGAAACGTCGACCTCGTTCAATTGCTCGACAAAACCCAGAATGGCGTTCAACTCGCCGGTCATGCGCTCTGCATCCTCCTCGCTCACCGCAATGCGGGCGAGACGCGCGACGCGCTTCACTGTCTTGACATCAACGGACATAGTTGTTTGTGCCTCTGGAAAACCAGTCCGCGCTATAGCGGCGCGGCGCGTGCCGCGCAACATGCATCGTGCCAAGAACCGGGCCTGAAGGCCTATGGCAGGGCCACGCCGTCGCAGCGCAAATAGCTGCCGCCTGGGGCATCCTCTACAAGGCAATCGTCCCGCCGATCTCCGGCAACGCCACCTTCACGCCGGATCCCTCCAACCCCGCGACAAACTTGTCGGCGGTCTGGTCGATGATCGGGAACGTGCCGAAGTGACTGGGGATGACAGTCTCGAACTGAAAGAAGCGTCGGCAGGCAAGGGCTGCCACCGCGCCACCCATGGTGAAGCGGTCGCCGACCGGCACGATGCCGATCTTCGGCTCATGCAATTCGTTGATCAGCGCCATATCGGAAAAGATATCGGTGTCGCCCAAATGATAGAGCGTCTTGTCCTCCGGAAAATGCAGGACGAGACCGCCCGGATTGCCAAGATAGGTGTTCTGGCCATTGTCACCCTGGAACGACGATGAATGCAGCGCCTGGACGAAGGTAGTGGTGAAACCGCCGCAATCGACGGTGCCGCCGATATTGCCGGGATTGATCTTCTTGTCGCTGGCGCCCTTGCCGACCAGATACATGCAGACCTCGAAATTGGCGACCAGCATGGCGCCGGTTTTCCCAAGCACTTCGAGCGCACCGCTGATGTGATCGCTATGGCCATGGGTCAAAAGGACATGCGTGACTCCTTCCGCCGGCTCTTCCCAGCCGCCCGTCCATGACGGATTGCCGATCAGATAGGGATCGATGAGGATTTTCGCGTCAGTGGTTTCGATGCGGAATGCGGAATGTCCGTACCAGGTCAGTTTCATGAACGCTTTCCTCGATTTCTGCTTCGCCAAAGGATAGAACGCCGGCAGTGAAATTAAAGTCCCACAGCGTCCTTTGCGGCGTGTAGTCCAAGGAAGGCCGTTGAGCATCATCACCATTGAAGAGTTGCCGGCGCGGCTCAGCGGCGGCAAGACGCTGGCCGGGCTCGACCTCGGCGACAAGACGATTGGCGTGGCGGTGTCCGACCGGGGCTTTGCCTTCGCCCACCCGCGTCCGGTCATCATGCGCAGGAAATTCTCGTTGGATGCAGCTGTGCTGCTCGCCTTGCTGCAGAAAGAGAATGTCGGCGCCGTGGTGCTCGGCCTGCCGATCAACATGGACGGGTCGGAAGGCCCGCGCGCCCAGAAATCCCGCGCGTTCGCCCGCAACATGGCTGGTGTGACCGACCTACCCTTCGTTTTGTGGGACGAGCGACTGTCGACGGTGGCGGCTGAGCGGACGTTGATCGAGATGGATTTTTCGCGCCGCAAACGCGCCGGCAAGATCGATTCGGCCGCGGCTGCCTTTATTTTGCAGGGCGTTCTCGACCGGCTTCAAGCGCTCGGCGTCGGTGCCTGGTCGACATAACGGTCGCGCATTATCCTAATCCAGCCACCGATCACCCGGCGGCGGCGAAACGCCCAAAACGCCATGAGCAGCAGACTGTCGAGGATGCAGGCCTTTGCCACCATGCCGGGAATGAGCACCGGATCAATGCCAAGCATTTCCCCATAGAGCTGGAAGACGAGATCATGCAATTGGCGGCTCAGCATGACGTAGCCGAAATTGATGTCGTTGAGCGACAGGAAGAACCAGCCCCAGAACAGGGCGAGCGGGGCCGCCCATAGCACGAACAAGGTGCGCATCAGCGGCCATCCCTCACGTTCGTATCCGCCCTCAAGTTTGCGTCCGGACGTCCGGAAATGCGCGAGAGCGCCGAGTTGTGCGCCGCCGCCTTCGCCATCACATGCGCGGCGTCGCGGATTTCACCGGTGCCCGGAATCGCTGCGGCAAGGGCTGACCGCTGCTCTGCGAGCATGGCGACATAGGAAGCCAGCAGTGCCGCCAGTTGCACCGCGACAACCATGAACAGCCCGTTGACGCCTTGCGCAGCGCCGCCGACGACGATCAGCGACAGTACGCCGGAGGCGGAGATGAAGGCGACCCGCACGACGCCGTCGGTGGCGTCCGGATTTCTCGGGTCGCTAAACAGAGTTTCGACAAAGGCCCAGCAGAACAGCACCGCGACGACAAGCAGCGCTACAGCAAGCGGTGCCACTACGACGGCGTTTTCGAGGTCGGCAAAGCGGGTGTCCTGGACGGCGACGCCGAGCACGCCAAGCGCTGCCGCAACACCGCGATTCCCGTCGATGCAGAGGAACGCCAGCAGGGCGAAAACCACCGCCCAGTGCAAGGCCAGAAAGGAGCTCAATATATGCCGCATGGCGTTCCTGCTTCCGTAAACAGGACAGTGGGCTTTGCGGCCCGCCATCGCAATGGAAACCATTTGTTAAGGTTAACGGTCATCCACAGCGGCGCGACAGACGATGAGAACCTTCCCGAAGTACTTTCAGGTGACCGGCGGATAGAGCGTGTCGATGATCATGCGCGCGTCATGGCGTGAATCGAGCATGCCATAAGTGTTGCGCCACTGGCCGGCGAGGCGCGTCTCGACGAAGGCGTCGGCGATCCGCCCTGCTCCCAGCCTGCGAAGCTCCGCCGCTGCCGCCGACAGCGCCAGTTGCTCGGTGAGCAGACGGGCCGAGCCCTCATCGGTTGCCGCGACCTGCATTGCCGCCTTGAGTACACCAACGGTGCCGCGTCCGCCGGCGCCGAGATCGCGATCGATGCCGGCCAGCACCTCCTCGAACAGGCCGGGTGCGCGCCCCAGCACGCGCAGCACGTCGAGCGCCATGACGTTGCCGGATCCCTCCCAGATCGCGTTGACCGGAGCTTCCCGATAGTAGCGGGCGAGCGGCGCCTCCTCGACATAGCCATTGCCGCCGAGGCATTCCATCGCCTCGTAGAGCAGCGGTGGTGCGATCTTGCAGATCCAGTACTTTACAACCGGCGTCATGGCGCGAGCGAAGGCCGCCTCGCCACGGTCGCCGGCCGCTTCGTCGAAGGAGCGCGCCAGCCGGAACGACAGCGCGGTGGCCGCGGCGACGTCGAGCGCCATGTCGGCCAGCACGCGCTGCATCAGCGGCTGCTCGATCAGATTGGTTCCAAACACCTGGCGGTGACGGGTGTGGTGGACGGCCTCGGCCAGCCCGGCACGCATGATCGCCGACGAGGCGATCGCGCAGTCGAGCCGGGTCAGCGTCACCATGTCCATGATAGTCTTGACGCCCGCCCCTGGCTCGCCGACCATCTCGCCGATGGCGTTGACGAACTCCACTTCGGACGAGGCGTTGGAGCGGTTGCCGAGCTTGTCCTTCAGCCGCTGGAAGCGGAAGCCGTTGCCCGAACCATCGCCGAGAATGCGAGGAACGAGAAAGCACGAAAGCCCTTCCGGCGCCTGCCCAAGCACCAGGAACGCATCCGACATCGGCGCCGACATGAACCATTTGTGGCCGGTCAGCCGATAGAAGCTGCTGCCGGCGCGCTCGGCCCTGGTGACGTTGGCGCGGACGTCGGTGCCGCCCTGCTTCTCGGTCATGCCCATGCCGAGCGTAAGCCCGGCCTTTTCGACCGGCGGCTTTTGGCTCTGGTCATATTTGCGTGTCGTCACGCGCGGCGCCCATTCGCGAAACAGCTTCGGGCTTGCCATCAGCGCTGCCAGCGATGCGCTGGTCATGGTGACGGGACAGAGATGCCCGGTTTCGAGCTCGGCCGTCAGGTAGAAACGGGCAGCGCGCACCTGATGACGGCGGCCGATCTCGGCATCGCCATTTTCCCAGACCGACGAATGCAGTCCGTTCGCCACCGACCGGCGCATCAGCGCATGATAGGCAGGATGGAACTCGACCAGATCGATGCGCCGGCCCTGCCGGTCATGGGTCCTGAGCTTCGGCGTCTCGACATTGGCGAGGCGGGCCAGCTCCTGCGCCTCCTGCGTCAGCACGAAACGGCCAAGCCCATCGAGATCCTTGCGCACCGGATCGGAAAAACGCTCGGCAAGCTGGATCAGCAACGGATCTCCCCGCCAGGCGTTGCCGCCTGCCAGCGGCGGCGGCTGGTTGGTCGCGTCGTCGGTCACGCACTGTCCTTATCATCACAAGGCCACGAATCCGGAGCCATCAGCTAGATATAGCCCAAGCCGCACAACGCGCGCGACGAAAATACCGGGGAGAAAGGCCACAATCCAAAGCTGGTGCTTGCAGCCAAAGGTCCTCCACCCTATAGCAGCGCCTTGAGATGACCGACGCTTCGTCCCTGCCACTCTATCCCCACCGCCATCTTCTGGGCATCCGCGATCTTTCCCCCGCCGACATCGAGCTTTTGCTGGACAGGGCGGACCGGGCGGTCGCGATCTCGCGGCAGTCGGAGAAGAAGACCTCGACGCTGCGCGGCCGCACCCAGATCAACCTCTTCTACGAAGCCTCGACCCGCACGCAGTCGTCGTTCGAGCTGGCTGGAAAACGGCTCGGCGCCGACGTCATGAACATGTCGGTGGCCAGTTCTTCGGTGAAGAAGGGCGAGACGCTGATCGACACGGCGATGACGCTGAACGCTATGCGCCCTGACATATTGATCATCCGCCACCAGTCGGCGGGTGCCGCCGCCCTGCTGGCGCAAAAAGTCGGCTGCTCGGTGATCAACGCCGGCGACGGCGCCCATGAGCACCCGACGCAGGCGCTGCTCGACGCGCTGACCATCCGCCGCGCCAGGGGCCAGCTGTCGAAGCTGATCGTGGCGGTCTGCGGCGACATCCTGCATTCGCGCGTGGCGCGTTCCAACATCATGCTGCTCAATGCGCTCGGCGCCCAGGTCCGCGTCGTGGCGCCGTCGACGCTTTTGCCCGCCGGCATCGAGAAAATGGGCGTGATCGTCACCCGTTCGATGGCCGAAGGGCTCAAGGACGCGGATGTGGTGATGATGCTGCGGCTGCAGCGCGAGCGCATGGAAGGCGCCTTCGTGCCTTCGGTGCGCGAATATTTCCACTATTTCGGCCTCGACGCCGAGAAGCTGAAAGCGGCCAAGGACGGCGCGTTGGTCATGCATCCCGGCCCGATGAACCGCGGCGTGGAGATCGCCTCGGAAATCGCCGACGGGCCGCAGAGCGTAATCCAGGAGCAGGTAGAGATGGGTGTTGCCGTGCGCATGGCAGTGATGGAAGCGCTGCTCGACCCCCGCCGCAACCGCGAAGTTGCCCAATGAGCACAACGGTCTTCAGCCAGGCCCGCATCGTCGATCCGTCGCGCGGCATCGACGATGTCGGCACGGTCATTGTCGAGGGCCGCAAGATCGTCGCTGCCGGCAAGGCGGCCTTGAACCAGGGCGCTCCGCAAGATGCTATCGTCATCGACTGCGCCGGCAAGGCGATCATCCCGGGCCTGATCGATGCGCGCGTCTTCATCGGCGAACCGGGCGGCGAGCACCGCGAAACCATCGCTTCGGCCAGCGTGGCGTCGGCGGCCGGCGGCGTCACTTCCATCGTCATGATGCCCGACACCGACCCGGTAATTGACAATGTCGCGCTGGTCGAATTCGTGCTGCGCACCGCCAAGGATACGGCGATCGTCAACATCTTTCCAGCGGCGGCGATCACCAAGGGCCTCGAAGGCCGCGAGATGACCGAATTCGGCCTGCTGCGCGAGGCCGGCGCGGTCGCCTTCACTGACGGGCGACACACCATATCAAGCGCACTGGTAATGCGCCGCGCGCTGACCTATGCGCGCGATTTCGGCGGCGTGATCGCGCATGAAACACAAGACGCTGACCTCGCCTCGTCCGGCGTCATGAATGAAGGCCTCTATGCCAGCTGGCTCGGCCTTGCCGGCATTCCGCGCGAGGCCGAGTCCATTCCGCTGGAGCGCGATCTTGCGCTGGCGCGGCTGACCGGCGGCGCCTATCACGCGGCCAAGATCTCGACGGCTATGGCGGCGAACGCGGTGACGCGGGCGAAAGGCGACAGCGCGAATGTCACAGCAGGCGTCTCGATCCACAATCTGTCGCTCAATGAGAACGATGTCGGCGAATACCGCACCTTCTTCCGGCTGACGCCGCCGCTCCGCGCCGAGGAAGACCGGCTGGCGATGATCGAGGCGGTCAAGGACGGCACGATCGACCTCATCGTATCCTCGCACGACCCGCAGGACGTCGACACCAAGCGCCTGCCCTTCGCCGATGCCGCGGCCGGTGCCATCGGGCTGGAAACGCTGCTGGGCGCGGCGCTGCGGCTCTATCACAATGGCGACGTGACGCTGCTTAGGCTGGTCGAGACCTTGTCCACAGCGCCGGCAAGACTGTTCGGCCTGCACGGCGGTACGCTGAAACCTGGCGCGGTCGCCGATCTTGCGCTGGTCGATCTCGACGAACCGTGGATCGTCAGCGAAAGCGGCATCCGTTCGCGCTCGAAAAACACCTGTTTCGAAGGCGCGCGGCTGCAGGGCAAGGTCTTGCAAACGATGGTGGCGGGCCGCACAGTGTTTTCAGCCTAGGGAGTGTCGATATTCAGGTGATGCCGGCCTGCGAACGGCGGTTTCCTGTGCTTGCGGTACTCGCGTACCCAAAAGTACGCTGCGTTCCGGTTCTCGGAAACCACTATTCTCGGCTCGGCCTAACCTGAATCTCAACACTCCCTAAAGCCGGCAGTTGGAGTTGGGGGGAACAATGGCTTACGACATCGTCTTGGCGCTGGTGTTCGGCTATCTGCTCGGCTCGATCCCGTTCGGGCTCCTGATCACCCGCGCCGCCGGCCTTGGTGACGTCCGTAACATCGGCTCCGGTAATATCGGCGCCACCAATGTGCTGCGGACCGGCAACAAGGGCCTGGCCGCCGCCACGCTGCTGCTCGACGCGCTGAAAGGCACGGCGGCCGTGCTGATCGCCGTTCGCTTTGCTCCGGAACTCGGGCCCTGGGCGGGCCTTGGCGCCTTCCTCGGCCATCTCTTTCCGGTCTGGCTCGGCTTCAAGGGCGGCAAGGGTGTGGCCACCTATCTCGGCGTGCTGATTGCATTGGCCTGGCAGGTGGCACTGATCTTCGCCGTCGTCTGGCTGGCCGTCGCTTTCCTGTTCCGCTATTCCTCGCTGGCGGCGCTGACGGCAGCAGTCGTCGTGCCGATCGCGCTCTATGTCCTCAGCACGCCTGCGATTGCCGGGCTGTTCGCGCTGATGAGCCTGATCGTCATCGTAAAACACCGGGCCAACATTGCGCGGCTGCTGGCCGGCACCGAGGGCAAGATCGGGGCCAGGGAGTGAACCCGCGCGCCGCCGGACCGCGGCTCAGCGACCGGCAGCGGTTGAGCTGGCTTCGTTTGATCCGCACGCCGAATGTCGGCCCGGCCACCTTTCGCGACCTGATCAACCGCTTCGGCTCGGCCGAGACGGCGATCGAGATGCTGCCCGAGCTGATGATTTCGGGAGGCGCCAGAAATATCGTCCGCATCCCGTCGATTGCCGAGGCCGAGGCGGAACTGGAGACAGCCCGGCGGGCCGGCGCCCGCTTCGTCGGCATCGGCGAGGCCGACTATCCGCCATTGATGAAAAGCATGGACCATCCGCCGCCGCTGCTCGCGGTCAAGGGCGAAGGCGCGGTGTTCCGGCTGCCGGCAGTTGCCATCGTCGGCGCCCGCAACGCCTCGCTGGCCGGTATCAAGATGGCGCGAACGCTCGCCGCCGAACTCGGCCGCGACGGCTACGGCATCGTCTCCGGCCTGGCGCGCGGCATCGACACGGCAGCACATCTGGGCAGCCTTGCGTCAGGCACGATCGGTGTGCTGGCCGGCGGCCTCGACCTGCCCTACCCGCCCGAGAATGCCGAACTCTGTAACGAGATTGCCGAGCGCGGCGGCGCCGTTATTTCAGAGATGCCGTTCGGCTGGCAGCCGCGCGCCCAGGATTTTCCGCGCCGCAACCGCCTTGTCGCCGGCGCGGCATTGGGGCTGGTCGTGGTTGAGGCCGCGCAACGCTCCGGCTCGCTGATCAGCGCCAGGCTTGCCGGCGAGATGGGCCGGCTGGTCTTCGCCGTCCCCGGGTCGCCGCTCGATCCGCGCGCCGCCGGCGCCAACGCCTTGCTCAAAGACGGCGCCACTTTGGTCACCGAGGCATCGGACATCACCAGTGCGATCGCGCCGCTGGTCGGCGCGCTGGCGCCAAGGACGGCGCCGCTTGGGGAGCCGCCCGACTTTTCGGCAACGCCACCGCCCGGCGAAGACGACCGCGCCCGCGTTATCGAAGCCCTCGGCCCGACGCCGGTGGCGATCGACGAAATCATCCGCCACACCGGCCTGCATCCCGCCCAGGTTTTCATGGTGCTGCTGGAACTCGACCTCGCCGGCCGGCTGGAGCGCCACGCCGGCGGGAACGTCTCGCTGGTGTGATCGAAGTTTTCCGGATGTCTAACACACGATTCATTGGGAGAGCTGCCTCGATGCTCGCCTCATCCGCCTGTTGCTGGTCGCGTTTGTCGTGGCAGTAATCCGCGGATAAGCCTAAATAACTGAATTTTAACGTGAAACAATGGTGAGCGCGCAGGGATTCGAACCCTGGACCTACTGATTAAAAGTCAGTTGCTCTACCGGCTGAGCTACGCGCTCCCGCGGGCTCAGAATGCCGCCCTCGAAATTGCGCGGAACATAGGGAGAGTGCCTCGACCGGTCAACCGGAAAAGTGGGCGCGTAAGCCGGGCTTTTGCGGTCTCGTGACGCCTCGCAAACCGTTTCGATAAGGTCGGAGCGGCTGTCTCGCACAAAACCGAGACGCATTACAAATCAGCAGCTTGCTTTTTTGGGCGGAACAATTGCGCAACCTGCCCGTTTTTGTCGCTACAAGGGACGACGCTTTCAAGGAGAAGATCATGAACAGGATCATGTCGGGCTTGCTGGCGACCGCGCTGTCAGCGTCATTCGCAGTAGCGGAAATCGTGCCCGTCAACGCCCAGCCCATTTACGTGCCGCTAGGTCAGAACGTCTCGTCGGATGTCCAGACCGTCGACCACTGGCGGTGGAGGCGTAATTTCGACGGCGATCGCGATTTTTCCCGCCGCGATTTCCGCCGTGAGTTCCGCCGTGATTTCCGCCGCGATTTCCGCCGTCGCGATTTCGCCGGTGACGACGGCAGGTATTGGCGCGGCCATCGCGGCTATCGCAGTTGGCGTCGCGGCTATCGCCGTCACGGCGACTACTGGTTCCCGCTGGCTGCCTTCGCCACTGGGGCGCTGATCACCGGCGCGATCATTAACAATCAGCCCCGCCGCATCTATCGGGGCGATTCACACGTGGAGTGGTGCTACAGCCGCTACAGATCTTACCGGGCATATGACAACACGTATCAGCCCTACTACGGACCCCGCCGGCAGTGCATCTCGCCCTATTGATAACCTTGGGCAGAGTTGAATAAGGGTCGTTGAAGAGCCTGCGCCGGCAACGGCGCAGGCTTTTTGTGCGCGAATCTACAGCGTGCTCAGCGTCCTGCGCACGGCATCGCGCCAGCCGGCGAGCTTTGAGGAACGGACCGAGACATTCATATCCGGCTGAAACCGCCGTTCGAGCGCCCAGCTCTTGGCGAATTCCCTTGTCTTCGGCCAGACACCCGCCTTCGAGCCGGCCAGCCATGCCGCGCCGAGCGCGGTCGTCTCAAGGATTGTCGGGCGGTCGACCGGCGCATCGAGGATGTCGGCCAGCCGCTGCAAGGTCCAGTCCGACGCCACCATCCCACCATCGACCCGAAGCACGGTCTTTACTGACGCGCCCTTCCAGTCCCTGCGCATCGCGTCGAGCAGATCGCGGGTCTGGAAAGCCACGGATTCTAATGCGGCGCGGGCAAATTCGGCCGGGCCCGAATTGCGGGTCAGCCCGAAGATGGCGCCGCGCGCCTCGGCGTCCCAATGCGGCGCGCCGAGCCCGACGAAAGCCGGCACCAGATACACATCTTGAGTCGGGTCGGCGCTCGCCGCCAGCACGCCGCTCTGCTCGGCCTTGCCGATCACCTTGATGCCGTCGCGCAGCCACTGGACGGCAGCACCTGCAATGAAGATCGACCCTTCCAGCGCATAAGTAGTCTTGCCGTTCAGCCTGTAGGCAATGGTGGTCAACAGCCGGTTCTTCGAGCGCACCAGATCGCTGCCGGTGTTGAGCAGCGCGAAGCAGCCGGTGCCGTAGGTGGATTTCATCATGCCCGGCTCGAAACAGGCTTGGCCGATGGTCGCCGCGTGCTGGTCGCCGGCCACGCCGAGGATCTTTATTTCTGCGCCGAACAGGCTTTTCTCTGTGATTCCATAATCGTCAGCGCAATCCTTCACCTGTGGCAGCATTTTTTCCGGTATGCCGAGAATGGCCAGAAGCTCGTCGTCCCAGGCATTCTTTTCGATGTTGAAGACCAGCGTTCGCGAGGCATTGGTGGCATCCGTGGCGTGAACCTTGCCGCCGGTCAGCCGCCAGATCAGAAAGCTGTCGATGGTGCCAGCCAGCAATTCGCCCTTCTCGGCGCGTTTCCTGGCGCCCTTCACCTTGTCCAGCATCCAGGCGATCTTGGTGCCGGAGAAATAGGGATCGAGCAGCAGGCCGGTCTTTCTGGTGAACTTCTTCTCCAGCCCCTGCTTCTTCAATTTCTGGCACAGCGGCGCGGTGCGGCGGTCCTGCCAGACAATCGCGTTGTGGATCGGCTTGCCGGTCGCCCTGTCCCAGATGACGACGGTCTCGCGCTGGTTGGTGATGCCGATTGCCGCGACATCCGACGCATCGCGGCCGGCGCTCTTCAGCGCAGCCTTCACCGTCGCCACGACACTCGACCAGATTTCCTCCGGATCGTGCTCGACCCAGCCGGAAGCCGGATAATGCTGGGTGAATTCCTTCTGCCCACTGCCCACCACCTTCATCTCACGGTCGAACAGGATCGCCCGGCTCGATGTCGTTCCCTGGTCGATTGCTAGGATGTGTCCGGTCATGCTGTGTCCCCCATCATTCGCAAAGAAGGGAGACGGCTCGCGCCGCCTCCCTGTAGCCTCTTTCCGCTTTCGCGGTTCGGCAAGCCTACTGGGTGGTCCAGCGCTTGATCAGTTCCTCATAGACGATGGTCTCGCCTTTTGGCTTCTCGTTCTCGAGTTTGGCCTTAGGACCATTCGGCTTGCCTAACCATTCGGCCGGATCTTTCGGCTCGTTGAGTCGTGGACCACAGCCGCCATAGACCTTAGCGGACTCGTCGGCGGCCTGCATGCGGGCCATCGTGATGTCCATTTCCTCAGCGAGGCGGTCCATCGCCTGCTGCGGCGTGAACGCCCCGGAGTTCACGTCGCCGATCTGCTGCCACCATATCTGGGCGAGCTTCGGGTAGTCGGGCACGTTGATGCCGGTCGGCGACCAGGCAACCCGGTCTGGAGAGCGGTAGAACTCCACCCAGCCGCCGAGTTTGGGCGCGCGGTCGGTAAACGACTGATGCCGAATGTCGGAGTCGCGGATCAGAGTGAGCCCGACATGGGACTTTTTCAAAGACACGGTCTTCGACACGACGAACTGCGCATAAAGCCAGGCGGCCTTGGCACGATCGGCCGGGGTCGATTTCAGGATCGTCCAAGAGCCCACGTCCTGATAGCCGATCTTCTGCCCCTCCTTCCAGTACGGGCCATGTGGCGACGGGGCCATGCGCCACAACAAATTGCCCTCATCATCGACCGTGTTGTTGCCTTCCGACTTGGGCTTCACCATGTCGGCGAGGAAAGCCGTGTACCAGAAGATCTGCTGGGCCACGTTGCCTTGGCTCAGCGCGGGCAGCGACTGGTAGAAATCGTAGCTCGCTGCTCCGGGAGGCGCAAAGTTGCGCAGCCACTCGTCCCACTTTGCGATGGCATAGACCGACGCCGGACCATTCGCCTCGCCACCGCGCGAAACGCTCGCGCCGACCGGATTGCAGGTGCCCGCCTCCATGCGAATGCCCCATTCGTCGATCGGGATGCCATTCGGCTCGCCGGGGCTGCCGGTACCGGCCATGGACAGCCACGCGTCAGTCATGCGCCAACCAAGATCGGGTGCGCGCTTGCCGTAGTCCATGTGTCCGAAGACCTGAACGCCGTCGATTTCCTTCACGTCCTTGGAGAAGAATTCGGCGATGTCCTCGTAGGCGGACCAGTTCACCGGGACGCCCAGATCGTAGCCATACTTGGCCTTGAACTTTTCCTTGAGTTCCGGCTTGTCGAACCAGTCCTTGCGGAACCAGTAGAGGTTGGCGAACTGCTGGTCCGGGAGTTGGTAGAGCTTACCGTCCGGGCCGGTCGTGAACTTGATGCCAATGAAGTCTTCGAGATCGAGCGTCGGAAGGGTGACATCCTTGCCTTCGCCGGCCATGAAATCGGTGAGATTCACGGCAAGCTGCAGCCGCGAATGGGTGCCGATCAGGTCGCTGTCGTTGACATAAGCGTCATAAAGGTTGCGGTTGGTCTGCATCTGGGTCTGCACGGCCTGGACGACTTCGCCCTCGCCGAGGATCTGGTGGTTGACCTTGATGCCGGTGATCGCCTCGAACGCCTTGGTGAGCACGGTCGATTCATAGGTGTGTGTCGGGATACCTTCCGACAGCACGTTGACTTCCATGCCGGCGAAGGGTTTCGCGGCATCGACAAACCATTGCATTTCGGCTTCCTGAGCCGAGCGATCAAGGGTCGAAAGACCATTGATTTCCGTGTCAAGGAATGTCTTGGCTTCGTCCATGCCTGCGTAGGCCTGACTGGCCCCGAGCAGCAGGACTAGTGCCGTTGTCGATGTTAGTAGGTGACGTCGCATGAGGTTCCTCCCATTTCGGTTTCAAGTGCGATCGGAGCGGTCGTTGTGCGGCCGCTCCAACAGTTTCTCCCCCTAGACGAATCGAAAAACGCCGATGGCGTAGACGATCGAGAGGGCGAGTGCCCACCACAGGTTGGGTCCGACAAGACCCAGCCAAGCGAGATGGATGTAGGCGCTGCCTAGCAGCGAAATGAACAGTCGGTCGCCACGCGTAGTATCGAGCCCGAGAATGCCATGGCGCGGCGCTCCGCCAGGACTGGCCCACTCCCACACGGTCATCCCGACCAGAAGAAGCAGGATCACGCCGAAGAAGGTGGCGGTCTGCCAAGTCCAGGCCATCCATGACAGATCCATCGTCTTTACTCCTTCCCGCGCCCCCGCTAGACGCGGCCGAGCGCAAACCCCTTGGCGATATAGTTCCGGACGAACCAAATGACGATCGCGCCCGGAACGATGGTGAGCACGCCGGCGGCCGCCAACAATCCGAGTTCGTAGCCCGATGTGCTCGCCGTCCGGGTCATCACGGCGGCGATCGGCTTCGCGGCGACAGACGTCAGCGTCTTGGCGAGCAACAGCTCCACCCAAGAGAACATGAAGCAGAAGAACGCCGTGACACCGATGCCGGAAGCGATCAGCGGCATGAATATCTTCACGAAGAACCGCGGCCAGGAATAGCCGTCTATGAAGGCCGTCTCGTCGATCTCCTTCGGCACGCCAGACATGAAGCCTTCGAGAATCCACACTGCGAGCGGTATGTTGAACAGGCAGTGCGCCAGCGCAACGGCCCATGGTGTGTCGAAGAGATTGATGGCCGAGTAGAGCTGGTAAAACGGCAGTGCGAAAACCGCCGGCGGCGCCATGCGGTTGGTCAGCAGCCAGAAGAACAGATGCTTGTCGCCAAGGAAGCGGTAGCGCGAGAAGGCATAGGCAGCGGGCAGCGCCACGCTGACCGAAATCGCAGTGTTGATAAATACATAGCTGATGGAGCTGATGTAGCCATTGTACCAAACGGGGTTGGTGAGGATCTCGACATAGCTCGCCACCGTGAAACTGCGTGGCCACAATGAAAAGCCGCCAAGGATTTCGTTCGTCGTCTTGAACGACATGTTGAGCAGCCAGTAGATCGGCAGCATCAGGAAGATGATGTAGACCGTCGGCACGAGCCAAAGGAAGCGCGCCTCCCGGCGGCGTCCGCTCATTACGCTCGCCGACTGGAGACCCGCCGCATTCGACGCCGGTGGCGGCGTTGTCTGCTCTCGCATCAAAACGTCGCCCCTTTTATCCCCAAGGCCTTCCTTCACTGATGTCATCTCAGCCCTCCGCTTCGGATTGGGTCATCAGGGTGTAGAAGAGCCACGACACCAGCAGCGTCATCAGGAAGTAGATGATGCTCATGGCCGCCGCGATTCCGAGGTTGAATTCGCCGAGCGCTGCCTTGACAAGATCGATCGACAGGAAGGTCGTGGCATTGCCCGGTCCCCCGCCTGTCAGTACGAACGGTTCAGTGTAGACCATGAAGGAATCCATGAACCGCAGCAGCATGGCAATGGTCAGCACGCGCTTCATCTTGGGCAGCTGGATAAAGCGGAACACCGACCAGCGTGATGCACCGTCAATCTTTGCAGCCTGATAGTAGGCGTCGGGTATCGAGACGAGGCCTGCATAGGCGAGCAGCACCACCAGCGAGGTCCAATGCCATACGTCCATCAGGACGACGGTGAACCAGGCCGACAGCGGCTGGCTGGTGAAATTGTAGCTAATGCCCATCGCGTTGATAACATAACCGAGCAGCCCGATGTCCGGCAGCGCAAAGATGTTCCACATAGCGCCGACGACGTTCCATGGGATCAGCAACGGCAGCGACATCAACACCAGGCAGACCGCGACCCATGGGCCGGAACGCGGCATGGCAAGCGCCACCGCCACGCCTAGCGGCACCTCGATCAGCAGGATTAACCCGGTGAAGGCGAACTGGCGCAGGAGCGATGCGTGGAAGCGCGGCGAATTAAGGACTTCCTGGAACCACTTAACGCCTTCAAAGAAGAACAGGTTGTTTCCGAACGTCTCCTGAACTGAATAGTTGACCACCGTCATCAGCGGGATGATTGCGTTGAACGCCACCAGCACCAGCACCGGAAGCACCATGAACCACGCCTTGTTGTTCCAGGTCTTATCCATGGAGTTCAGCCTCCCATCTCGACGCGCCAGGAATCGGCATAGATGTTGATGCCGGCCGGGTCGAAAGCGATCTTCGGATCGGCGGGGATATCCTCGTCCTCGCCGACGATCGCCGCGATGTCGCGGCCTTCGAAATTGGCGCGCACCACCTTGTGGCGGCCAATATCCTCGACCTTCCGGATTGAAACTGGCATGCCGCTAGCGCCAAGCCTGACATATTCGGGGCGGATGCCGAGTTCGATCGAGCCTTTGATTCCGGCCTTGGGCGCGCCCGGCAATTCGATCGTCTGGCTGCCGAGCCGCGCGCTCCTGCCTTCGACCGCGACCGGCATGACGTTCATGCCCGGCGAGCCGATAAAATAGCCGACGAATGTATGCTTGGGACGCTCGAACAGTTCGGCTGGAGAGCCGATCTGCACGATCTCGCCCTCATACATGACGACGACGTTCTCGGCGAAGGTGAGCGCCTCGGTCTGGTCGTGCGTGACATAGACCATGGTGAAACCGAAGCGCCTGTGCAGCTGCTTCAGCTGCGAGCGCAGCACCCACTTCATATGCGGGTCGATGACGGTCAGCGGCTCGTCGAACAGGATCGCGTTCACGTCAGAGCGCACCAGCCCGCGTCCGAGCGAGATCTTCTGCTTCTGATCGGCAGTCAGCCCCCTCGCCTTTCTTTTGGCCATATCGGCCAGACCGGTCATTTCCAGTGTTTCGCGGACCTTTCGGTCGACGTCAGGTTCCGAAACGCCGCGGTTGCGCAACGGGAACGCCAGATTGTCGTAGACGGTCATGGTGTCGTAGATGACCGGGAACTGGAACACCTGGGCGATATTGCGCTCCTGCGTCGACAGATTGGTCACGTCCTTGCCGTCGAACAGAAGCTCGCCATGCGACGGGTACAGCAGGCCGGAAATGATGTTGAGCAGCGTAGTCTTGCCGCAGCCCGACGGCCCAAGCAGCGCATAGGCGCCGCCGTCCTCGAACGCGTGATGCACCTCCTTCAGCGCATAGTCCTTGTCCGACTTCGGATGCGGCCCGTAGGCGTGGCGGATGTGATTGCAGTCGATGCGCGCCATGTGCCCTCCTCCCTCAAGCCGCCAGCATCTGTGGCGGCGCGGCCGAGCGGCCGTTCGCGTCGAAAACCATGATGTGCCGCGGATCGATGAACACCTCGATGGTCTGGTCCGGCTCGAACACCAGGATGCCGTGCTCCAGCATCACCCAGCGGACATCGGCGAAGTCGAGATGCACAAAGCTTTCCGAACCGGTGATCTCGGTGACCGAGACCTTGGCTCTCACCGGAACCGCCGACGGGCTCGGCCGAGCAAGAGAGAGATGGTGGGGCTGGAAGCCGATCGTGTAACTCGTATCGGCAATACCGGCGAGCGCGGCCGGCACCGGGAGGTTCACCCCACCATCAAGAAGGAAGCTCGAACCGCTCTTCTTCAGCACGATCGTGTTGAGCGGCGGATCGGCGAATGTCTTGGCCGTGACGAGGTCGTTCGGCCTGCGGAAGACGTCGATCGTCGGGCCGAACTGGGTGATGCGGCCTTCGGAAAGCGTCGCCGTGTTGCCACCGAGCAGCAAGGCTTCGTGCGGCTCCGTCGTGGCGTAGACGAAGATGTTGCCGGTCGCGGCGAATATTTTCGGCAATTCCGCACGCAGCTCCTCGCGCAGCTTGTAGTCGAGGTTGGCGAGCGGCTCGTCGAGCAGCACGAGGCTGGCGTTCTTGACGATGGCGCGCGCCAGCGCGGTGCGCTGCTGCTGGCCGCCGGAGAGGCTGAGCGGCGTGCGGTCGAGGAAGGGTGTCAGCTTGAGAAGGGCTGCGGCATTGCGCACCTCCTTGTCGATCTTTGTCCGCTCGGTCCCGGCCACCCTCAGCGGCGAGGCGATGTTCTCGTAAACGGTCATCGCCGGATAGTTGATGAACTGCTGGTAGACCATGGCGACGTTACGCTTCTGCACCGGGATGCCGGTGACATCCTTGCCATCGAACCAGACCGAACCGGATGTCGGCACATCAAGGCCGGCCATCAGCCGCATCAGGCTGGTCTTGCCGGAAAGCGTCGGTCCGAGAAGGACGTTGAGCGAGCCGTGCTGAAGCGTCAGCGACACGTCGCGTATATGCTCCGTCGCGCCGACCGTCTTCGTCACGTTTCTCAGTTCCAGCATGATGCCTCCTCCCAGGCTTTCTGCATGACTATTCGGCAGCCGCGACATGGCGCCGGCTTATCCCGCGCATGAATTCGTCGAGCGCTGCCGTCTGCTCGCGGCTCAGCTGCAGGCCGCGCTTGGTCCTGCGCCACAATACATCTTCAGCCGTCATCGCCCATTCATTTTGAACGAGATAGCGGACCTCGGCCTCGTAGAGATCGGCGCCAAAGTTGCGACCAAGGTCGGCATTCGACCTGGCGAGGCCCAGCAGCATCCTTGCGCGAGTCCCGTAAAGCCGGGTCAGGCGGCGCGCCAGACGCGCGTCGAGGAACGGATAGGCCGTCTTCAATTTCGCCACTTCGGTGTCGAACCCGCTCGCCGGGAAATCGCCGCCCGGAAGCGGCGCGTTTGCCGTCCACGGCTTGCCGCGCTTGCCGAGAAAACCCTCGATTTTCTCGAGCATCGATTCCGACAGCCGGCGATAGGTGGTGATCTTGCCGCCGAAAGTGTTGATGATCGGCGCCGTGCCCTCGCCGCCGTCGGTCTTCAGCACATAATCGCGGGTTGCTTCCTGCGCCTTCGAGGCGCCGTCGTCATAAAGCGGGCGCACGGCGGAATAGGTCCAGACGATGTCCGAACGCTTGACCGGTTTCGCGAAATATTCGCTCGCCGCAGCACAAAGATAATCGATCTCGGCATCGCTGATCTTCACGTCGTGCGGGTCGCCAGAATAGTCTTGGTCGGTGGTGCCGATCAGCGTGAACTCTTCCTCGTAAGGAATGGCAAAGATGATGCGGCCATCCTTGTTCTGGAAGAAATAGGCGCGCGGATCGTCGAACTTCTTGCCGATGACGATATGGCTACCCTGGACCAGCCGGACATTGTGCACATCGTTCAAGCCGACCGTAGCCGACAGCACGTGGTCGACCCATGGACCGGCGGCATTGACCAAAAGCCGCGCCTTGACCTCTTCGGCCTCCCCGGTCTGTGTATTTTCCAGTCTGACCGTCCAAAGCTGGCCTTCCCGGCGTGCGGCCATGACTTTCGTGCGGGTTCGGATCGTTGCGCCGCGATCGGCGGCGTCGCGGGCGTTCAGGGCCACCAGCCGCGCATCGTTGACCCAGGCGTCGGAATATTCGAAGGCTTTGCGAAACAACGGTTTCAGCGGCTTGCCGGCTGGGTCCTTTGCCATGTCCAGCGTCTTGGTCGCCGGCAGCAATTTGCGCCCGCCAATGTGGTCGTAAAGGAAAAGGCCGAGCCTGATCAGCCAGGCCGGTCGCAGGCCCTTGGCATAGGGCAGCACGAAGCGCATCGGCCAGATGATGTGCGGTGCGTTCTTCCAGAGAATCTCGCGTTCCATCAGCGCTTCGCGCACCAGGCGGAACTCGTAGAACTCGAGATAGCGCAAGCCGCCATGGATCAGTTTGGTCGAGCCGGAGGAAGTGCCGCTGGCCAGATCGTTCATTTCGGCAAGGAAAACCGAGTAGCCGCGCCCAACCGCATCGCGGGCAATGCCGCAGCCGTTGATACCGCCACCGATGACGAAGATGTCATGGATCGGAGGTGCGCCCACAATAGTCCTCCCGGATTTCGCATTGCAGCATTTTTAGGTTTTTACGAAACCGTAGGGGGATTATTTCGAAATGGGAACGAATGTCAAACGAAATATAAACAGCCGCCGTTGCCGCAACGGCAACCCTCTAGGAAAGCGACGTTTCGATCAGTTGAACCTCTGCTTCCTGGCAGATCTTGCACACCGACGGGATGTCGCAGCGGTCGGTGATGAAGGTGTTGACCTGCGACAGGTGGCCGATGCGAACCGGCGCCGTTCGCTCGAACTTGGTCTGGTCGGAAACGAGGATGACATGCCTTGCATTGGCGATGATCGCCTGAGCCACCTTGACTTCACGAAAATCGAAATCGAGCAACGCACCGTCATGGTCGATCGCCGAGGCGCCGATCACCGCGTAGTCGACCTTGAACTGCCTGATGAAATCGACCGCCGCCTCGCCGACCACGCCGCCATCGGAGCCGCGCACGACGCCGCCGGCAATCACCACCTCGATCGAAGGATATATACGCATCCTATTGGCAACATTAATATTATTGGTGATGACCATCAAGCCGGTATGATCGAGGAGCGCCTTGCTGACCGACTCCGTCGTGGTGCCGATATTGATGAACAGCGAGGCATTGTCCGGGATCAACCTGGCTGCTGCGCGGCCGATCGCCTCCTTCTCCTCGGCGGCGATCTTGCGCCTCGCTTCATACTCCATGTTCTCGATGCCGGACGGAAACAGCGCCCCGCCATGGATACGGGAAAGCAGCCGCTGGTCGCACAAATCGTTAAGGTCCTTGCGGATGGTCTGCGGCGTCACGTTGAAATGCGTTGCCAGATCGTCGACCAGCACGCGGCCATTGTCCTTGGCCATCTGGATGATTTCGGAATGACGCGGCGACAGATACATTGGGGACCTCCCGTTTTCGTTTTTCTTGTCTATAGCGGAAAACGAAAGTGATGAAAAGGCATAAGCCGGCTAACGAAATTACATGCGTCCAAAGACAAACCTCGCCGCAACTTTGCCGACCAATTCAACTCAACCCAGACCGCGGGCGATTTCGGTGACGACCTCGAAAGCGGTGTCGACATCCGCCGCCGTCGTCTCGAATTGACCGACCTGAAAGCGGATCGCGACCTGTCCGTCCACCCGTGTCTGCGTCAGGTAGATGCGGCCATCGTCGTTGATCGCGTTGACCAGCCGCAGATTGTGCTCGTCCGAATCGATACCGGCCGCCGCCAGATGCCGGAACGAAAACAGCGACAGCATCGGTTCCGTGACGATCTCGAAATCCGATTCCCGAGCCAGCCGCGCGGCAAGGCCTTCACTCCAGGCGACATGGCTGCGGATCATGGTCCGCAGATTCTCCAGCCCATGGGCGCGCAGCAGGAACCATAGTTTCAGTGCGCGAAAGCGCCGCCCGAGCGGCACCGACCATTCGGAATAGTTGATGATGCCGTCGCGTCCATGCGTCTTCAGGTAATCCGGCTTGATGGCGAGCGTCCGCACCAGGTCTTCCGGCCGGCGGATGAACTGTATCGAGCAGTCAAACTGCGCGCCCAGCCATTTGTGCGGGTTGAAGACGATGGAATCCGCCTGCTCCACGCCCGCCCAGAAATGTCGGTATTCCGGACATATCATCGCCGATCCGGCCCAGGCGGCATCGACATGCAGATAGAGCCCGTACCGGTTTGCCACAGCGGCGACGCCGGCGATGTCATCGGTGCCGCCGGTGCTGGTGCCGCCGACACAAGCGATGATGCCGGCCGGCAGCATGCCCGCATCCCGGTCGGCGACGATCGCCGTTTCGAGGGCTGTGACATCCATGGCGCGAAGGCGGCCGGCAACCGGAATGCGCACGAGATTGTCCTCGCCGATGCCCGATACCCAGATCGCCCGGTCGATGGAAGTATGGACCTGGTCGGAAGAATAGACGCGCAATATCGGCTGGCCTTGCAGGCCCTTCTTGTTGCCCTGCCAGTCGAGCGCACGCTCGCGCATGGTCAGCACGGCGGCAAGCGTCGCCGACGATGCCGAATCCTGCATAACGCCGGAAAACCCTTCCGGCAGGCCAAGCGCCTGACGCATCCAGTCGACGACGCGCGTCTCGAGTTCGGTCGCAGCCGGCGAGGTCTGCCAGAGCATGCATTGCGCGGCCATCACCGAGACCAGATATTCGGCCACCACCGAGACCGGTGCGGCGTTGGCCGGGAAATAGGCGAAGAAGCGCGGATGCTGCCAATGCGTCATGCCCGGCAGGATTTTTTGCTCGAAATCGGCGAAGATTGCCTGCATCGTTTCGCCTTTTTCCGGCGGCGAGACGTCGATGCTTCTAGAGATTTCGCCCGGTTCGACAAGCGGCCGCACCGGCCGTTCGCGAAGTGTGCTCCTGTAGTCGGCACCCCATTCGGCCGCGTACAGCGACCATTCCCGGAATTCGTCGCTATTCATTTTTCCTCTCCGTCGCATCGAGCCCAGCAATCAAAGAGCACGAAAAACGGAGGCTTTCATTCGGGAAAATCGGGCAGGCTCGCAAAAGCAGCCTTCAGCGCGTTCGACCAGCCGTCCGAAATGGTGCGGTAGTATTGGTCGTCCTGGGCAATTCGCTTCTTCAGGCTGACTTTGAAGGCATCCTTTTCGTAGAACAGCAGGTCGAGCGGCAGACCGACCGACAGGTTCGATTTCAGCGTCGAGTCAAACGACACCAGCAGCAGTTTCACCGTCTCGGCGAAACTCATCGTCTTTTCATAGGCGCGGATGATGATCGGCTTGCCGTATTTGGTCTCGCCGATCTGGAAAAACGGCGTGTCGTCGGTCGATTCAATGAAATTGCCTTCCGGATAGATCATGAACAGCCGCGGCGCGCTGCCCTTGATCTGGCCGCCAAGGATAAACGAGGCATTGAAATAGGAATCCGCCTTTTCGCCCGCGGGTGACGAACTGGCGATGACTTCCTTGACGGTGTCGCCGACCATCCGCACCGTCTGGTACATAGAAGGCGTTTCAAGCAGGGTCGCGTGGCGATCGGCCACCGCCTTGGTGCGTTCGTCGAGCAAACTGACGACGGCCTGCGTCGTCGCCAGATTGCCGGCCGACATCAGCACAATTACGCGCTCGCCCGGTTCTTCCCAGACATGCATCTTCTTGAAGGTCGAGATCGAATCCATGCCGGCATTGGTGCGCGTGTCCGACATGAACACGAGCCCGCGATCGATCTTCATGCCGACGCAATAGGTCATCGAATCTCTTTGGCAGCAATCTTGCCGTGGATTACTGCTCCACGGTGACGGTGACCGCAAGCTGTTCTTCCGCTTGTCCCAGCCGAATTCCCGACACCGGCGTGGCGTCGCGGTAATCACGACCGGTCGCCACCTTTACATAGCGTTCGTCAGGTGAAATGCCGTTGGCGACGTCGAACGCGACCCAGCCTAGGCCTGCAACATGCGCCTCGGCCCAGGCATGGCTTGCCGCCTGCTCGACCGCCGCATCCATCATCAAATAGCCGCTGACATAGCGGGCCGGAAACCCCATGGCGCGCGCGGCGGCGGCGAAGATGTGGCTATGGTCCTGGCAGACGCCGGTCTTGAGCGCCAGCGCGTCCTCGGCCGGGGTCGCCGCATTGGTGGTACCCGGCGTATAGGCGACGCGCTCGCCGATCACGGCCATCAGCCGGTGCAATCTTTCGATATCGGTCCCCTCGCCGACCGAGGCCGCGAGTTCGCGAATGCCGCCGCCGATCGTGGTCAACGGGGTTTCATGGCCAAACAGCCAGAGCGGCGCGAAACCCTGATGTGGCCCGGAAACGCCAGCGGTGTCGCGGGTCACCACCTCGCCTGATGCCTCGACGGTGATGAAATCGCGGTCACCTTCGACGCTCAAAAGCCGCGTGTCGTTGCCGAAATGGTCGTTAAAGCGCACTTCCTCGCGCGCCCCCTCGATCTTCAGCGCCCAGGACAAAACGGTCTGCGTCGGTCCGCTGACCGGAAGCAGCCGCAACCGCTGCAACAGATAGTGCACCGGCGCATCATAGCGGTATTCGGTCCGGTGAGTGATCTTCAGCCGCATTGCTCTCGTCCCCTGAGCATAACCTTTTCCGGAAACCGGCTTCCACTTTCCGGGATCATACTCAATAAAACCTGTAGTCCTGCGCGATCTCGTCGCCGAGCCTGATGTTGTCGCGGATGAAATTCGCCAGGAATTCATGCAGGCCGGCGTCGAATATGTCCTTGATCGAGCCGGCCGCCAGCATGGCCTGGGTCTTGCCGGCTGTCACATGACAGGCATGGCGCTCGCCATAATCGTCGCCCAGGAATCTGAGATGCTCCGTCAGGAACCGATAGCAGAAGGTCAGCGAGCGCGGCATGCGAACGTTGAGGATCAGATAGTCGGCAATGTTGCTCGGCTTGTAGTCGGCCTCGTAGACCCAGCGATAGGAGCGGTGCGCTGACACCGAGCGCAGGATCGATTCCCACTGGTAGTTGTCGAGCGTCGAACCGACCCACGAGATCGACGGCAACAGCACGTAGTATTTCACGTCCAGGATGCGTGCCGTGTTGTCGGCACGTTCGACATAGGTGCCGAGCTGCGAGAAATCGAAGATCTCGTTGCGCAGCATAGTGCCGTAGAACGAACCGCGGATCAGCGCCGTTTCGCGCTTGATCGCGTCGAGCACGCTGGGCAGATCGCGTTCGTCGATCGGCTTGGCCAGCATGCGCTTCAGCGACATCCAGGCCTCGTTGATGCTTTCCCAGGTTTCGCGCGTCAGGGCGGTGCGCACCATGCGGGCGTTGTTGCGGGCCGTCTCGATCGACGCCATCGTGCTCGACGGGTTCGATGTGTCGCGCAGCAGGAAATCCGCGACATTGGCGGCGGTATAGTCGGAATATTTCTGCGTGAAGGCAGCGTCCGAACCGGCGCTGAGTAGCACCGAATTCCACTCCTCAGAAGCGTTCTGGGTACGGGTCAGCGCCATGCGCAGCCCGGCATCGACCAGCCGTGCCATGTTTTCTGCCCGCTCTATGTAGCGGTTCATCCAGTAGAGCCCGTTGGCAGTGCGGCCTAAAAGCATCCAAAAACCTTCAAATGAAAATTAATCATCCAGCACCCACGTATCCTTGGTGCCGCCGCCCTGCGAGGAGTTGACCACCAGCGAGCCTTGCTTCAGCGCCACGCGCGTCAGCCCGCCCGGCACGATCTGGATGCGATCGGATACCAGCACGTAAGGCCTGAGATCGACATGGCGCGGCGCCAGCCCTTTATCGGTCAGGATCGGACAGGTCGACAGCGCCAGTGTCGGCTGGGCGATGTAGTTCGATGGCTTCGCCGCGAGTTTCTTGGAAAAATCCTCGCATTCCTTCTTGGTCGCCGCCGGCCCGACCAGCATGCCGTAGCCGCCGGACCCGTGCACCTCCTTCACCACCAGCTCGTCAATATGTTCGAGCACGTATTTCAGGCTGTCCGGCTCCGAGCAGCGCCAGGTCGGGATGTTACCGAGGATCGCCTTGCGGCCGGTGTAGAATTCGACGATCTCGGGCATATAGGAATAGATCGCCTTGTCGTCGGCAATGCCTGTTCCCGGCGCATTGGCGATGGTGATGTTGCCGGCGCGGTAGACATCCATGATGCCCGGCACGCCAAGTGCCGAGTCCGGACGGAAGGTCAGCGGATCGAGGAAAGAATCGTCCACCCTTCGATAAAGCACGTCGATCTGCTTGTAGCCTTCGGTCGTGCGCATAGCGACGTGGCCATCGACGACGCGCAGATCCTGCCCCTCGACAAGCTGCACGCCCATCTGGTCGGCAAGGAAGGCATGTTCGAAATAGGCGGAGTTGAAGCTGCCCGGCGTCAGCACGGCGATGGTCGGCGCCCCCTTGGTGCTTTGCGGCCGCACCGCCGCCAGCGACTGGCGCAAGAGCTGCGGATAGTTTTCCACCGGCCGCACCTTGATCTGCTGGAACAGCTCGGGAAAGAGCTGCATCATCGTCTCGCGGTTCTCCAGCATATAGGAGACGCCGGACGGCGTGCGCGCATTGTCCTCCAGCACGTAGAACTCGTTCTCGCTGATGCGCACGATATCGACGCCGATGATATGGGTGTAGACGCCCGCCGGCGGCCGCACTCCGATCATCTCCGGCAGGAACGCCTCGTTCTTGGCGATCAACTCCTTGGGGACGCGCCCGGCGCGCAAGATCTCCTGGCGGTGGTAGATATCGTCGAGAAACGCGTTCAGCGCCTGGACGCGCTGCTCGATGCCTTGCGTCAGCCGTCGCCACTCGTTGCCGGAAATGATGCGCGGAACAATATCGAAGGGAATCAGGCGTTCGGAGGCTTCCTGCTCGCCATAGACGGCAAAGGTGATACCGGTCTTGCGAAAGACGCGTTCGGCGTCCTGCATCTTTTCAGTAAGCCTGGCCGGATCCTGCTCCTTCAGCCAGCGATCGTAAGCCGAATACGGTTTTCTCAATCCGGAGATTTCCGGAAGCATTTCGTCGAACGCTGCCAATCGCATACTCCCCTGTGAGGCCATTTCACTGGCGTCACGGCAGAAAATCAAGCGCAATCGGTGATTTGGAGGATGCTGGCGACCAGTATGTCGCGACCTGCCTAAAATTAGGGCAGCGCCGATATGGCTGGGTCAGGCTTTGCCTTGTGCCCGGGCAGGCGGCAGGCGCCGCTCAGAACGCGCGGAAGGTGACGACCGTAAACGTGTCCTTGATACCGGGAAGAATCTGCACCTTCTCGGTGACGAAGTGGCCGATGTCTTCCTCGTCATCGACATAGAATTTGGCGAGCAGATCGTAGTTGCCGGCTGTCGAGTAGATTTCCGAAGCGATCTCGGCATCGGCCAATGCGCCGGCAACGTCATAGGCCCTGCCCAGATCGCACTTTATCTGCACGAAAAATGCCTTCATTGCCCGGTCCTGCTCAAGCTTGCGCCTACAGCGCCGCGCGTCCTTTTGGACGCGCAAAGGACGCTGTAGCACTTTGATTGCGCATGATCCCTTTCCGAAAATCGATTCCGATTTTCGGGGTCATGCGCATAGGCGGCCCTTGTGGCAGACTGCCGCCCGGCTTTCAAGCATCAGGACGGCGCTCAGGCAGAACCCGCCCTTAAGGAAGCTTAAGTGCAGCCAAACGGCGAATGT
The DNA here is from genome assembly GCF_040318115.1 of Mesorhizobium sp. M1312. Lineage (NCBI taxonomy): Bacteria > Pseudomonadati > Pseudomonadota > Alphaproteobacteria > Hyphomicrobiales > Phyllobacteriaceae > Mesorhizobium > Mesorhizobium sp. M1312. Next base: position 114,091 of record NZ_JAMYLQ010000012.1, on the reverse strand, counting down.
TCGTGGGCGCTGATACCGTTGCCAAGCGTATGCGATGTCTGCGCATCCGCTTCGCTGAGCATCTGAGCGCTCGGTCACATCGCTGGAATATCGCCCCTCGCCCAGCCTTCGGAAATCTCCACCGCCCGCGCCTCGAAAGCGCCGGCTTCGATGGCGGCACGAATGTCCTGCATCAGCCTCTGGTAGTAGGAGAGATTGTTCCAGGTCAGAAGCATTGCCCCCAGCGCCTCTTGCGAGCGGACCAGATGGTGCAGATAGGCGCGTGAATAATCTCTGGCCGCCGGGCAGTCGCTCTCCTCGTCCAGCGGGCGCGGATCGTCGGCATGGCGGGCGTTGCGCAGATTGACCTTGCCGCGCCGTGTATAGGCGAGGCCATGGCGACCGGCGCGCGTCGGCATCACGCAGTCGAACATATCGATGCCGCGCGCCACCGATTTCAATATGTCGTCAGGCGTGCCGACACCCATCAGATAGCGCGGCCTGTCCGCCGGCAGCTCCGGGCAGGTGATGTCGAGCATTTCGAGCATCACCGCTTGCGGCTCGCCGACCGCCAGCCCGCCGATCGCGTAGCCCTTGAGGTCCATCGCTTTCAGCGCCTGCGCCGAGCGCAGCCGCAGAGCCGGTATGTCGCCGCCCTGAACGATGCCGAACATCGCCTTGCCCTGCTGGTCGCCGAACGCGGTCCTGCAACGCTCGGCCCAGCGCAGCGACAGCTCCATCGCCCGCTCGATCTCCTTCTCCAGGGCCGGCAGCGCGGTGCATTCGTCGAGTTGCATCTGGATGTCGGAATCGAGCAGCCCTTGGATCTCGATCGAGCGCTCGGGCGACATCTCATAGGCGGCGCCGTCAATGTGCGAGCGAAAGGTGACGCCCTTTTCAGTCAGTTTCCTCAGCTTTGACAACGACATTACCTGGAAGCCGCCGCTGTCGGTCAGGATCGGGTGCGGCCAGCGGGCGAATTCATGCAGACCGCCAAGCCGCGCCACACGTTCGGCGCCGGGCCGCAGCATCAGATGGTAGGTGTTGCCCAGGATGATGTCCGAGCCGAAACTGCGCACCTGATCCATATACATGGTCTTGACCGTGCTACCGGTGCCGACCGGCATGAAGGCCGGCGTGCGGATTTCTCCGCGCGGCATGGTGATCGCGCCGCGCCGCGCCTTGCCATCGGTCGCCAGCACCTTGAAGGTGAACGCCTTAGTCATTGAATTCCTTGTTCTATACCAGGCGCGCGTCCATCGTTCTCCTCCTTGAATAGCAGACTTGCATCTCCGTAGGAGTAGAACCTGTACCGGTTCTCGATGGCATGCGCATAGGCCGCACGCATTGTTTCCAGACCGCAAAACGCCGAAACCAGCATGAACAGCGTCGAGCGCGGCAGATGGAAATTGGTCATCAGCATGTCGGCGGCCTTGAAACGGTACCCCGGCGTGATGAAGATATCGGTCGGACCCGACCATCCGGCCAATGTGCCGTCCTCCCGCGAAGCGCTCTCCAGCAGGCGCAGCGATGTCGTACCGACGGCGATGATGCGCCCGCCACGCGCCTTCGCCGCGTTCAGCGCTTCGGCGGTTTCCGGGCTGACCGAACCGATCTCGGCATGCATCTTGTGGTCGGCGGTGTCGTCGACTTTCACCGGCAGGAACGTGCCGGCGCCGACATGCAGGGTGACGAAGCGCTGCTCGATACCCCGGGCATCGAGAGCGGCTAAAAGCTCGGGCGTGAAATGCAGGCCGGCCGTGGGTGCCGCCACAGCCCCCTCCTCCCTGGCATAGATGGTCTGGTAGTCCTTGCGGTCGCGTTCGTCGTCGTCGCGCTTCGAGGCTATGTAAGGGGGCAGCGGAATGTGGCCGACGGCGTGCAGCGCCTCGTCGAGAAACGGACCTGACAGATCAAAGCCGAGCAAAGCCTCGCCGGCCTCGCCCTTCTCGATCACCGTGGCATCGAGTTGGCCGAGAAAGCAGGAATTGGCGTCATGGCCGAAATGGATGCGGTCACCGGCGGCGATGCGCTTGCCCGGCCGCATGAAAGCCAGCCAGCGATCGGGAGCCACCCGCATGTGCAGCGTGGCTTCGACTTGCGCCGCCGCTTCGCCGCGCCGCCTGATGCCTTTCAACTGTGCCGGAATAACCTTGGTGTCGTTGAAGACCAGCACGTCACCAGCCTCGAGCAGGGACGGCAGCTCGCGAACCGTCCGGTCCTCGAGCCTCTCACCCGGCCTGACAACCAGCATTTTGGCGCTGTCGCGCGGTTCGGCCGGTCGAAGCGCAATGCGCTCCTCCGGCAGATCAAAGTCGAAAAGATCGACGCGCAAGGAAATCCCGCCTCAAAATTCCGGGCAGGTCACCGCCCAGGCGCCAACACCGTCGATGCTCAGCGTGCCGCCCATTGCGAAATTGGACTGTTCGATGGCCTTGACCAGTCGCAATTTGGCGATGATCGAGTTGATGCCCTCATCGGTGAGATCGATCGCCATGTGCTGGTCGTCTTCGAATGCCTGTCCAACGATGACTTTCGTCGAACCCGACTGAGCGTCAGTGGTCCAGTTCCTGCCGCCGGCATCTAGCCATATCCGCGCAACCGCGATGACGGCAGTGTGCCCCATCAGGATGTCGATCGACGCCGCGTCGTCTTCAGCGCTGCAAACGATCGATTCCGTCGCCAACGCCGGAGTGGCCGCCGCGACAAGCATCAGAGTGATAGCCGCGACAGCCCGGTAGGTCATTTCACGTCGGCCGCCACCTTCAGCGACACGATCTTGTCGGGATCCGGCACCGGCTCGCCGCGCTTGATCTTGTCGACATTGTCCATGCCTTCGATGACCTGGCCCCAGACCGTGTATTGGCGGTTGAGGAAGGCGGCATCGTCGAAGCAGATGAAGAACTGCGAGTTGGCCGAGTTCGGGTTCTGCGAGCGCGCCATCGAGCAAGTGCCGCGGCCGTGATTGACGTTCGAGAACTCCGCCTTCAGGTCGGGCTTGTCGGAGCCGCCCGTGCCGGCGCGCGCCGGTGCGAAAGAGGGCTTGGCGGAATTGCCGAATTTCACGTCGCCGGTCTGCGCCATGAAGCCGTCGATGACGCGGTGGAACACCACGCCGTCATAAGCGCCTTCGCGCGCCAGTTCCTTGATGCGGCCGACATGGCCAGGTGCCAGATCGGGAAACAGTTCGATGACGACCTTGCCCTTGGTCGTTTCCATGATGAGCGCGTTCTCGCGGTCCTTGATCTCGGCCATGTCAGAATATCCTTTGAACAGATGGGTTTACTTGCCGTCGGCGGCGATGCGCACCTTGATCATGCGATCGGGATCGGTGACAACCCCGTTCTGCGCCGCGTCGCCTTTCTTTATCTGATCCACCAACTCCATGCCTTTCTCGACATTACCGACGATGGTGTACTGGCCATCGAGCGGCGGCGCCGGCGCAAACATGATGAAGAACTGCGAATTGGCGGAATCCGGGTCCTGCGAGCGCGCCATCCCGACCACGCCGCGTCCGTAGCGCTCGGTCTTCGAGAATTCGGCCGGCAAATCGGGAAGATCGGAACCGCCGGTGCCGACAGCGTCGGCGCTGAAGCCGTTCTTCATATTGCCGAACTTCACGTCGCCGGTCTGCGCCATGAAGCCGTCGATGACACGGTGGAAAGCGACGTTGTCGTAAGCGCCCTGGCGAACCAGCTTTTTGATCTGCTCGACATGCTTCGGCGCGAGATCAGGCCTGAGCGCGATGGTCACGTCGCCGCCCTTCAGCGTAATGATCATGGTGTTTTCCGGATCGGCGGCGAACGCCGAAACGGATGCGGTCAAAAGACCGAAAACAACGGCAAAGCAGGTGGCGAGCCTTTTGAGCTGCATGGATCTTTCTCCGAAAACCTTTGTTTCACGCATGTCGTTGCCCCAAAACCGGCTTTCACTTTTGGGCGACATGCATCATTTCGCGAATTTGGCGGTGAGCGCGCCGGCCACGGCCGCCGGCACGAAGGGGCGGATGTCGCCTCCCATCGAGGCTATTTGGCGGACAAGTGTGGCGGTAATGGTTCGCACCGAAGGGCTGGCGGGCAGAAAAACCGTCTGCAGTTCCGGGGCCATGGTCTCGTTCATGCCGGCCATCTGCATCTCGTAGTCGAGATCGGTGCCGTCGCGCAGGCCACGGATCATGATCGAGGCGCCCTGCTTTCTGGCCGCGTCGATGACCAGCCCGTCGAAAGCGACAACTTTGATGCGGGCGCCGTCGCGGCCGAATTCGGCCTTGGTCGCCGCTTCGATGAGGCCGACCCGTTCCTCGAAAGAAAACAGCGGCTTCTTGCCGGGATGGATGCCGATCGCCGCATAGACGGTGTCCGCTACGGCCAGCGACGCCTTCAGCACGTCTAGGTGGCCGTTGGTCGGCGGGTCGAAGGAGCCGGCATAAAGGGCAATGCGTTCGGTCATGGCAGGGTGCTTCTAGCGAGCCTCTCTCGCAAAGGCAATCCGATCAGCGAGCCGCCAATGCCAAAACAGGACTTCAAAGCGCATCGCCTGAGCCACGGTAATCGCGATGCGCTTTGAGTGAACGTTTTGGCCGAGATGAACGACCAATGAACGGGCCGATCACGAAGGCTTCACGCAGCGTTCACTAGGTTGAAGTTTCAGAAGATGAAACCAAAACGCCATTCAGTCGTTGCTAGATGCAGGAGAACACGCACATGCTGATCTACATGCTCGCCACCGCAATGACCGTCGCCATGCTAATCGCCACCGTATTCGGGCTGCATCAGGAAGCAGAGCGCGTCCGCGCCAAGTCCAATGCCAAGCGGTTCGGAGGCTTCGGTATCCGCAAGCCGTATCGCCATTTCTAACGGCCGCTAGCTGTTGACGCGCCGGCCGATCGGGCCGGCATTGCCCATCGAGATTTACTCGGCGTTGTTGTCCGGGCCAACGCCTCCACCACCGATATCCAGAGTTGCGTCGCCCTCGACACTCTCTTCGGCCTCCTCGTCCGATTGCGGTTCCGATATCCGCTCTACCGAAACGACCTTCTCGCCGTCAGCCGTGTTGAAGATGGTCACGCCCTTGGTGGCGCGGCTGGCGAAACGAATGCCGTTGACCGGCACGCGGATGACGGTGCCGCCATCCGAGACAAGCATGATCTGGTCGTCATTGCCGACCGGGAAAGTCGCCACCAGACGGCCGATCTCAGCCACTTTCGACACGTCGGTGGCGCGGATGCCCTTGCCGCCGCGCCCTGTGAGGCGGAAATCATAGGAAGACGAACGCTTGCCGTAGCCATATTCCGTCACCGTCAGCACGAACTGCTCGTGTGCCTTGAGGAATTCGTAGCGCTCGTCGGAAAGCTCGGTCTCCTCGCCGACCTCCTCATTGGTCAGTTGGATGTCTTCGTCCTCGCCCGCCGCAATGCCGGCGGCGAGCCGCCGTTCGGCCGCCACCCGCTTGAGATAGGCGGCGCGCTCGGCCGGCGGCGCCTCGACATGTTCGATCACCGCCATCGAGATCACCCGGTCGGTGGCAGCCATGGCGATGCCGCGGACGCCGACCGAATTGCGGCTCTGGAAGACTCGCACGTCGCTGACCGAGAAGCGGATGCACTGGCCGGAGCTTGCGGTCAGAAGCACGTCGTCATTATCGGTGCAGGTCTCGACGCCAAGGATCTCGTCGCCTTCCTCTTCCAGCTTCATGGCGATCTTGCCGTTGCGGTTAACCTGGACGAAGTCTGACAGCTTATTGCGGCGCACCGTGCCGCGCGTCGTCGCGAACATCACGTCGAGCTCGCCCCAGCTGGTCTCGTCCTCAGGCAGCGGCATGATGGTGGTGATGCGTTCGCCCTGCTCCAGCGGCAGCATGTTGATCAGCGCCTTGCCGCGCGACTGCGGATTGCCGATCGGCAGGCGCCAGACCTTTTCCTTATAGACGATGCCACGCGAGGAGAAGAACAGCACCGGCGTGTGCGTGTTGGCGACGAACAGTCGGGTGACGAAATCCTCTTCCTTGGTCGACATGCCGGAGCGGCCCTTGCCGCCGCGGCGCTGCGCCCGGTAAAGCGACAACGGCACACGCTTGATGTAGCCGGAATGGCTGACCGTCACGACCATGTCCTCGCGCTGGATCAGGTCCTCGTCTTCCATATCAGCCCCGCCCTCGGAGAGTTCGGTGCGGCGCGGCGTGCCGAACTCGTCGCGCACGGCGGCAAGCTCGTCCTTGACGATCTGCTGAATGCGGGCGCGGGACGACAGGATGTCCAGGTAATCCTTGATCTCGTCGCCGATCGTGTTCAACTCGTCGGCGATCTCGTCGCGGCCGAGCGCGGTCAGGCGCTGCAGGCGCAGTTCGAGGATGGCGCGGGCTTGTTCCTCGGACAGATTGTAGGTGCCGTCCTCGTTGATGCGGTGGCGCGGATCGTCGATCAGCAGGATCAGCGATTCGACGTCACCCGAGGGCCAGCGCCGCTCCATCAACTGCTCGCGGGCCGTCTGCGGGTCCGGCGCGGTGCGGATCAGCTTTATCACCTCGTCGATATTGGCGACGGCAATGGCAAGGCCGACCAGCACATGGGCGCGGTCGCGCGCCTTACGCAGCAGGAATTTCGTGCGCCGGCTGATCACGTCCTCGCGGAAGGCGACGAACGCCTTCAGCATGTCGGTCAGCGTCAGCAATTCCGGCTTGCCGCCGTTCAGCGCCACCATATTGGCGCCGAACGACGTCTGCAGCGGCGTGAAACGGTAGAGCTGGTTGAGGATGACGTCGGCGACCGCGTCGCGCTTCAGTTCGATGACGACGCGGTAACCCTGGCGGTCGCTCTCGTCGCGGATGTCGGAAATGCCCTCGATGCGCTTGTCGCGCACCAGCTCGGCCATCTTCTCGATCATCGACGACTTGTTCACCTGGTAGGGAACCTCGGTGATGACGATCGATTCACGGTCGTTGCCGCGCGCCTCGACGTTGACGCGGCCGCGCATGACGATGGAACCGCGGCCGGTCGAATAGGCGCTGTAGATGCCGGAGCGGCCAAGCACGATGCCGCCGGTCGGGAAATCCGGCCCCGGAATGATCTCCATCAGCGCCGGCAGATCGATCGCCGGATTGTCGATGAGGGCAATGGCGCCGTTGCAGACTTCGCCCAGATTATGCGGCGGGATGTTGGTGGCCATGCCGACGGCGATGCCGCCGGAGCCATTGACCAACAGGTTTGGAAAGCGCGCCGGCAGGACTTTCGGTTCGCTGCCGGACGCATCATAAGTGTCCTGGAAATCGACGGTGTCCTTATCGATGTCTTCCAGCAGCTCATGCGCGACCTTGGTCAGGCGCGATTCGGTGTAACGCATCGCCGCCGGCGGATCACCGTCGATCGAGCCGAAATTGCCCTGCCCGTCGATCAGGGGCACGCGCAGCGACCAGTCCTGCGCCATGCGCACCAAGGCGTCGTAGATCGAGGCGTCGCCGTGGGGATGGTATTTACCCATCACGTCGGCGACCGGGCGGGCCGACTTCACATATTTGCGGTTCCAGTGGTAGCCGCTCTCATGCGCGGCATAGAGGATGCGGCGATGCACCGGCTTCAGCCCGTCGCGCACGTCGGGCAGCGCACGGCTGACGATCACGCTCATGGCGTAATCGAGATAGGAGCGCTGCATCTCCTCGATGATGGATATCGGCTCAATGCCGGTGGGGCCGCCGTCGGCGCCGCGCGGTGTCTTCTGGTCGGTCAAATCAGGTCACAATCTAATCGGGAATCACTCGGTGCTTATATAGGAAGCCGGGTCGAAACTCCAACGTCCGCGGCAGTTTTCCAGTGTCGATTTTTGTGGTGATTTCAAAAGGATATCACTGATTGCGACGATATGGCCGAGGCGCTTTTCATGGCCGCCGGGGCAAAGCTCATTGTCAGGCCAATTTGCTTCACAAAACCGGAACGGCAGATGTGTCCGGCGCTTTATCGCCTCGCTGCCGGAGCCGATAGGCGCCGGGCGTCTCCCCCATCACGCGCCGGAAACGGCGGTTGAAGGTCGACAAATCGTTGAACCCTGCCTCGAAGGCTATCGTCGAGATCGCCTCGTCCGACATGCGAAGTCGCACCGCCGCCCTGTGCAGCCGGGTTTTCAGCAGGAACTGGTAGGGCGTCATGCCCGCGACGTGTCGGAACGTGCGCAGGAAATGATACGGGCTGGTCGCCGTCTCGCTTGCAAGCTCGGCAAGCGAGACCGGTCGGTCGGCATTCAGCTCAATGCGCCGCACCGCCTCCGCGACACGTTTTTGGTCGCGGCGGCTCGGCGCCTGGGCAGCAGGCGTGATACCGGAGGCAACGGCTGCGCCAGCAATCCGCAAACCGAGTTCCTCGAACGCCTCGATCTCGGCCATCTCGCGCGCGGCTTCGGCCTCGGCCAGCAGCGGTGCCAGCGAAGACAGAGGCGGCAGCCGCGGTGTCTCGAAGGCCAGCTTCTTCGTGCCCGGCGTGTCGGCGACGATCTGTTCCATATAGGCCGGGCTGAAATGATAGGAGATGCAGCGGTCGCCGGCGCCATGCTCGTGCCCACACTCGTAGCAAGTGCCAGGGTTGCCGAGCAGAAGCGCGCCCGGCGTCAGCATCGCCGTGCCCTGGCGTGCGCTGTAGCGGAAGGTGCCATTGGTCACCGCGGCGACGCAAAAATTACGATGCTGTTCCTCGAACGGGCGATCGGCGGCGCCGGCAGTGCAGACCACGTCCGACACCCGCCAGCCTTTTCCGGACGCCAGTGTATGCACGCTCGTCGTCATGGCTTGAAAGATAGCAATTTTCCCAAGCGCAAGAAGCCTGCCAAGGCCTATTCCTCCCGGTCTCCTGACAAGAAGAGACCACAACCATGTTCAATTCATCCTCCTTTGCCGAAGCCCTGCACAGCGACGGGCCAGCCGCAAACCTTGCCGAGAAACTGGATCTTTACGGCCGCTTCGTCGGCGCCTGGATATTCAACGCCACGCGCCATCTCGAAGACGGCCAAGTGCTGACCGGGCGCGGCGAGGTGCATTTCGGCTGGGTGCTCGAAGGCCGCGCGATCCAGGACGTATGGATCCTGCCCGCGCGGAACACTGGCGCACAGGCTTCCCTCGGCAAATGGACTTTCTATGGCACGACACTGCGCGTCTATGACCCCGGCGTCGACGCCTGGCATATTTTCTGGAGCGATCCGCGCACCCAATATTACAGCCGCCAGCTCGGTCGCGCCGAGGGCGACACCATCGTCCAGCAAGGCGCTGACGGCACCGGCGCTTCGGTGCGCTGGAGTTTCTCCCGCATCACCGAAAATTCCTTCCGCTGGCTGGGCGAACGCTCGCAGGACAACGGCGCGACCTGGCGGCTCGAAGTCGAGTTCCTGGCGCGGCGCGCGGGGGGAAGTTAATGGGCACCGAGGAACGCAGCGGTGCGAAATGAGAGCCGCAGCGATCCTTCCCACCCCCCTCTGTCCTGCTGGACATCTCCCCCGCAAGGGGGGAGATCGGATGTCACATCAGCCTTCGCCAAATCTCCAACGTTGAGCAAGATAGCGCGGCTGACTGAGCTGCCAATCTCCCCCCTTGCGGGGGAGATGGCCGGCAGGCCAGAGGGGGGGTGCTGTCCCGTCGACATCAAAAGGTTTCCCGGCACGCGGGCAGTTTCTCCAGCAGTTTTCACCGCTCCTACTTTGCTCTACCAATGCTGGGGTCTCGGGCACGGCCCGGCGGGGAGGGTCAGAGATGCCGAGCTTCGACAGCCTGTTCAATGCCTTCGTCACCATTCTCGTGACCATCGACCCGCCTGGCCTGGCGCCGCTCTTCCTCGCCGTGACACGCGGCATGAACCGCGAGGAGCGCAACCAGGTTTCTGTCCGGGCCTCGATCATCGCTTTCCTGGTGATGGCGCTGTTTGCAATCGCCGGCGCATCGATCCTGTCGGTGTTCGGCATCACGCTGCCGGCGTTCCGCGTCGCCGGCGGGTTTCTGCTGTTCTTCATAGCCTTCGAAATGGTGTTCGAGCGCCGGCAGGACCGCAAGGAGAAGATCGGCGACGTCGCCATCACCAAGGACATGATCCACAATATCGCCGCCTTTCCGCTGGCGATCCCGCTGATCGCCGGTCCGGGAGCGATTTCAGCGACCGTCCTGCTGTCCGGCTCGTTTCCAGGTTTTGGCGCGCAGGCAGCCCTTGTCGGCATCATCGCGATCTGCTGGTGTTCGTGCTGGCCGAGCGCATCGACCGCATCCTCGGCCAGACCGGCCGCTCGATCCTGACCCGGCTGCTCGGCGTCATCCTGGCGGCGCTCGCCGTGCAGTTTGTCGCCGATGGCATCAAGGCGCTGATGGCGGCATGACAATGAAAGCGGCCTCGCGCTTGATTGCCGAGGCCGTCATTTTCATCGTCCATCTCGCGCGACGAGCCGCCGCCACTGGACGCCATCCTACTTAGCCGTGGTGTCGATGACTTCGAAGTCGTGGGTGATCTCGGCGGTCTTGGCCATCATTGCCGAGGCCGAGCAGTATTTTTCGATCGACAGGTCGATCGCCCGTTTCACCTTGTCGGGCGAAAGCGCGCGGCCCTTAACGATGAAATGCATATGGATGCGGGTGAACACCCGCGGCTCCTTCTCCGCCCGGTCGGCGTCGAGCTCGACCACACAGTCTTCGACCGCCTCGCGGCCCTTTTCGAGGATGTGGACGACATCATAGGCCGAGCAGCCGCCGGTGCCGAGCAGCACCAGTTCCATCGGGCTTGGCCCCGGCGTCTTGCCGTCCGGCCCGAACGCGGTCCCAAGCACAACCTTGTGGCCGCTGCCGGACTCGCCGACGAACGTGCGCTCCTCGACCCATTTGACCCGTGCTTTCATCTGATACGTCCTTTCACCGCGCACTACTCAAACGGACAACGTCCCGAAAATCCAAGACAGATTTTCGAGACGCCAATGCGTGGCCCCAAATAGCTGGCGTTGTCAGCTCGCGCAGAGCCGTTTGCTCCGAAGGATCAGAACGGAATTTCGTCGTCGAGTTCGCGCGACGAACCGCCGCCACCCTTACTGCCGCCACCGCCGCCGCGATTGAAACTCTCGCCCGGGCCGGACTGGCCGAAGTCCGAACCGCGGCTGCTGCCGCCACCGGCATAGCTGCCGACCTGACCGCCCTCGCCCTGCCCGCGTGCGTCGAGCATCTGCAGCTCGCCACGGAATTTCTGCAGCACGATTTCGGTCGTGTAGCGGTCATTGCCGGTCTGGTCCTGCCATTTGCGCGTCTGCAACTGGCCCTCGACATAAACCTTCGCACCCTTCTTCAGATACTGCTCGGCGACCTTGGCGAGCTGGTCGTTGAAGATGACGACATTGTGCCACTCGGTCTTTTCCTTGCGCTCGCCGGAAGTCTTGTCGCGCCAGCTTTCCGACGTGGCGACGCGGATATTGACGACCGGCTCACCCGAATTCAAACGGCGGATTTCCGGGTCCGCCCCGAGATTGCCCACCAGAATGACCTTGTTGACGCTACCCGCCATGATACTTCTCCGCGCTCATCCGAAACAAAATTTCTGTCGCTCACCTTATAGACTGCGGACAATCCCCGCCTGCCGCGGCTGCCTTTTCCCACAAGGTTTTTGTTCTCTTTTCGTTCTAGGCCCACCAAACCCAACTGTCAAGGAATGTCAGCAATCGATGGGGTTCGCCGCGCCATTTCATATGGGCGCGAAAAGACCACTTGCCAAATCAATAAGTGTAGACTTATGCTTCTATCATGATCGAAGCAGAGATTTTTCGAGCGCTTTCCGACCCGACGCGCCGCGCCGTCTACGAGCGGCTCTCCGCTGGCGAGATGACCGTGTCGGAATTGCGCAGCGGCATGACCGTGTCGCAACCGGCCGTGTCGCAGCATCTCGCGGTGCTGCGCGGCGCCGGCCTGGTGGTCGAGCGGCGAGCCGGCCGCAACGCCTATTATCGCGCCGATCCGCAAGGGCTCGACCCACTGCTCGGTTGGATCGAGCGCTACCGCGCGTTCTGGCCCGAGCGTATCGAAAGGCTCAAGGCGGTTTTGAAGGATATGGATCAATGACGGCAAAACAGCATTCAGACATGGCGGCAGATTCGATCGAGTTCGAGTGCGAGCTTCCAGAGCCGCCGGAAAAAGTGTGGCGGGCGCTGACGGTACCAGACCTGCTCGCAGCCTGGATGATGCCGAACGACATCAAGCCTGAAATCGGCGGCCGCTTTGCCTTTGCTAAGGCTGATGCGCAGATCGAGTGCGAAATCCTCGACGCCGAGCCAGAACGCCTGCTGCGCTATTCCTGGCGGGAGCGGCCGGCGCCTGGCAATACAGCGGATCCGCTGGACAGTATCGTCACCTTTACGCTCGACCGCACCGTGTCGGGCGGTACGCATCTGCGCATCGTCCACAATGGATTTACGCGAGTAGCTGCGCCTGCGGTTGCAGGCACCGGTTGCCGGCTTTCGCTCAACGCACACAGCCCCAGACAGACCATTGCCGCAAACGCGCCTCGCCTCCTGCGTGCGGCCTGAGCGGCACAACGGAGAAAAGCGATGAGCGGTTTTGCCAACCTTGTGCCGATGGTGATCGAGCAGTCGAGCCGCGGCGAACGCGCCTTCGACATTTTTTCGCGGCTGCTGCGCGAGCGCATCGTCTTCATCAACGGTCCGATCGACGACAATGTGTCGGCGCTGGTCTGTGCCCAGCTTCTGTCGCTGGAATCCGACAATCCCGATAAGGAGATTTCGCTCTACATCAACTCGCCGGGCGGCGTGGTGACCAGCGGTTTCGCCATCTACGACACGATGCAGTATATAAGCAGTCCGGTATCGACCGTCTGTATGGGCTTTGCCGCCTCAATGGCCTCGTTTCTGCTGATGGCGGGCACGCCGGGCCGGCGCATCGCGCTGCCCAACACCAGCATCCTGCTGCACCAGCCGTCAGGCGGTTTCCAGGGCCAGGCCTCCGACATCCAGCGCCACGCCGAAGGCATTCTCAGGACCAAGCGGCGGATGACCGAGCTTTACGCGCACCATTGCGGTCGCACCTTCGAAGAGGTCGAACGCACGCTCGACCGCGACCATTTCATGACCGCCGAGGAGGCAAAGACTTGGGGGCTTGTCGATCATGTTTTTGACACGCGTAAAAGGGCGGCGTGAAAGATAGCCGGCTCATGAGCGACGACGGCCAAGTCATTCTGCGAGTTTGATCGCCACTGGTCTGGCTTCGACCATGGCGCGGCGATATAGTCCGCCGATGCTCGACAAGATTTCACGCAGCCGTTTGAACCGCGTAGTCATCGGTGTTGCCGTCGCGGCCATGACCTCCGGAGCGGCGTTCGCCGAAGACAATTCAACGCCGTCGGAGAACGGCACACTGCCCGGAGTGGCCGGCGACTGTCGCATCGCCAAGCCGGCTCCCGACCCCGACGATGCCGTGCCCAGCGACGGCCAGTTCAAGATCGGCGATACCGACGTCAGGATTTCCGGCAGCATAACCTTCGATGTCGGCGCCGGCGAGATCAACGTCCCCCGGCGATAGGAAACATCCATCGGCCGTCTCGCTGCCACTGATCTCAAGGCACTCGTGCCGCTTGCGGCCATTTGAAACGAACGGCCCCGCCGCTGCTTCCGCAAACGGTCGGGGCTTTTTTTGGATCTAAAAATCCAAAACTCGCCGGGAGTACACTGCCGGCTTTTGATTTCGGATGCTTCGCGGCGTTCAGCCGACGATCCGACTAGTAGTCTCTGATTTTATGGGGATCGGCAGGTCACGGTTTGTCGGGCGGCGTAAACGCCTAGCCCTGGCACTTATGCCTGCCGCGGCTCCAGCGACACGTGGAGCCTCAGGGGACTGTCCGGTGGAGTCATTCCTCTGCTCTCCTTTTCTGTCCATTGCGACTGGCGTCGTCCGAAGCACATATCGCAAAAGCCCGCGGCGTCTCGCAGGCCACCTTGGGTGGCGAGGCCATCGAAAGACAGCCGGCTTCGGTGACGTTTGGAGTCTGCCCCCCTGAGGCTGAGACGTCAACCGTTGGATAGCCGATTACAAAAAATGTGATCGCTTAAATGGCAAATCCGAAATTCGCTCCAGTTTTGAGCAGCGCGGGGTCGGCCGTGGATTAGAGTGCTGCGTGGTGCGCGCGAAGAGTGACTATCGACAGATGCCCCCATTTGCTAGAGTACGCAGTTTGGAGTGGAGAGGGTATGTATCTCCTTATTCTGTCGGCCCTTGTGGGATTTATCTTCTGCTCGGTCGGCTTGGTTTTGCTCGTGAGAGGCCATGGGAAGAAAAGCGACCGCAACGTTCTACGCTCGTCGTATTGGTTTGCTGCGGCGGCAGCGATTGTATTAATGGGTACGGTTTCTTTTGTTGCGGTGTGACTTCGCTCTCCGTCGGCGGGCCGCGTCCACGTCGGTCGCTAGCAGCCCGCCCGTTTATAGGTCCGCGACCCAGCAAACGCGTGGAACTTCAAACCCACCATGATGGGGCGGTTTGTGAAGCTGGTTTCACAGACGCATTTGTCAGGAGCGTGTTCGGCCTTTGTTCTTTCCGCTTGCTCGCCCGCGCGAAAGACGGTTAAAGGCTTTGGTCGAGAGTTGTGGCGTCTCTCGAAAAGGTGACGAAATTACCTACATAGGGGATGGTCGGGACAACCCGCCATCCCATGAGATTCCAGATCTGAGGCGGCGACCGGCGATGGCCGACCATAAATATCTTTCCATTCGCGGGGCGCGCGAACACAATCTGAAGAATGTCGATCTCGATCTGCCGCGTGACAGCCTGATCGTCATGACCGGCCTGTCGGGGTCCGGCAAGTCGTCGCTCGCCTTCGACACCATCTATGCCGAGGGCCAGCGCCGCTATGTCGAGAGCCTGTCGGCCTATGCGCGGCAATTTCTAGAGATGATGCAGAAGCCTGATGTCGACCAGATCGACGGATTGTCGCCGGCCATCTCAATCGAGCAGAAGACCACTTCGAAGAATCCACGCTCGACGGTAGGCACGGTCACCGAGATCTACGACTACATGCGCCTGCTGTTCGCGCGCGTCGGCATTCCCTATTCGCCGGCCACCGGGCTGCCGATCGAGAGCCAGACGGTGTCGCAGATGGTCGACCGCGTGCTGGCGGTCGAGGAAGGCACGCGTCTGTTCATCCTGGCGCCGATGGTGCGCGGCCGCAAAGGCGAGTACCGCAAGGAACTGCTGGAGCTGCAGAAAAAGGGGTTCCAGCGCGTCAAGGTCGACGGTGTCTTTTACGAAATAGCCGACGTGCCGGCGCTGGACAAGAAGTACAAGCACGATCTTGACGTCGTCGTCGACCGCATCGTCGTGCGCGGCGATCTGGCGACGCGGCTTGCCGATTCGATCGAGACCGCGCTGAAGCTCGCCGACGGGCTGGCGGTGGCCGAATTCGCCGACCGGCCGCTCGACGCCAGCCAGACCGGCGAGGATTCGGTCAACAAGTCGAAGAACGAGACGCATGAGCGCATCCTGTTCTCGGAAAAATTCGCCTGCCCGGTGTCCGGCTTCACCATCCCCGAGATCGAGCCGCGGCTGTTCTCCTTCAACAACCCGTTCGGCGCCTGCCCGACCTGCGACGGCCTCGGCAGCCAGCGCGCCATCGACGCCAGCCTGATCGTGCCCGACGACAACCTGTCCCTGCGTGCCGGCGCAGTCAGCCCATGGGCGAAATCGACTTCCCCTTATTACGTGCAGACGCTCGAAGCGCTGGGCAAGGCCTATGGCTTCAAGCTCGGCGACAAGTTCCGGGATCTGACCGAGGAGGCAAAGCAAGCCATCCTGCATGGCACCGGCGAGCGTGAGGTCACTTTCCAGTATGATGACGGCCTGCGCTCCTACAAGACGACCAAGACCTTCGAAGGTGTCATTCCCAATCTGGAGCGGCGCTGGAAGGAAACCGAATCCGCCTGGATGCGCGAGGAGATCGAGCGCTTCATGTCCGCCACGCCTTGCCCGGCCTGCCGCGGCTACCGGCTGAAGCCGGAAGCGCTTGCGGTGAAGATTGCCGGCAAGCATATCGGCGAAGTCACCGAACTGTCGATCCGCAAGGCCGACCAATGGTTCACCGAGCTGCCCGCTTCGCTCAGCGACAAGCAGAACGAGATCGCGGTGCGAGTGCTCAAGGAAATCCGTGAGCGGCTGCGCTTCCTCAACGATGTCGGGCTCGACTATCTTACGCTGTCGCGTAATTCCGGCACGCTATCGGGCGGCGAGAGCCAGCGCATTCGCCTGGCCTCGCAGATCGGGTCCGGCCTGACCGGCGTGCTCTATGTGCTGGACGAGCCGTCGATCGGCCTGCACCAGCGCGACAATGCGCGCCTGCTCGACACGCTGAAGCACCTGCGCGACATCGGCAACACGGTGATTGTCGTCGAGCATGACGAGGACGCCATCCTGCATGCCGACTACGTCGTCGATATCGGCCCCGCTGCCGGCATCCATGGCGGCCACATCATCGCCCAGGGAACGCCGCAGCAGATCATGGCAAGCCCCGCCTCGATCACCGGCAAATATCTGTCCGGCGAGCTCGAAGTGGCGACGCCGGCGGTGCGGCGCGAGGCCAAGAAGAACCGGCGCCTGAAGATCGTCGGCGCGCGCGGCAACAATCTGAAGAACGTTACCGCCGAAATCCCGCTTGGCACCTTCACCGCCGTCACCGGCGTGTCCGGCGGCGGCAAGTCGACCTTCCTGATCGAAACCTTGTTCAAAGCAGCGTCGCGCCGGATCATGGGTTCGCGCGAGCATCCGGCTGATCATGACCGCATCGAGGGCCTCGAGTTCCTCGACAAGGTCATCGATATCGACCAGTCGCCGATCGGAAGGACGCCGCGCTCCAATCCTGCCACCTACACCGGCGCCTTTACGCCGATCCGCGACTGGTTCGCCGGCCTGCCGGAGTCCAAGGCGCGTGGCTATCAGCCGGGTCGCTTCTCGTTCAACGTCAAGGGTGGCCGCTGCGAAGCCTGCCAGGGCGACGGCGTCATCAAGATCGAGATGCACTTCCTGCCCGACGTCTACGTCACCTGCGATGTCTGCCATGGCAAGCGCTACAATCGCGAAACGCTTGACGTCTTGTTCAAGGGCAAGTCGATTGCCGACGTGCTCGACATGACGGTCGAGGAAGGCGTCGATTTCTTCGCCGCCGTGCCCGGCGTGCGCGACAAGCTGGAGACGCTGAAGCAAGTCGGCCTCGGCTACATCCATGTCGGCCAGCAGGCGACAACTTTGTCGGGCGGCGAGGCGCAGCGCATCAAGCTGGCCAAGGAACTGTCGCGTAAGGCGACCGGCAAGACGCTCTATATCCTCGATGAGCCGACCACAGGCCTGCATTTCCACGACGTCGCCAAGCTGCTCGAAGTGCTGCACGAGCTGGTCGACCAGGGCAATACGGTTGTGGTGATCGAGCATAATCTCGAGGTCATCAAAACCGCCGACTGGGTGCTCGACCTCGGTCCCGAGGGGGGCGACGGCGGCGGCGAGCTGGTGGCCTCAGGCACGCCGGAGGACATCGTCCGCGAGAAGCGCAGCTATACCGGCCAGTTCCTGCGGGAATTGCTGGAGCGGCGGCCCGGAGGCAAGCGCGAAGCGGCGGAGTGAGTGAGGACTGGCTGGCGTTTGGAAGAACCTTCAAATGAAGATACGAAGAGCGCTTGCCGGTGATCTTGACGCTGTCGCCCGGCTGACCGAAGCCGCCTATGCGCCCTACACCGCCCTGTTCGGCGCGCCGCCGATCCCGGTCACCGAGGACTATGCGCCGCGGATCGGACGCGGCGAGGGTCTGGCTGCTGGAAAGCAGCGGCGAGCCGGCCGGCCTGATCGTTCTCGAACGGCATCCGGACCATACGATGATCTTCAGTGTCGCCGTCGCGCCTGCCTTTCAGGGCAAGGGGTTCGGCATAGCGCTGCTCGACTGGGCCGAGCAACAGACCCGCCTGTGGACCTTGCCTGAAATCCGACTCTACACCAATTCCAGAATGGAACGGAACGTTTCGTTGTATAAGGCCTACGGTTTTCGCGAAACGGGTCGCCGGCCCAATCCATATCGGCCAGGATGGATGGTCGTCGACATGGCCAAAGCCGTCGAGACGATCGCCATCTGATCCTTTTCAGCAAACCGGGAGGACGACATTGACTCAATCGGGAACAATCCGCGCCGGCATGGGCGGCTGGACCTTCGAGCCGTGGGATACGTCCTTCTATCCGGACAAGCTATCCAAGGCGAAGCAGCTGCACTACGCAACCCGGCAGGTGCCGAGCATTGAGGTCAACGGCACCTATTATTCGAGTTTCAAGGAGCCGACCTTCGTCAAGTGGGCTGGTGAGGCGCCGGATGGCTTCGTCTATTCGTTGAAAGGCAACCGCTTCGTCACCAACCGCCGCGTGCTCGGCGAGGCCGGTGAATCGATGATGCGCTTCCTCGGGTCGGGCGTCGCCGCACTCGGCGATAAGCTCGGGCCGATCCTGTGGCAGTTCGCGCCGACGAAAAAGTTCGATCCGGACGATTTCGAGGCCTTTCTCAGGCTTTTGCCCGAAAAGCAGGACGGCGTCGCGCTGCGCCATGCGGTGGAGGTACGCAACGACAGTTTCGTCGTGCCGGAATTCGCCGCCCTGGCGCGCAAATACAAGGTGGCGATCGTCTACGCCGACCACGCCAAATATCCTGGGATCGCCGACGTCACTGGGGATTTCATCTATGCGCGGCTGCAGACAGGCAGCGACGACAATCCGGACTGCTACACGCCAAAGGCGCTCGACGAATGGGCGGCGCGGGCGAAAACCTGGGCGGAAGGCAAGGCGCCGGCCGACCTGCCGCGCGCCGATCCCTCAACCGACGCGCCGGTCAAACCGCGCGATGTGTTCGTCTACTTCATTACGGAGGGCAAGGTCCGCGCGCCGTTCGGCGCCATGGCGCTGATGAAACGTGTCACAGGCTGACGGCCTCGAATTGTGACATCTTCATCACCATCGTAACCTTATCGATACCTCCTTGCTGCATGAATCCGCGGAGCTAGGGCAGCCGCGGGTTAGGGCATGTCGCTCGACTACCACTCACTTCTGCTGGCTGTCGGTTTTTCCGCCGCCTGCCTGAGCCTGACGTTGTTCGGCATCTGGCTGACCGCGCGAACTGAAAAGTTTCTGCTGACGTGGTCGATCAGCGCGCTGTTGATCGTCGGCGATGTTGTTATCTACGAGGACTATTTCGAGACGCCCGGACGCATCCTCGGCATCGCAACATTCACCCTGCTCCTGGTTGGGTTCTCGACCATGCTAGGCGCCGCCTACCAGTTCAGGTCAGGCCGGTCGCCGATACCGCTGACGGTGCTCGGCAGCTGCATCTCGCTTGCCCTGGCGCTGCCGCCGATGGCGCTCGGATATGACGGGCTCGGCTTCATGTTCGAAAATTTCCTTGCCGCCCTGCTTCTGTTTGCAACGGCGTATCAGTACTGGATCGGGCGCAGCGAAGCCCCTGTCCCGATCATCGGCCTTACCATGCTCTATTCGACCACCGGCATTTCCTTTGTGCTGTGTGCCATGGCGCGTGCATGGGATGGGAAGCTGGTCCTCGGACCATGCGCCGAGCAACTGGGCCGAGGATCTGAGCCTCGTCGTCGTCATGCCAGCATGACCGGCATCGGCGCCCTTCGCTGGCGTTCAACCAGGGCCGTCTGGCCCGACATCACCGTCTGGATGCGCTGACCGATCCGCTGACCGGCCTGCTCAATCGCCGCGCGCTGTTCGATCTCAATGGCGGCGTCCCGATCGGGGCTTTCACAGCGGTAGTCGTGTTCGACCTCGACGGCTTTAAGGCCATCAATGACGAATTCGGCCACGCCACGGGCGATCAGGTGCTGAGAGTGTTCGCCGAGGAACTGGTCGAGAACCTTCGCCCGACCGATGTCGCCGCGCGCATGGGCGGAGAGGAATTCGCGCTGGTCCTGCCGCGCATTCTGCCCGAAGCGGTGGAGTTTATCGCCGAGCTCATACGCACCGCCTTCGCCGCGCGTGTCATCGAGACCGAAACCCGTCCCCTGACATGTACGGTCAGCGCCGGATACGCTTTCGGCAGCAAGGACGGCATGAGCTTCGACAAGGTGCTCAGCGCCGCCGACAAGGCGCTCTATGCCGCCAAACGCGGCGGTCGCAACCGCCTCGCGGCCTCGACCTTCCGACGCGCAAGCTAGCCACTTGGCGGCATCGCGCGTCCGCTCCTTCCGTCAGCCCTCATGCCGCCATCACGACCTCGTTGTAGGTATCGAGATCGACGTAGAAGACCTTGGTGATCTCTGCGATCAGCTCGTCGTAGTCGTATCCTTGCGATTTCAGAATGTTAATGGCGGTCATGATGTCGACGCGCTCGGTGAGCCGTCGTTTCTGGTAGTCCTCGACGTAACGTTCCATCGGCTGCCCTGGGTGCCCGAAGTTGAAACAATAATCAAATCACAGGAGGAAGCCGCTCGCATGAAGTGTGATGGCGCGGTTGCACCTTCCTCTGATCTGCCGATTGAGACTGATACGGAAAGCGGCCGACTCACCAAGGCCAAGCAAAATCTAGCATGCAATCTTCAACGCGCTCGAGTTGCAAACGGTGACCTTCGTGATTTCGTCATCCTTGGGCGTAGCGACGCGGAGCGGAGCGAAGACCCAAGGATCCATGCCGTAGCTTCTGAGCGTCGCCACGGTACAGAATCCAGGATGGTGTACGCCGGAAAACGGCTTCTGTTCTTGACCGCTGCATTCTTTGACTGACGGCACGGCATGGATCCTGGGGTCTGCGCCGCGTCCCCTCGCTGCTTGCTTCGCCCCAGGATGACGAAGTGAGGGATGGTTCGGCTAATCCTAGAGGTTTGCGACCCTACACCGTAAGAAATTTCCTGACATCCGCCCGGTCGAGATCCTCGGCCGGGCCGGTGTGGACGATCTGTCCGCGGTCCATGATGTTGACCTCGTCGGCCAATTCCCGGCAGAAATCGAGATACTGTTCGACCAGCAGCACGGCGATGCCTGCCTGGTCGCGCAGATAGCGGATGGCGCGGCCGATATCCTTTATGATCGACGGCTGGATGCCTTCGGTCGGCTCGTCGAGCACCAGCAGTTTCGGCCGCATCACCAGCGCCCTGCCGATGGCAAGCTGCTGCTGCTGGCCGCCGGAAAGGTCACCGCCCCGGCGGCCGAGCATCTGCTTCAGCACCGGGAACAATTCGAAGACGTGGCTGGGAATGTTGCGATCGGCGCGCTTCAATGGCGCAAAGCCCGATTCGAGGTTTTCCCGCACGGTGAGCAGCGGGAAGATCTCCCTGCCCTGCGGCACGAATGCGATGCCCGACCGGGCGCGATCATACGCCGCGCTCCGGTCGAGCGCCTTCCCCTCGAAGGCAACGCTTCCGCTCGTCAGCCGGTGGTGGCCGACGATTGATCTCATCAAACTGGTTTTGCCGACGCCGTTGCGGCCGAGCACGCAGGTGATCTTACCCGCGCCGGCCTTCAGCGAGACGCCACGCAGCGCCTGGGCGGCGCCGTAGTGGAGCGTGGCGTTGGAGACTTCGAGCATGGTCAGCGCTTTCTCCAACGCCTGAAGAACGAAAGGTCGAAATGATGGAACGGAACGCGCCAGACCATGATCATCTCCCCAGATAGACTTCGACGACGCGCTCGTCGGCCGAAACGAAATCCAGCGAGCCCTCGGAAAGCACCGAGCCTTCGTGCAGGCAGGTGACCTTGACACCGAGCTCGCGCACGAAATGCATGTCGTGCTCGACGACGATGACCGAATGGTCGCGCGCAATATCCTTGAGCAGCCGCGCGGTCTCCTCGGTCTCGGCGTCGGTCATGCCGGCGACCGGTTCGTCGACCAGCAGCAGCTTCGGATCCTGCGCCAGCAGCATGCCTATCTCGAGCCATTGCTTCTGGCCGTGGCTGAGATTGGCGGCAAGCTCGTCGCGCTTGTTGCCAAGCCGGATGATGCCGAGGATATCGTCGATCTGCCGCACTTCCGCGGCCGAGCGGCGATGGAACAGCGCCGGGAAGATCGAGCGTGGGCCCTTCAGCGCCAGCATCAGGTTCTCCTCGATCGTGTGGCTTTCGAAGACCGTAGGCTTTTGGAATTTCCTGCCGATGCCCATCATGGCGATCTCGGCCTCGTCATGTTTCGTCAGGTCGACCTCGCCGTCGAAGAAAACCTCGCCCGCGTCGGGTCGCGTCTTGCCGGTGACGATATCCATCATCGTGGTCTTGCCGGCGCCGTTGGGACCGATGATCGCGCGCATCTCGCCCTTGTCGAGCACCAGCGACAGATTGTTGATGGCGCGAAAGCCGTCGAAGGAAACCGAGACGCCGTCGAGATAGAGGATGGTGTTGCTCTTCGACATCGCTCACTCCGCCGGCTGCGGTTCGGGGCTGGACGCGGACCAGTCGCCGGGCGTTCTCGCAGCCGAGCGAACGATCTTTGGCGGCGCCGGGAAGTCGGGATCGGTGCCGGCTTCGTCGGCGATCGAGGCGGCGCGCAGCGCCTTGGCGTTGCCACGCCAGGAATCCCACATGCCGACAATGCCCTTGGGCAGGAACAGCGTGACGGCGACAAACAGCCCGCCCAGTGCAAACAGCCAGAACTCCGGCAGCACGCCCGTGAACCAGGATTTGCCGGCATTGACCACGAGCGCGCCGATGATCGGCCCGACGATGGTGCCGCGCCCGCCGACGGCCGCCCATACCACGACCTCGATCGAATTCGACGGCTCGAACTCGCCTGGATTGATGATGCCGACCTGCGGCACGTAGAGCGCGCCGGCAATGCCGGCCATGACAGCCGACACAGTGAAGGCGAACAGTTTGACGTTCTCCGCGCGCCAGCCGAGAAAGCGCGTGCGGCTCTCGGCGTCGCGCACCGCCATCAGCAGCTTGCCGTATTTGGAGCCGACGATTGCCCAGGTGACAAAGACGGCGAGCGCCAGCGTTATGGCGCTGGCCACGAACAACGCCGAGCGTGTCGCATCGGCCTGCACGTTGAAGCCGAGAATATCCTTGAAATCGGTCAGGCCGTTGTTGCCGCCGAAACCCATGTCGTTGCGGAAAAACGCAAGCAGCAGCGCATAGGTCATCGCCTGGGTTATGATTGACAGATAGACGCCGGTGACGCGGCTGCGGAAAGCGAACCAGCCGAAGACAAAGGCGAGCAGGCCGGGCACCGCAAGCACCATGATCGCGGCAAACCAGAAGTGGTCGAAACCGTACCAGAACCACGGCAGTTCCCTATAGTTCAGGAACACCATGAAATCCGGCAGCAGCGGATTGCCGTAGACGCCGCGCGAACCGATCTGGCGCATCAGATACATGCCCATCGCATAGCCGCCGAGCGCGAAGAAGGCGCCATGGCCGAGCGAAAGGATGCCGCAATACCCCCAGACGAGATCGAGCGCCAAGGCGAGCAGCGCGTAGCAGAGATACTTGCCGGTGAGCGCGACGACATAGGACGGCACGTAGAACGCACTCGTCGGCGAGACTGCAAGATTGAGCAGCGGCACGATGATGGCGACTGCCAAAAGGATGAAGATCATGATGGCGATGCGGCGGTCGGCGCCGGCGGCGAAGAAGCGTCCCGTGATCATGCTTCCACCGACCTGCCCTTGAGCGCGAACAGGCCGCGCGGGCGTTTCTGGATGAACAGGATGATGAGGACCAGCACGACGATCTTGCCGAGAACTGCCCCGGCATAGGGTTCGAGAAACTTGTTGACGATGCCGAGCGAGAAGGCGCCGACCAGCGTGCCCCAGAGATTGCCGACGCCGCCGAAGACGACGACCATGAAGCTGTCGATGATGTAGCCGCGGCCGAGATTGGGCGAGACATTGTCGATCTGGCTGAGCGCGACACCGGCGATGCCGGCAATGCCGGACCCCAATGCAAAGGTCAGCGCGTCGACCCAAGGTGTCCTGATGCCCATCGACGCGGCCATGCGGCGGTTGGCGGTGACGGCGCGCATCTGGAGGCCCCAGGGCGTGCGCTTCATCACATAAAGCAGCACCGCGAATACGGCGAGCGCGAATACCAGTATCCAGAGCCGGTTCCAGGTCACGGCAAGCTGGCCGATATTGAACGAACCGGACATCCATGACGGATTGCCGACCTCCTGGTTCGTCGGCCCGAAGATGGTGCGCACGGCCTGCTGCAGGATCAGCGAGACACCCCATGTCGCCAGCAGCGTCTCCAGCGGCCGGCCGTAGAGGAAACGGATCACGCCCCGCTCGATGACAAGGCCGACGAGCGCCGCGACCGAGAAGGCGAGCGGCAGCGCGATAACCAGCGACCAGTCGAACAGGCCGGGAAAGGAATTTCGGATCACCTCCTGCACGACAAAGGTCGTGTAGGCGCCGAGCATGACCATTTCGCCATGCGCCATGTTGATCACACCCATCACGCCGAAGGTGATGGCGAGACCGATCGCCGCCAGCAGCAGCACCGATCCGAGCGAAATGCCGTACCAGATGTTCTGGCCCGCATCCCACAGCGCCAGCGTCGAATTGATCCTGGCGATCGCCCCCGTCGCCGCGTCCTTGACCGCGCCTTCGGAATTGGCCTCGACGGCGGTGAGCAGGGACAGCGCGTCGCGGTCGCCGCGCGCGCCGATCAGGGCGATCGCCGGGAGTTTATCGGCCTCCGGCCTGTCCGACACCAGGCCCGATGCGGCGCGGGCCTGTTCGAGCAGTGCTTTGACGCTCGCCACGGTTTCGCTGGCGATTGCGGCATCGAGCGGCTCGATGTTTGTGGCATCGGGCGTCTTGAACATGGTGTCGGCGGCGGCAATGCGCGCGGCCGGATCTTTCGCGCCGAGCGTCAGCGTGCCCAGCGCATCGCGGATGACGCGGCGCAGCGTATTGTTGACCTTGATCTTGGTGATCTCGCCCTTGGCCGCCTCGCCGGATTTTTCACCGCTCAGCGGGTCGAGCAACGCAACGTTGCCGCCACCTTCCTTGCCGATGAAAACCAGCGAATCGGCCTTGCGAACATAAAGATCGCCCTCCGCGAGTGCGCCGAGCGGGCGTTCGACGGCAGTATCACCGGTGGCCGCCAGCTCGCGCACGACAGCTTCGGTGGCCGAAAAATTCGAGGCAGTGGCAAATTTGGCGATGATGGCGCGCAGATCCGCTTCGGCAGCGTTCGACGGCGATAGCATCCCCAGGAGGAGCAGCAGCGTCAGGCCGATCGCGCGAGTGAAGATCATCGATTTCTGGCGACTCTTGAAGGGTTGAACTTCGCGTCCGAGCGGGCTGGAGGAGAGGAGGAGCTCGCCCGGACGCGTCGCGGTCTAGGTCGTGGAGAAATCCACGACCGTCAGACCCGGGAGGATCAGTTGGTTCCCTTGCCGCCGCACTTGCCGGTTGCAACATTGAAGTTGCCGCAGGACAGAGGCGCGCGCCAATCGGAGATCAGGTCCTTCGAATCAGCCAGATAGTCAGACCACTCGTCACCCATCACCAAACTAGGCGTCTGCGAGACGGTCTCGAACTGGCCATCGGCCTGGATTTCGCCGATCAGCACCGGCTTGGTGATGTGATGGTTCGGCATCATGGTCGAATAACCACCGGTCAGGTTCGGCACCGAGACGCCGATCACGGCGTCGATGACCTTGTCAGGGTCGGTGGTGCCGGCCTTCTCAACCGCCTTCACCCACATGTTGAAGCCGACATAGTGGGCTTCCATCGGATCGTTTGTGGTGCGCTTGTCGTTCTTGATGAACTTGTGCCAGTCGGCAATGAACTTCGCGTTCTCGGGCGTATCGATGCTCTGGAAATAGTTCCAGGCGGCGAGATGACCGACGAGCGGCGCGGTGTCGAGACCGGCAAGCTCTTCCTCGCCGACCGAGAAGGCCATGACCGGAATGTCCTCAGCCTTGATGCCCTGGTTGCCGAGTTCCTTGTAGAACGGCACGTTGGCGTCGCCATTGACCGTCGAGACGACGGCGGTCTTCTTGCCGGCCGAGCCGAACTTCTTGATGGCCGAGACCTCGGTCTGCCAATCGGAGAAGCCGAACGGCGTGTAGTTGACCATGATGTCTTCGGCAGCGACGCCCTTGGCCTTCAGATAGGCTTCAAGGATCTTGTTGGTGGTGCGCGGGTAGACATAGTCGGTGCCTTCAAGCACCCAGCGCTTCACCGAACCGCCGTCCTCGCTCATCAGATAGTCGACCGCCGGAATAGCCTGCTGATTCGGCGCCGCGCCGGTGTAGAACACGTTGCGCTCGCTCTCCTCGCCCTCATACTGGACGGGGTAGAACAGGATGTTGTCGAGTTCGCTGAACACCGGCAGCACCGACTTGCGCGACACCGAGGTCCAGCAACCGAACACCGCCGCGACCTTGTCCTTGGAGATCAGCTCGCGCGCCTTTTCGGCGAACAGCGGCCAGTTCGAAGCCGGATCGACGACGACCGCTTCGAGTTTCTTGCCGAGCAGGCCGCCCTTTGCATTCTGCTCTTCGATGAGCATCAGCATGGCGTCCTTCAGCGTCGTCTCCGAAATCGCCATGGTCCCCGACAGCGAATGGAGAATACCCACCTTGATCGTGTCGTCAGCAGCCCTGGCCGGGACACTCATCAGCAGGCCGGCCGTAACCGCGCCTGCCGAAAACATTTTTGTTATTGTCGAGAAACTGCCCCTCATATTTCAAAACTCCCTAGCTGGTTGATCGCATCGCAAACAGACCATGCAACGGCTGTGCCAACCGCGGGAGCAAAATTAAGTGGGCTTGGATTTCCTAGCCCTATCAGCCGGTTACTATATTAGCCGCCAAAGATAAGCGCGGCAGCCGGTGCTCTGCTTGAGAAAAAATTTCCCGCTCTCGCCTAATTTTTGATCACCCGCGAATTAATGCACCAGCTTTGAGCAGAACCAGATCAAAGGCGGCGAACCGTTGCAGCGCAGCAGGAAAATGGGGCAAGTTCGATCTTCAAACGAGCGACGTCATGGCCTCCAGGATTTCTTGTATTTTCAGCACCATGCTTCTGGCTGCAGCGAGCGGCAGTGCACGCGCCGAATTCACAGACGGCAAATTGCCGGACGGCACCTATCACTGCGAAGTCTATCTGCTTGGCATGTTCCTCAGCCTTGGCGACATCACCATCAAGGGGAATGTCTATAGCGGCCCGGTGACCTTCGGAACCGCCCGGCAGGGCTACAACTATCAGATGGATGCAAACGGCGAGATCACCTGGTTGGGCCCGTTGGGCGGCTATACGACCGGCGGCAATTCGATCTCGCTCACGCAAGCCACCCTGGACGGTCAGACCAGCCCGTCCTTCGACATCATCATGAAGCAGCCTGACGGCGCCTTCACCGCCTCGACCTGCACAAGGCGTTGAACAGCCGACAAGAAGAGGCGCGAAACCTTGCGAGGTTCCGCGCCAGCAGGCAGTCGGGAGGGTATGGCTAAATGCTCTTGGCCGACATCTGTTCGGCAATATAGGCAGCCTGACGAATCGCCAGCGACACGATCGTCAATGTCGGATTTTCAGCACCGCCGGTGGTGAACTGGCTGCCATCCGACACGAACAGGTTCTTGATGTCGTGCGCCTGGCCATGCTTGTTGACGACGCCGTCGGCCGCCTCCTCGCTCATCCGGTTGGTGCCGAGATTATGGGTCGACGGATAGGGTGGCGTCGGGAAGGTCCGCGTCGCCCCGACCGCCGTGTAGAGCGCCGAGCCCTGCTTGTAGGCGTGGTTACGCATCGCCGTGTCGTTGGCATGGTCGTCGAAATGGACGTCCGCCACCGGCATGCCGTGCTCGTCCTTGATATCGGCATGCAGCCTGATGCGGTTTTCCTCGCGCGGCATGTCCTCGCCGACTATCCACATCCCGGCCATATGGTCGTAGTGGTCGAGCGCCGTGGTAAAGGAACGCCCCCAGCCGCCGGGATTGAGGAAGGCGGCCATGAACGGGAGGCCGAGCGACAGCGTCTCCAGTTCGTAGCCGCCGACGAAGCCGCGCGAAGGATCATTGCGGGCCTCATCGCGGATAATACCGGCCATGGTGGTGCCGCGATACATATGCACCGGCTTGTCGAAAATGCCGTAGACCGAGCCGGTGGTGTGGCGCATGTAGTTCTTGCCGACCTGCCCCGAGGAATTGGCAAGGCCGTCGGGAAACTGGCTCGATGCCGAATTGAGCAGCAGCCGCGGGCTCTCGATCGAATTTCCGGCGACGGCGACGATACGGGCCTTCTGTTCCTGCAGTCTGCCGTCCTTATCGGCATAGATGACGCCAGTCACCTTGCCTGAGGCATCGTGGTTGATCTTGATCGCCATGGCGTTCGGCCTGACCTCAAGATGGCCGGTCGCCTCGCCCTTGGGAATTTCACTGTAGAGCGTCGACCATTTGGCGCCCCATTTGCAGCCCTGGAAGCAGAAGCCGGTCTGCTGGCAGGCATTGCGGTCGTCGCGCGGCTCGGAATTGATTGCCATCCGGCCGGTGTGGCACTCCTTGTAGCCGAGCTTGTCGGCGCCGGCCTTCATCACCTTGAAGTTGTTGTTGCCGGGAAGGCCTGGGATGTTGTTGGTGAGCGTCACACCTAGTTTGTCTTCGGCCTTTGCGTAGTAGGGCTCCAGCTCGGCAAGCGTAATCGGCCAATCGAGCAGGTTCGCGCCTACCATTTTTCCGTAGGTCGAAAGCGTTTTGAATTCGTGCTCCTGAAAGCGCAGCGAGGCGCCCGCCCAGTGCGTGGTCGAGCCGCCGACCGCCTTGACGATCCAAGCCGGCAGGTTTGGGAAATCCTTCGCCACCCGCCAGTCGCCCGAGGTCGTGCGCTTGTCCGTCCAGGCGAGTTGGGCGAATGAATCCCACTCGTCGTTGATGAAATCCTCGTATTCATGGCGGGCGCCCGCCTCCAGGATAACGACATCGATGCCCTTCTGCGCGAGTTCGTTGCCGAGCGTGCCGCCGCCGGCGCCCGAGCCGATGATGACGACCACGCCGTCGTTCTTGAGATCAAATGGTGCTGCCATGGTTTCCTCCCATGATGTCTGTTGTGTACGGTTTGGGACGATGAGGCTCAGAGCCACTCGATGTCGTCGAACCCGCGCGCCATGTAGCCGCCCTTGGAGTAGGACTCGCCCTCGTAGCCGAAGATCGGCCAGACCTCTTTCTGGTTGTAGAGGCCGACGACCAGCCCGCCGCGGACGGCCTGAAAGAATGGCGTGTCCTCGATCTCTCTCAGCACCACAACGCGCTGCTCCTCCCAGCCGAGACCGGTGTAGCCGTCCTTGCCCGACTTCAAGTCGAGCTCGGCAATGCCTTTTTCGATAAGATCTTTGTGGGCGGAGTCTTTGCCGGCCTGCTCGTCATGGGCCTTGACGGCGATTGCGTAATATTTGTCAGGCACCTGGTCGTGCGGGTAGATGTCGCGCGCCATCTGGATCAGGGTTGCCATGGTTTCGGGCTTGAGCGCGGATGTCTCGAGGCCCCATGCATGTTCCGGGCTGATGACGGCACTGCCCGAAATCACCAGCAACGCGCCGACACCGCCGCGCTTCAGAAGCTCGCGGCGCGATAGCCCTGGCTTCCTTTCATGGGCCGGCTTTCTCTCATAAATCGTGACCATTTGTTCCTCCCTTTGCTTGCTGTTCGCACCCGAAGGTGCCTGGCTGGCGCCGCGCTGGCCGGCGCGGCCGTAATGTCTCCTATTTGAACCGGCCCTGACGCTGCAGAACCTCGATCTTGTAGCCGTCGGGATCCTCGATGAAGAAGAAGCGCGCGAGCAGCGCTCCGTCGCGGTTGAACTCGACGATCTTCTTCGGGCTCAGGCCAAGCGCGCCGAGCCGGTCATGTTCGCTGTCCAGATCGGCGACCGAAACCGCGAGATGGCCGTAGCCGTCGCCGAGCGCATAAGGCTCCTGGCGGCTCTTGTTGACGGTGAGCTCGACTTCGAACCCCGCCTCGGCATTGCTCAGATAGACGAGCGTAAAGGTTTCGAAGTCGAGCCGTTCAGCAACATCCAGTCCAAAGGCTTTCCGGTAGAAGTCGACGGACCGGGTCTCGTCCAGAACCCGGATCATGGTGTGGATCGCCTTCGCCAAATGACACTCCGTTGCGGTAAGCGCGATGTGCGCGTCGGCGTGATTATGCGCGGGTTGCGGCAAACGTGGTGGCAGCCGATTACCACGCGCTAATCTAACGACGGGGTGGCAAACCGCCTAAGGACGAAAGTCCGATTGCTGTTTTCCGCTTTCCGGCTGAAGATAATTGGCCGCAATTAGGCACTGCTCAAAGGCGCGAATCGCTGCTGATTGCGCCTAAAGTCAACAAGAATGGCCAAGACGAATAAGAACGGCCCAGACCATAAGAACGGGAGGTAACGATGTGCAGGGTTTTTGCCGGGCAGGATCCGGAGGGCTACCGGCAGATCAATCGATCGATCCGCATCGACGGGCACTCGACGAGCATCCAGCTCGAGGCGACGTTCTGGGCATTGCTCGACGAGATCGCCGACAGCCAAGGTTTAACGACGCCGAAATTCATCTCGAAGCTCTATGACGAGGCCATTGAGATCAATGGCCAGATTCCGAACTTCGCCTCGATGCTGCGCACGACCTGTGCTCTCTATCTGCGCGGCCATCGGCCGGGCATCGAAGAACACACGGCGCCGAAGCGGCAAGCAGCTTAACTTTCGATCGCAACATCGAACGCCAGGCGGGTCATATCGGTGAAAAGCGCCTGGCGTTCGGAATAGTCGGTTTGCTCGCCGGTCACCACATTGTCGACTACAGTCAGGATCGACAGCGCCCGGGCGCCGAAATGCGCGGCGATGCGATAGAGCGCACTGGTCTCCATATCCACGGCCAGCGCGCCGTGGGCCTGCGCTTCGGCGAAGCGATCGCGGCCCTGAGGATGATAGAATATATCGCTGCAGATGGTCAGCCCGGCCTGATGTTCGATGCCGAATTCGGCGGCCCGCGTCAATGCCTGGGCATAAAGCGCCGGATCGGGGCCGGCATCAGCACCATAGAGCCCAAAAACCTGCCCGCTCTCGGCACTTTCACCGCGCACCGACTGCGAGATCACCAGGCTACGCAGTTTAACCGCGGCCGTCAGGGCACCACAGGTACCGGTGCGGATCAGCGTCCTGACGCCATGGAAGTCCAGCAATTCATGCGCGTAGATCAGGAATGACGAGACGCCGATGCCGGTGGACTGGATGCTGACGGGCTTGCCGCGAAACCGGCCGGTGAAACCGAGGGCTTCCCTTCGACGGTTGACGCAGCGCGGCGCCTCCAGAAAGGTTTCCGCCATCCATTCGGCACGCTGAGGGTCGCCC
The DNA here is from genome assembly GCF_040318115.1 of Mesorhizobium sp. M1312. Lineage (NCBI taxonomy): Bacteria > Pseudomonadati > Pseudomonadota > Alphaproteobacteria > Hyphomicrobiales > Phyllobacteriaceae > Mesorhizobium > Mesorhizobium sp. M1312. The sequence goes on along the minus strand of NZ_JAMYLQ010000012.1, from coordinate 82,805 downwards.
GGCAACAGCACTGTTGCGGCATAATCACCCTTGCCTGCCTCGTTGTGCGGCGTCACGGCATGCTCCCCCAAAACCCGCCGCCCGTTTCGCCCACAATCATGGCAGTCTCACGCCATTTCGCAAGTGCGAGAATTAGTAAGCCCTAAGATTCCAGCACATCCTTGACGATTGTGGCCAGTTGCTTGAGCGAAAACGGCTTCGGCAGGAAACCGAAATGCGCGTCTGCCGGCAGGTTTTTGGCGAACGCATCCTCCGCGTAGCCAGAAACGAAGACGAATTTGATGTCCGGCTGCCGCTTGCGCAATTCGCCAAGCAGCGTCGGCCCATCCATCTCAGGCATCACCACGTCGGAAACGACAATGTCGACCTTGCCGCCGAGCGCCTCGAAGACTTCCAGCGCCTCGACGCCCGAGGACGCTTCGTGGACGGTGTAACCGCGCGACGTCAGCGCCCGCATGCCGCCCATGCGCACGGCATCCTCGTCCTCGACGAGCAGCACCGTGGCCGAACCCGACAAATCCTTGGCAGCGTCGGCGATCTTTGCCGGTGCAGCCGGCGCCTCGCCGGGTTCGCCTGCCGTTCTGGCCTCTGCAATGTAGCGCGGCAGGAAGATGCGGAACACCGATCCCTTGCCGACCTCGGAATCGCAGAAGATGAAGCCGCCTGTCTGCTTGATGATGCCATAGACCATGGACAGGCCGAGGCCGGTGCCCTTGCCGACCTCCTTGGTGGTGAAGAAGGGTTCGAAAATCTTTTTGAGCACTTCGGGGGCGATGCCGCTGCCGGTGTCTTCGACTTCGACCACCACATAGTCGGCCGGCGCAAGTTCGCGGTAGGGAAGGCTCTTGCTCTCCTCTGTCGTCACATTCCGGGTGCGCACGGTGAGGTCGCCGCCGGTCGGCATCGCATCGCGCGCATTGACCGCCAGATTGACCACCACCTGCTCGAACTGCCCGATGTCGACCTTCACCGGCCACAGATCGCGGCCATGATCGACCTTCAGCTTGATGTCGTTGCCGACCAGACGGGCCAGCAGCATCCGCAGATCGGCAAGCACGTCGGTCAGGTTGAGCACCTCCGGCCGCAGCGTCTGCTTGCGCGAGAAGGCCAGAAGCTGCCGCACCAGCGACGCCGCCCGGTTGGCGTTCTGCTTGATGTTCATGATGTCGGGGAAGGACGGGTCGGACGGGCGGTGGTTGGTCAACAAAAGGTCCGACGCCATGATGATGGCGGTCAGTACGTTGTTGAAGTCGTGTGCGATGCCGCCGGCAAGTTGGCCGACCGCCTGCATCTTCTGGCTTTGCGCCATCTGGCCCTCGAGCGCCTTCTGCTCGGTGGTCTCGACGGCGTAGACGATAGCCGATTCTTCGGCGCCCTCGCCGGTGCCGTCGGCAACCGCGTTGACGTAGAAGCGCATGTGCCGTTCTTCATTGCCGGGCAGCAGCGTGTCGATCGGTTCGATGTCGGCCTGCCGTTGTCGCGCTTTTTCGAACGCCGCGGCAAAGGCGAGCCGGTCGCGCTCATGGATCACAGTGTCCAACCGCACGCGCCGATCGACCGCGTCCCCGTCGACGACGGAGGAAAACAATGACAGGAAAGGCGCGTTGGTGCGCAAGATGCGCCCGCTGTTGTCGACCGCCGCTATTGCCATCGGCGTCGAATTGAAGAAGCGGGTGAAGCGGATCTCGGAGGCGCGCAGATCGGCGGAAGCGTCTTCGCCCTGCGTCCGGTTGAGCACGATGGTGCGCGTCGGACCATTGGCACCCTCGCGACTGGCCGAAACCCGATGCATGAAACGCACGGGCAGCGCCTCGCCCTTCACCGTGGTCAGATCGAGATCGATGACCGCATTGCGCGTGGTGCCGGGATCGGCCTTTACCGAGCGGACCAACGCCATGCCGTCGCCGGCGACGATCTCCGAAAGCGTGACTGCACCAGGCGTAAAGCTCGTCAGGTCGATGCCCAGCCACTCCGCAAGCGTGGCGTTGATGTAGGTGACGCGGCCGTCCTGATCGGCCGAAAAGAAGCCTGCCGGCGCATGGTCGAGATGGTCGATGGCCTCCTGCAGATCGAGGAAGAACCGCTCCTGCTCGGCGCGTTCTTCCGAGATGTCGGCGAGTTGCCAGGCGAGCAAGGGCAGCCGCTGGCCCGGGACGCTGAAGGCGCGGGCGCGGACACGATACCAGCGCGCGCCCGGCTCAGCGCCGGGTCGAATGGATTGCGCAAGCCGAAACTCCCCGTCGCCGGGCTGGCCGTCGCGCAGGCCGGAGGCGAGCCGGTATATGGTCACCGAAGCCTCAGGAACATCGGACAGCAACCCTTCCACCGTCTTGAGATCCGCCGCGGACGCCGCGCCCGTCATGTCGGCATAGGCCCGATTGGCGTAGACGACACGACCCTTGGTGTCTGTGACCAGAAGGCCTTGCGACATTGAATCGACGAAGGCTTTCGACAGCTCGTCACTCGTCGAACGCGGTGTAATCTGCACGAAACCGATGGCGGTGGCGAACAGGAAGCCGACGCCGATCATCGCCAGCACGCCAAGCATTCCAAGCAGGAACGGATCGCCTAGACGTTCGCGGAAAAGGCCGAAAACGATCGCAGCGCCCGTCAGGACGACGATGAAGACGATGAGCCGGGTGACCGCGCCCGGTCGCGTGTTCTGGTCGACGATCGGTACCGGATAGAAATCGCCGCGCGCTTCCTTGGCCATGTGCCCCCTGCTCGTGAATTCCGGTACTGCCCCTGCCCGGTTGAATCACATTCTCAGGGCCCGGAAAAGGCCTTGGCGGCAAATGTTCGCTAAAAATGACACCCGTTCGGCGCCTGGTGCGGTGAATCCGAAATTCCTATCGCTGTGGTGCAACGCGGACCGAATTTCGGGTCATCACACCAGCAACTTGCCGAAGAATCCAGCGTAGTGGATTTGAAGTTCCGGAATGCTGACGCCCCCAATTGGCAGGGACTTCAAATCCACCACATTGGCGTTTCAAGCTGTTCAAGAGGCGCGAAAGGCGACTTGCAGTGGCGTGCCGCAACAGTCTAGTGTCGCGTCTTCTTCGAAAGCCGATATTGGGGGCACCAATGCTGCAGTGGCTGGATAGTGTGGCGGGTCCTGGTTATGCCGCGGCAATCCTGTGGACGTTTGTCGCGCTTGTCCTTGTGGTCATCATTCTCCTCATCATCAAGCTGGTCCGCAATCTGACCTTCGGAACATTCGTTGCCGGCGGCAGGAACCGCAAGACGCGCCTGGCCGTCATGGACGCCACCGCAGTCGACAGTCACCGCCGGTTGGTGCTGGTGCGCCGCGACGATATCGAGCACCTGCTGCTGATCGGCGGCCCGACCGACGTCGTCGTCGAACGCGACATCAGGCTGTCGGCGCTGCGCCGTCCTGCACTGACCGGAGATGGCGGCGGCCATCAGCCGGCACCGCGGCCGCGCGCGCCTCAGCCGGCTCCTGCGCCAATGATGCAAGCACCGCCTCCGCAGCCGGTAAGCGCGGCCCCGACGCCTGTCCGGCACCATCAGACGGCGCCAGCGCCGTCGCCGAAGCCAGCGCAAAGCCATCAATCGGCGACCATCACCCCGCTGCCCGCCTACGGACCGGCGAACGCCAGTGCCTTTCGACACGCGCCATCGCCGGCAAGACAGGATTCCCCGGCAAAGCAGGATTCTATTGACGATACGCTGATGAGGGAGCTCGAGGTCTCGTTTGATGACCCGCACCCCGCCAAGCCGGAGAGCAAGCCGGCGGCAAAGGCGCCGTCGTCTCTCGATGACGAGATGACGAAGCTTCTCGGCGAGCTTTCCAGCCAGAAAAGATAACCGGCCAGAAACCGGGCCGGCGAACAGCTAACAAAAAATGGCCGGAGACCGGTCATGAGAATATTCGCTATTGTTGCTTTTTAGGCGCTTCGCCTGTGCTTCAGTCGTCGCGATAGACCTTCTCGCGGCGCTCGTGGCGCTCCTGCGCCTCGATCGACAAGGTCGCGATCGGACGCGCATCGAGCCGCTTCAGCGCGATGGGCTCGCCGGTTTCCTCACAATAACCGTAAGTGCCTTCATCAATGCGCTGAAGCGCGGAATCGATCTTTGAAATGAGTTTTCGCTGGCGATCGCGGGCGCGAAGTTCGATGGCGCGGTCAGTTTCCGAAGAGGCGCGATCAGCGAGATCGGGGTGGTTGGCGTTTTCCTGCTGCAGGATTTCGAGAGTTTCGCGCGCTTCGCGCAGTATGTCGTTCTTCCAGGTGACGAGCTTCAGGCGAAAGTAGGATTTCTGCCGTTCGTTCATGAACGGCTCGTCTTCGGAGGGTACGTAATCGGCAGTAACGATGTCGTTCATTCGACTCACCCAACAGCCCCAATTTTGGCGCCTATATATTCGCGGACCGAATGCTGCACAAGCGTAATCGACGACAGTTTCACGCAATTGTTAATGTCGGGCAAAACGGTATCGGCCGCATCATTCGCATGAAGGGCGCGAGCGAATTCGCGTATGATTTGTTGGGTTTGAAAGGTGCTGGCCATTGTGCATAAGGCCTTTCTCATGGCTAATCCTGCAGCGCCTTTTGACGAGTTTCGGTGTTTGGCACAAGCGAGGGGCCGGTGAGCAAGCTTTATCTGTTGAGGCATGCCAAGGCCGGATGGGCCCTGCCCGGCATGCGCGATTTCGATCGTCCGCTCGAAGCATCCGGCCTCGCCGACGCCGAAACGATGGGTGCGGCCATGCGGGCCCGCAGCTACGTTCCGGACCTCACCCTTTGCTCCAACGCAAAGCGAGCGCGCCAGACGCTGGAAGGTCTGGCCGGTCACACCGATACAGGCCGGGTCCTATTCCTGGACACGCTCTACAGCGAGGATGCCGCCGGCTATCTCAACCTCATCCGCGGCAATGGCGGGCCCGGCTCGCTGCTCATCGTCGGCCACAACCCGATGACGGAAGATATCACTATCGCGCTTTCGGGCGACGGCGATGAGGCTGCGAGGGCAATGCTGAACCACGGCTTCCCGACCTCCGGCCTTGCGGTCGTCCGCTTTCCAGGCAGTCTTGCCAACGCCGCGCAGGGCACCGGCTATCTCGAAGCCTTCGTGACGCCGGTTGATCTCTGACGCCGTTTCAAATCCAGGTGGCAGCGTCTATATCGGAGCGTACCGAAGCCCCGAGAGAACCGATTTGGCATCATCGCTGACCACTTTCACCGACGAGGCGAAGATTGCCCTGGATACGCTGTCGGGGCGCGCTACAGGGCTTTTTTCACCGTCACTGCGGCTGGGGGTGACTGGCCTTTCCCGCGCAGGCAAGACAGTGTTCATCTCAGCCCTTGTCCACAATCTGATCCATGGCGGGCGCTTGCCGCTGTTCGCGGCGCAGAAATCGGGACGCATCGCCCGTGCCTTCCTCGAAGAGCAACCGGATGACGCCGTACCGCGATTCCAGTACGAGGATCACGTCGCGGCCCTGGTCAACGACCGCCTGTGGCCGGATTCGACACGTGCCATTTCCGAGCTGAGGCTCACCATCGAATATGAATCGGCCTCCGGCTGGAGCCGCATGTTTTCATCAGGCAGATTGTCGGTCGATATCGTCGACTATCCCGGGGAATGGCTGCTCGACCTGCCGCTGCTCGGCAAATCCTACGCTGATTTCTCACGCGAAGCGTTCGAGATCGCCGTGCTGCCGGTGCGCGCCGACCTTTCGCAGGAATGGCGCGCGCTCTCCGCCGCAGTCGACCCGAATGCGGACGCCGACGAGATGACCGCGCGAGGCCTCGCCGAGAGCTTCGCCGCTTATCTCAAGGCATGCAAGCTCGACGAGCGGGCGCTTTCAACCCTGCCACCCGGCCGGTTCCTGATGCCTGGCGATCTTGAGGGCTCGCCGGCGCTGACCTTCGCGCCCTTGCCGGGCCTGAGTGAGCCGCGGGCGCGTTCCGGGTCGCTTCAGGCGATGATGGAGCGGCGCTACGAGGCCTACAAGACATATGTCGTAAAGCCGTTCTTCCGGGAGCACATCACGCGCCTCGACCGTCAGATCGTGGTGATAGACGCCCTGCAGGCCTTGAACGCAGGCCCAGGCGCGATGGCCGATCTCGAACGTGCGGTGACCGAAATCCTCGCCTGTTTTCGCCCCGGCCGCGGCAATTTCCTGACCGACTTTTTTTCCAGGCGCATCGACCGCATATTGGTGGCGGCGACGAAGGCGGACCATCTGCACCACGAAAGCCACGACCGGCTGCAGGCGATCGTGCGGCGGCTTGCCGACCGTGCCGTGGCGCGGGCGAATTTCACCGGCGCCGATGTCGACGTGGTTGCCCTGGCGGCGGTGCGCGCGACCCGGGAAGGCACGGTCAAGCAAGGCCGTGAGACGCTGCCGGTCATCATTGGCACCCCGCTGAAAGGTGAAAAGATCAACGGCGAAACATTTGATGGAAGAACCGAAACAGCCATATTTCCCGGTGATTTACCGGAGAAAATTGATGCGGTATTCGATGTCTCTGGACCAGACCATCGGCAAAGCCCAGACCATCGACAAAGTAATGATGACCCGGCGATCCGCTTCGTGCGCTTTCGCCCGCCAAAGCTCGAACGCACGGCTGAAGGCGTCACGTTGTCGCTGCCGCATATCAGGCTCGACCGCGCCCTGCAGTTCCTGATCGGAGATCATCTGGCATGACCGCGCCCCGCAAGCCGGCGGCATTTCGCATCGAGCCGGAAGCCCCGCCAAAAGAACGCGCAGCTTTGCGCCAGCCCGACGCTCCATCGGTCAGAAAGCCGCGCACCGTGAAGGCTGATCTTGCCGTCGTCACTCCGGCGGAAATCGATGTTTTCGACGAGCCGGATATTATCGCCGCCGAACCGCCGCCGGCGACCGCGCCGCGGAAGCGTTCGATATCAGGTAGCTTGTTGTTCGGCGCATTGGGCGTTCTGGTTTCGCTGGCCCTCGGCCTTTGGACCGATCAGCTGATTCGCGATCTGTTCGCGCGCGCCGAATGGCTGGGCTGGCTGGCCGCCGGGATGGCCGTGATCGCGCTGCTCGCGCTTCTGGTCATCCTTGCCCGCGAGTTCCTGGCGATCGCCCGCCTCGCCGAGGTCGAAAAGCTGCAGAAGCGGGCGCTCGACGCCATTGCCCGCGACGATCCGAAAGCCGCTCGCGCGGTGGTCGACGAACTCTCGGCCTTCGTCGCGGCCAAGCCCGAAACCGCGGCCGGCAGACGCGCGCTGGCTGATTTGCGCGACGAGATCATTGACGGTGGCAATCTGGTGCGCCTGGCCGAGGCCGAAATCCTCGGCCCGCTCGATGAGCGCGCCAAGGTGATGATCCTCGAAGCGGCGAAGCGTGTGTCGCTGGTGACGGCGGTCAGCCCTCGCGCTCTGGTCGACGTCGCCTATGTCGTATTCGAAGCGGGGCGGCTGATTCGCCGGCTGTCGGAACTTTATGGCGGCCGGCCGGGCACGCTGGGGTTCTTCCGCCTGGCGCGCAGCGTTCTCGCTCATCTGGCAGTGACCGGCTCGATCGCCGTCGGCGACAGTTTCGTGCAGCAGATCGTCGGCCATGGCCTCGCCGCCCGGCTCTCGGCCAAGCTTGGCGAAGGTGTCGTCAACGGCATGATGACGGCGCGCATCGGCATTGCTGCGATGGAGACAGCAAGGCCCCTGCCCTTCAGCGCCACGAGACGGCCCGGCATGGGTGATTTCCTGTCCGCTCTGACATCGTTCGCAACCAAAAAGCAGAAGGAAACATCCGCTTCCGACACGTGACACCTGCTCCAGCGCAATATGTGCTATGCTGGGCACCCAAGGGACGCTGCAGCACGTTGATTTTTGCGCATGAACCCCAGCGCAATCCGATTCCTCGGTGCCATGCGCTAGCGGTGACGAAGCATTAACCAATCTTGTTCATGGTCGGACGGGTTCCAAACCAGTCTCTTTGTTGCCGGGTGTCGTCGATGAAAAGCGTGATCTTGTCCAGTGTCCTGCCGATGGCGGTTGTGGTTTCAACAACTGCCGGCCTGGCCGAAAAGACCTTTGCAGCAGAACGGGACAAGAAGTTCTTTCAATCGGTGGAAGGCGAATGGGTCGGCCCGGGGGAAATCGTCGCCGGCAAATACAAGGGCACGAAATTCACCTGCAATTTCACCGGCTCGACACCTGACGGCAAGATCGGCATGTCGCTCGACGGCGGTTGCCGGGTCGGCATGTTCACCCAGCAGATGTCGGCGACGATCCAGCACAAGGGCCGCGAGGGCTACAAGGGCAGCTTCATGGGCGGTGCCGCCGGTTCCGGCCTCGACATTATCGGCGGCAACGTGGTCAGCGCCAACAAGGTCGTCTTCACCATCAACCGCAACCAGTTGCGTGGCGTCATGCAGGCTCTTGTCGCCAACGACAATTCGATGACGGTGACTGTCGCGGTGCGCGTCGACCAGCAATTGGTGCCGGTCATTGGCATGAAGCTGAAGCGCGTCGATACGGTCGAAGTCGGCTCGATCGCCCCGAACTGAGCAACCTTTTGCACGTCCGATAGGCGGCGCTCAAGTCTAGTTGCAAAAAAGCGGCAGCCACGGCCACCGCTTCTTTTGCAAAACTCAAATCGATTCTCAGGCCTTGATGGCGGCAGTCAGCTCGTCATAGGCCTTGCAGGCCTCGTCGGCCGTCGTCGTGCCTTGAAACTTGGTCGTGACCGCCTGGACCTTGGCGGTGAGATCGGCTGCCTTGGCCGGATCTCTGGTAATTGCCTCCTGAAGGGCTGCAGTCATGTCCTGAGCCTTCTTGGTCAGCATTTCGGTCGTGCAGTCCGGCGCCTTCGAGCAGGCTGAGCCGGCAAGTGCCGCGATGCCAACGGCAACAAGCAAAAGTATCTTTATGTCAGTTGTCTCCCTCAAAAAAGGCGGCCGACTTGATCGTCGTCCGCCCTTCACGGCCAAAGCCGCGCGTCCTTAGCGCCCGATTGCTGCAACACGCAACGCAGCGGGTGCATAAATTGTGGAGCGCGCCTGCAACACTGCCGCACCAGTTTCCGGATTCGGACTGTTCGATTTCTGCCGAAGCCCCTATCTTGGCCGCTCGATGCTGCGCACATGCAGCGGTCCTTGAAAAGAACGGAACGGCAGGCATGGCGGCAGAGGCAGGGGGCAGCGATCTGATCCACGTGGTGGCGCTGCTCGCCGCAGGTGTTGTCGCCGTGCCGATCTTCAAGCGCATGGGGCTTGGTTCCATCCTCGGCTATCTGGCGGCCGGCGTGGTCATCGGCCCGTTCGGCATCGGCATTTTTTCCGAATCGGAAGCCATTCTTCACGTCGCCGAGCTCGGCGTCGTCATGTTCCTGTTCATCATCGGGCTGGAGATGCAGCCGTCACGGTTGTGGGGCCTCAGGCGAGAAATCTTTGGCCTTGGGGCATTGCAGGTCGGCGTGTGCGCGCTGTTGCTGACCGGAGTCGGACTGGCGGGAGGTTTTCCGGTCTCGCAATCCTTCGTCGCCGGCGCCGGTTTCGTGCTGACCTCGACTGCGATCGTCATGCAGCTTCTGGAAGAACGCGGTGAGATCGCGGCGCCCAAAGGCCAGCGCATCGTCTCCATCCTGCTGCTCGAGGACCTGGCGATCGTGCCGCTGCTGGCCCTGATCGCCTTCCTGGCGCCGGGCGGCACCGATATGAGCTATGCGCAGCGGCTGACGGAGGTGGGAATCGGCCTTGCCGCCATCGTCGGGCTGGTGCTGGCCGGGCGTTATCTGCTCAATCCGTTCTTCCGCATCCTGGCGGACGCCCGCGCCCGCGAAGTGATGACCGCAGCCGCCCTTCTGGTCGTTCTGGGGTCGGCGCTTGCCATGCAGCTCAGCGGCCTGTCGATGGCGATGGGCGCTTTCCTGGCCGGCGTGCTGTTGTCGGAATCCACCTTTCGCCATCAGCTGGAGGCCGATGTCGAACCATTTCGGGGTGTGCTGCTCGGGCTGTTCTTCCTTGCTGTCGGCATGTCGCTCGACCTGCATGTGGTCGTCGAAAACTGGCGGATTGTCGTCATCTACGTCGTCGCCTACATGGTAATAAAGGCGATCGGCATCTATCTCGTCGCCCGCATCCTCAAGACCGGTCACCGGGAAGCGCTCGAGCGTGCCGTCTTCATGGCGCAAGGCGGCGAATTCGCCTTCGTTCTCTATTCCGCCGCCGCGGCGGTCGGCATCATCGACAGCCAGGCTAACGCGACCCTGACGGCGATCGTGATCATCTCCATGGTGCTGACACCGCTGGCCATTCTGGCATTGCGGTATCTGACGCCGCGCGACGAGCAGTCGCTCGAAGGCGTTGACATCGCCGATGGCCTTACCGGCAGCGTGCTGATCATCGGCTTCGGCCGCTTCGGCCAGATCGCCAGCCAACCGCTGCTGTTGCGCGGGATCGATGTATCGATCATCGACAATGAGGTCGAGATGATCCAGGCGGCGGCCGATTTCGGTTTCAAGGTCTATTATGGCGACGGCACGCGGCTGGACATTCTGCGTGCCGCAGGCGCCGGCCGCGCGCGCGCCGTGTTGATCTGCGTCGACAAGCCCGATGTCGCCGTCCGCATCGCAAAGCTCATCAAGGCGGAGTTCCCCCTGCTGACCGTGCTGGCACGCGCTTTCGACCGCGGAACCGCACTGCAGTTGATACGTGCCGACGTCGATTTCCAGATTCGCGAAACCTTCGAATCAGCGCTTGTCTTCGGCGGCTCCACGCTGGAAGCGCTGGGCGTCGACCCGGAGGAAGTCGCCGAGGTGATCGAGGATGTCCGCCATCGCGATGCCGCCCGTTTCGAGCTGCAGCTCGCCGAAGGCGTTCGCGCCGGAGCGCGCTTCCTCAAGGGCAATATCGGCACGCCGATTCCGACGCCGCTCAGCCAGCCGCGCCGCACCGGTCAGGCGCTCAATGAAGAAACCGCCGGCGTTCTGCATAAATCCGAGCCTGCGGATTTAACACCTGGAGCAAACAGATGATCGAACTGGACGAGCCCGCGCTCTCCGTCACCAAATTCTGGCGTGACGCTGGAGAGGATGCATGGTTCGAGAAGAAGGACGTCTTCGATGCGGAGTTCCGCAACCGGTTTCTCGACCTGCACTACGCTGCCGCGCGGCGTGAATGCGACGACTGGTCGGAGCATGCCGAAGGCTCACTGGCGCTGATGATCCTGCTCGACCAGTTCCCGCGAAACTGCTTTCGCGGCACCGGCCATATGTATGCCACTGACCCGCTGGCAAGGCATTTTGCCGAAAAGGCGATCGCCGCCGGCCAGGATCTGGCGCTTGACGAAGGCCTGCGCGCCTTCCTCTATTTGCCGTATGAGCATTCGGAGCATCTCGCCGACCAGCTCAAATCGATGGACCTCTTTACCGCCAAAGCCCAATCCTATCTGAAATATGCGGTCGAGCACCTGGAGATCATTCAGCGCTTCGGCCGCTTTCCGCATCGAAACAGGATGCTTGGCCGCGAAACGACGCCGGAGGAACAGGTGTTCCTCGACGGGGGCGGATTTTCCGGCTGAGATCAATGCATCGGAGCCAAAAGTGGTAAAGAGATTATGGTCCGATGCTTTAGGTCAGCCACCAATCCCGACCGGACGACAATTGCTCGATGCCGCCGCTGTCGAGAGCGGCAAGCCGCTCCGCCACGCTTCTGCCGTCGACGGTGAGGTCAGGCGCGATCTCGGCCAGCGGCGCCAGAACGAAGGCGCGCTCCAGCATGCGCGGATGCGGCACTTCCAGCCCGGTTTCGTGGATGATCCGATCGCCGAACACCAGAATGTCGATGTCGATCAGGCGTGGACCCCAGCGCTCCTCGCGCACCCGCTTCAGCCTGCGCTCGACGTCGAGACAGAGATCGAGCAATGCATGTGGTGCGAGCACGGTCGAAATTTCGGCAGCCGCATTGAGAAAATCCGGCTGGTCGAGCTTGCCCCAGGGCGGCGTGCGGTAAAGCGAGGAGACGACAACGACGCGCGTGTTCTCGTCGGCGTCCAGCATGCGCAGCGCCGCGCCCATCGACCTTGCCGGGTCGCCGAGATTGCCCCCAACGCTGAGGTAGACCGTGTTATTCTGGCCAGACAACGGTCACCTCTACGTGATCGAGCACACCGGGCACCGGCGCGTTCGGCTTGCGCACAGTAATCTCGGCCTTTTTGATCTGGGGAAACCGGGCCGTTAGCGCCCGGGCCACCTCCAGCGCCAGCGCTTCTATCAGAAAACGCCTTTCCCCGGTTATGATCCTTTCGATCACCCCGAATGCGACACCATAGTGAACGGTATCCTCGATGGAATCGTCGACCAGCGCGCGGCCGGGTTCGACGGTGAGCGCAGCGTCGACATAGAAACGCTGGCCGAGCGTCTCCTCCTCATCCAGCACGCCGTGCCGGGCGAAGAAGGCGCAGTTCTTCATGCGGATGACATACATCGCTCAGCGTCCCGCTGGAATAGAGCAACGTGCGTCCAGTTGGACGCACAAGCTACACTCTAACGCTTTAAATCTACGCATCCTGCTTTCCGAAATCGATTCTGATTTTCGAACCTATGCGGTGGTTTCACGCGCTAGCATAGCATCGGCAAGCGCCAACGCATCCACATTGATTGCGACATCATGGACGCGAAAAAGCTGCGCGCCCTTGAGCCTCAGTATGACGCTCGTCGCCGCTGTTCCGGCGCCTCTTGCCGAGGCGTCGCGGCCGGTAACGGCGCCGATGAAGCGCTTTCGCGATGTGCCGGCCATCAGCGGAAAGCCCAACGCATTGAGCTCGGTAAACCGTGCCATCAGGTCGAGGTTTTCCTCCGCTGTTTCCTTGGCGAAGCCAAAGCCTGGATCGAGCACGATTTGCTCGTCGGTAACGCCGCTTCCTCGGGCGATCTCGAGGGACTTCCTGAGGAAGAAAAACTGATCCTGGATCACGTCGGGCAGTTTTTGCCTGTCACGCCCGGTGTGCATGATGACAAGCCCGGCGCCGGTTTCGGCCGCGACCAGCGCGATGCCTGGTTCGCGTTGCAGGCCCCAGACATCGTTGACGATATGGGCGCCGGCGGCGACGGCAAGCCGGGCGGTATCCTCGCGATAGGTGTCGACCGAAATCAGCGTCTCGCCAAGCCCGGCGAGCGCCTCGATGACAGGCAGCACGCGAGCCCGCTCTTCCTCGATGGCAACCGGGGATGCTCCGGGGCGTGTCGATTCGCCACCGACGTCAATGACGGAGGCCCCCTCTTCCACCATCCGGCGCGCCTGGGCGATCGCCTGTTCGGGCGCTAAGAACAGCCCGCCGTCGGAAAAACTGTCCGGCGTGATATTGAGGATACCGACGATCACCGCGTTGCCGCCGAGGTCGAGATGGCGTCCATGCGCCAGCTGCCATCGCCCTGTCGTCATTGTCGATCAACCATGTGTGATCCGCCAAAGATCAATTCCGTTGCGCCGGCAACGGCCGTAGCGCAAGGTAGGCAAAGAGGCAACATGATGAAACGATCACTGGTTTGCGCCCTGATGCTCGCTTTTTCCGCCCTGCCGGCGGGCACGGCGAGTTTGGTAAAGACATATAGCTATTTCAGCATCGGCGGCAGAACGCTCGATGATATCGGATCCCAGCTTACGAAACTTGGACCTCAGGTGAAAAGCACCGGGATGCGGCATCCAGGCGCCACGCAAATGGCGTTCACCACCCGCGTCAGCTATGCGGAAAAATCGAATTCCTGCGCGATTGCCGACGCCGACGTCACCCTCAAGGTCAAGGTGATCCTTCCCGAGTGGCGCCGCTCGCGCAAGGCTGATGCGGGCGTAAGGCTGTTTTGGGACACATTGTCCGCCGACATCAAGCGCCATGAGGACCGCCATGTCGAGATCGCCAAGAACCATGCCCGCGACCTCGAGGATGCGCTGAAGGCGACCTATCCACAGAAGACCTGCCAGGAGGCCAAGGCCAAGGCCGCGGAAATCGCCGCCGCTATTCTTGCCAAGCACGACCGGGCCCAGATGCAATTCGATCGCGTCGAAACCATCAATTTCGAAAGCCGCATCCTGCGGCTGCTGCGCTATCGCATGGAGCGCATCGAGAACGGCCGGCTGCCGGGTTAGCTTAGGCCAAATGGTAAGGTCGATTCTCGCGGAGTAGGAATGGGCATCAGCCGGCGACGCCGAGCTTCTTCTGCAGGCTGGTCGACGACGTCGTATACTGAAATACGATGCGCTCGCCGGGGCTGACGAGGCGCTTGGCCGCCTGCGCCATCAGGGCGACCTCATGAAAGCCCGACAGGATCAGCTTCAGCTTGCCGGGGTACCAGTTGATGTCGCCGACGGCGAAAATGCCCGGTACCGATGTCTGAAATTTCTCGGTGTCGACCGGGATCATGTTCTCGTGAAGATTGAGCCCCCACTCGGCGATCGGTCCTAGCTTCATGGTCAGGCCGAAGAACGGCAGCATCCGCGTGCACGGCACCTCGATATCGCCGCTGGGGCCTTTGATGGTCGCGGAGGAAAGCTGGCCGTCGGCGCCGGTCAGTCCCGTCACCTGCCCGACCTGGAAATCCAGCTCCTTCATCTCCTGCATGGCGTACATCTTGTTGACGCTGTCGGGTGCTGCGCGGAACTCCGGCCGCCGGTGGACCAGCGTCACGCTTTTGGCCACCGGCTGCAGGTTCAGCGTCCAGTCGAGCGCCGAATCGCCGCCGCCGACGATGACGAGGTCGTGGCCGCGGAATTCCTCCATCCGGCGAACCGAGTAGAAGACGCTCTTGCCCTCATAAAGCTCGATGCCCGGGATCGGCGGCCGCTTCGGTTGGAACGAACCGCCGCCGGCGGCGATAACCACAACCTTGGCTTCAAACACCTCGTTCTCGTCGGTGATGACGCGAAAGCTGCCGTCCTCGAGCTTTTCGAGGCTTGAGACCATGCGGTTGAAGGTGAAGTCGGGCTTGAACGGCGCGATCTGCTCAAGCAGCCTGTCGACCAGGCCCTGCGCCGAGATCGATGGCTGGCCGGGAATGTCGTAGATCGGCTTTTCAGGATAGAGTTCGGCGCATTGCCCACCGGGCCGATCGAGTATGTCGATCAGATGGCATTTCATGTCGAAGAGGCCGAGCTCGAACACGGCGAACAGGCCGACAGGTCCTGCCCCGACAATCAATACGTCCGTCCTGGTGATATCGGTCATGAATGCCCCTTCAATCCGCACGACTCCGAAAATCGAAATCGATTTTCGCTGGGGATCATGCGCCAAATCACGGTGCTACAGCGTCTCTTGCGCGCCCAAGAGGACGCGCGGCGCTGTAGAGAACGGCGCGACACTGCATGACCATTGGCCCGCTGCCAAGCCGGAGCCGCAAAAATCGGCTATATCTAGCGCTTCAGCCTTCACGCTTCAGCCCTGGCGGGCGGGCACGCGCACAACTAGGCCGTCGAGAGCATCGCGCACCTTGATCTGACAGGAGAGCCGTGAGTTCGGCTGGACGTCGTAGGCGAAGTCCAGCATGTCCTCTTCCATCGCTTCCGGCTCGCCGACTTCCGCCGTCCATGCCTCGTCGACATAGACGTGGCAGGTCGCGCAGGCGCAGGCGCCACCGCACTCGGCCTCGATCCCCGGCACTGCGTTGCGGATCGCGTTCTCCATGACGGTCGAGCCATTTTCGGCATCCACGTCAAAATGTGTGCCGTCATGGGCGATGAAGGTCAGCTTGGTCATTTGTCACCTGAAGGGAGTTCCAGCCGAGATAATCACTCCAGCAGACAAGTCAACTGCCGCGCGAAAGCGGCGTTCTGTGCCGTTTTTTTCGGAAATCGGTTTAACGGCTGATGGCGGCGACGAAATCGCGGACTTCTTCGATCAGGGAGCCAAGCCGCTTGAGTGTATTGGTATCTTCAGGTTGAAGTTCGATCGCGCTGGCGCAATCGGCGATAGCGAAGGCGCCGACGCCGCGCGCCGAACCTTTCAGCCCGTGCGCCAGAAGCAGTCTCTGCCCCACATCGGCGTCGACGATCCTGTCGCGAACGGACAGCGCCTGCTGCACGAACAGCGCCAGCACCTCCTGTTCGAGGCTGCGGTCGCCCATCGTCTGACGCGCCAGATGCGCCAGGTCCACCGGTCGCGACCCGGCCGTTCCCGACACATCGCCGCCGGGCATCGAGAAGGCAATGCCGTTTTCGCCACGCATGAATCTGCAACTCCGTTCTTCGACTGTCGCGAAAAAATAGGCCTTTCCTGTGGACGCCGGGTTAATGATTGGCCCGGAAAAATGTTGCGATAACGGCGTCGGAATCACAGTTTCGTTAACCTTATATTTAAAGTTTTACGTATCACGCCGAATGCATGTTTTCTTTACCCCGGTGTGTCATTACGATACGACAGGTCATTTTCAGCCTCTTGCGTGGGTACACGAAAAGCACAATAAGTCCCGCGGCAGCTTGTACAGGGTAGCGAAGGCATGGCGAAGAAAACAACGACGACAAGAACGCTCGACAACGACGTAGCCAGGGAACTCGAAAAAGCGCTTGATATCGATCTGAACGGGGATGCTGGTGGCGACCTCGACATCGCAGCGTCGATGGAAGATCTGGAAGCGCAGATATCGCAAGCCGCCGACGAGTTGGCACGCGAAGGCCGTAACCAGGATGCCGAGCCTGTCGCCAGCCAGAGCCAGAATGCCGAACCTGTCGTCAACCAGATTCAGAAGACGGAGCCAGCCGCCAACCAGGATCAGAAAGCCGAGGACCAGAAAGCAAGGCCCGCGGCAAAGGCTAAGCCGGCTGAACTGCTGCGCCCTGTGGAAACGCGCAATGGCACGCAGCCGGCCGGCTTCACCCCGGCCAATGACCCTCGCCAAAAAGACTACAAGACGCTGCTGCACACCCTCAATCGGCGTGCCTCGAACACGATCTATTGGGTCGTGGCGCTCGTTTCGCTCGCCTGGATCGCGGGCGCCGGTGCATTGGCTAATCTGCTGTTTGGGCCAGGCATCTGGCAAATCCGCACGCCCGACCAATTTTTCGCCCGTCCCGAACTGATCGGCCTGGCGATCGCTGCGATCCTGCCCGTCCTCCTGTTCTGGGCGTTTGCAGCCATGATTCGCCGCGCGCAGGAAATGCGTATCGCCGCTCAGTCGATGACCGAAGTGGCCTTCCGCCTGACCGAGCCGGAAAATGTCGCCCAGGATCGCGTCATGATGATCGGGCAAGCCGTCCGCCGCGAGGTGGCGGCCATGGGTGAAGGCATCGAGCGCACGCTTGCGCGGGCCGTCGAGCTCGAAACCCTGGTCCACAGCGAGGTGAACCAGATCGAACGCTCCTACTCGGAGAATGAATCGCGTATCCGCTCGCTTGTCGACGGGTTGGGCAGCGAGCGCGAAGCGGTGGTCACCCACGCCGAACGCGTGCGCGCCTCGATCACCGGCGCGCATGAGACGCTGAAGGACGAAATCGGGGCTGCCAGCGACATCATTCGCGACAGCATCCTCAACGCCTCGACCAACCTGTCGATGACGATCACCAATTCCGGCGACACGCTGATCGACAGGATCAACCAAAGCTCGCTGTCGATCTTCGATTCGGTGGAGGGCCGGCTCGAATCGATCACGGACCGGCTGTCGACCTCCGGCGAAGCCTTCGCCAGCCTTCTCGATACACGCATCGCCAAGCTGACGGACACGACCGACGGCCTCACGCGGTCGCTGACCGATCTGCTCGACGATCGGACCTCCGGCATGGTGTCGCTGCTCGGCGGCGCAGCGCGTACGCTCAACTCCGAATTTGAAGCCAGCCTTGACGGCATCGAGCGGACGCTGGCCGAACGCGGCCAGGCGCTGATCAGTGAATTCCAGACCCGCGCCGAGGCGCTGGACACCGGCACCCAGAAGCTCAACGCCGCGCTCGAGGCTCGCGCACGCCAGATCAACGAGACGCTGGTCGAGCGCGCGCGCGAAATCGCCCATACCTTCCAGGAGAGCAAAGAGACGCTGTCGGCGATGATCGATCAGGGCAAGACCCAGATCGGCGCCGACATGGCCGACATCGTTTCGTCGACTTCGTCCATGCTTGAAGCACGCGCCGGCGATTTCGCCGGGCGCATGGAAGCGGCCCGTCATGTGGTGTCGCGCTCCTTCGACGCCGACATCCAGCGGCTTGCCGATGCCCGCGTCGGCATCGAAGAAGCCGTCGAGAACCACAGCCGCAAGCTTTCCGAAAGCCGCGAACGCATGGCGGCGGCCATGCAGGCCGATCTGGCGAAATTCGCCGAAAGCCGCGCCGGCATCGACGCGGCTGTCACCGACCAGGTGCAGAAGCTTGCCGAAGGCCGCAACCTGATCTCGCGCGCCCTCGAAGAGGATCTGCGCAAGGTCAACGAGTCGCGCGCCACCATCGATGCTTCGCTCGGCAGCCATCTCGAACGGCTCGAAGAGGGCCGTAACAGGCTTTCACAGGCTTTGAACGAAGACTCCGGAAAACTTGTAGAAGCCCGCACGATCATTGACGAAATGGTTGCCGGTCACGTTGGCAAGCTCGCCGAAGGCCGCAGCATTCTTTCACGCGCCCTCGAGGCCGATCTCGGCAAGCTGGCGGACAGCCGCGCGAGCATCGACGGCCTGGTCGCCGGTCAGGTCGAGAAGATCGCCGAAGGTCGCGCCATTCTCGCCAAGGCGTTGGAAACCGACGTTGTCGGCATCAAGGATCTCATCGAGAGCCATTCCGCCAAACTGGCGGAGGACCGCAGCCTGCTTTCGCGCTCGCTTGAAAGCGACCTGTCCGGGATCCGAGGCTTGATCGAGGACCATTCGGGCAGGCTCGCCGACGATCGCAGCCTGCTTTCGCAGACGCTCGAGGCAGACCTCGCCAAGCTGGCGGACAGCCGCGCGAGCATCGACGGGCTGGTCGCCGGTCAGGTCGAGAAGCTGGCCGAAGGCCGCGACATCCTCAAGCGCGCGCTGGAATCCGATCTCAACACGATCAAGGACGTCATATCAGGCCAGTCCGAAAAGCTGGCGGAAGACCGTGGTCAGCTCTCCAAGGCGTTGGAAACCGACCTGCAGAGCGTGAATGGCCTTATCTCCGATCACATGAACAGACTCGCCGAGGACCGTTCAATCCTGTCCAAGGCGCTCGAAGACGACCTCGCCAAACTGGCGGAAAGCCGGTCGAGCATCGATGGTCTGGTTACCGGCCAGGTCGAGAAGCTGGCCGAAGGCCGCGACATTCTCAAGCGCGCGCTGGAATCCGATCTCAACACGATCAAGGACGTCATATCAGGCCAGTCCGAAAAGCTGGCGGAAGATCGTGGCCAACTGTCGCGAGCGTTGGAAACCGACCTGCAGAATGTGAACGGCCTTGTCTCCGATCACATGAACAGGCTCGCCGCAGATCGCTCGACCCTGTCCAAGGCGCTCGAAGACGACCTCGCCAAACTGGCGGAAAGCCGGTCGAGCATCGACGGGCTGGTTGCCGGCCAGGTCGAGAAGCTGGCCGAAGGCCGCGACATTCTCAGACGCGCCCTGGAAGCAGACCTCAATACCATCAAGGGTGTCGTCGCCGACCAGTCCCAGCAGCTGACCGACAATCGTGCAGAGTTTGCGCGGGCGCTGGAGGCCGATCTCGGCAGCGTCAACGGTCTCGTAAACAGCCACGCCGAGAAGCTCATCCAGGACCGCTCGATCCTGTCCAAGGCGCTGGAAGACGATCTCGCCAAGCTGGCGGAAAGCCGGTCGAGCATCGACGGGCTGGTTGCCGGCCAAGTCGAGAAACTGGCCGAAGGCCGCGATATCCTTAGACGCGCGCTGGAAGCAGACCTGCAGAAAATTGCAGCGAGCCGCAGCGAGGTGGACGACATCATCGCCGGGCATGTCGGCAAGCTGGCCGAAGGCCGCGACGCCCTGACCCGTGCGCTGGAGGACGATCTCTCCAAGCTCGCCGATACGCGCAAGGAAGTCGACCGTTCCCTGTCCGGCCATATCGATCAGATCGGCGCCAGAAGCACCGACATCTCGGACGCCATTGCCGCCAACGTCGAAAAGATCGAACAGGCGTTCAGCCGCCAGACCGGCGTCATCGAGGAGCGCGCCGGAACCATGGAGCGCGCGCTGTCGACCGGTGTCGACAACGTCCGCAGCGTGCTCGAAAAGAGCGCCGTCTTCGTTGCGGGAGCGCTGCGTGAAAAGGTCATGGAAGTCACCAGCGCGCTGCATGAGCAGGCGGGCGCGGCGTTCAGCGACGCCGATCGCAAGATCGCCGAACGTGCCGAGCAGACCTCTGCCGCCTTGCTCGCCAGGGCGGAGGATATCGCCCGCACCTTCGAGGAGGCGGATCGCCGCCTCGCCGCGCGTGCCGAAGACACGTCGAGCGCGCTCATTGCCCGGGCCGAGGATACATCGAGCGCAATCATGGCCCGTGTCGACGACACATCGAACTCCTTGCTGACGCGCGCCCAGGAAACGGCCGACCAGCTGGCCGCTCGTGCCAGCGAGATCGCCGGTACATTCGATGCGGCGGACCAGAAGCTGGTTGCCCGCGCGGTCGAAACGGCGCAGTCGCTGGCGGCACGCGCCGGCGACATCCTGCGCAATTTCGAAGGCGCCGACGAACGGCTCGGCGTGCGCATCGGCGAATCGGCCGAAGCGCTAGCAGCGCGGGCATCGGACCTTGGCCGCATTTTCGATGCCGCCGACCAGCAGCTGATCTCGCGCATCGCCGAAGGTTCGGAAGCGCTGTCGGCCCGCGCGTCCGAAATCGGCCGTATCTTCGACGAGGCCGATCACCGTCTGGTGTCCCGTATCGCAGACAGCTCGTCGACGATCGGAGAACATGCCGACAACATCGTCGGGGCGTTTGCCAGCACCGAGCAGCGGGTTGCCGAACGTGCGAGGCAGACCGGTCAGGAACTGGCTGTCCACGCCCGTGAAATCGAGCAGGTACTCGCCGGCGCCGACGAGCGCCTGGCATCCAGCGCGGCGGCTGCGGCAGCTCGCGTCGAGGAGCAGGTTGCCGGCGTCGAAAACCGTCTCGTCTACACCACCGAAACGATAGGCCAGAAGCTCAACGAGCAGGTTTCGACCGCTGAGGCGCAACTTATTTCGCGCGCCAACTCGATCGCCGAAACCTTCACTGCGGTCGGCCAGCATATCGGCCAGAGCACCAACGACGCAGCGAAGACCATCGGCACTAACACCCGCGAGCTCAACACCATGCTTGCGGCACGTTCGGCCGAGATCTCGAAAATCCTCGACGAAACGGCACGGCCGCTGGTCGAGCGCTTCGCCCAGGGCGGCTCGGAACTGCAAAAGAGCATGGAAGAGGTGACCGAACGCGCCACCGAGAAGCTGCGCAGTGAAAACGCCACCCTCGTCAATGCGCTCGCCAGCCGCACGGCCGAAACATTGTCGGCCATCGAAGGCGCGCGCTCGACGCTCGCCGACAGTGTCGCCGATCTCATCGGACGCATGAGCACCTCGAGCTCGCAGCTCGGTCAGTTGATCGAGCAGGCGGCGGCCAATCTCGGCCAGGTCGACGAACGCCTGACCGGCAGCACGCAAAGCTTTGCCGCGACGACGGAAAAAGCCGCGCAGACCTTCGCCAGCTCGGCGCGCCTGGTCGATTCGAACACGACACGGCTTACCGAGCTGTCATCCGCGACCTTGCGCGAGGTTGCCTCGATCGCCACCAAGTTCGACGAGCACAGCCGGTTGCTGTCCAGTGCTTCGGATCTGTTGAGCTCGGCCCAGAGCAACCTCGAACACACGCTGGAAAGGCAATCGTCGCTGGAGGACCTCGCCGTCGGCCTGGTCAAGAAGTCGGAGGATCTCGAAAAGGTCATGCGCTCGTTCGAGGATCTGGTCGGCCAGACGTTGCAGAACGCCGAAGGGAAGACGCTGGAGTCGGCGGACAAGATTCGAACCGCCATTGCCGATGTCGTCGATTCGGCAACGAAGCGCTTCGCCGACGCGACCGAGGAGATGCGGCGCACCGCCGGCTCGATCAAGAGCGAGCTCGATCTCACCCGCGCCGAGCTCAAGAAGGGCGTCATCGAGATGCCGGAAGAGGCAAAGGAATCGACCACGGCCATCCGCCGCGCCGTTTCCGAGCAGATCAACGCGCTGAAGGAACTATCTGAAATCGTTGCGAAATCGGGCCGCAGCACCGATTCCTCGGAGCCGCGCAACCTGCGTCCTGCGCCGCAAGCTCCTGCCGCGCGCGCCACCGAGCCGCTGCGCCGTCCTCCGGCCCAGCAACCCGAACCTCGTGCCCCGCAGGCGCCATCGGGTGACACCGCACTGCGCGGCGCGCTCGACCTGGAACGCCCGGCTGAGACGGCGCCGCGCCAGCGCGACCCCAATGGCCGTACGCCGCAGGGCGGCTGGGTGCGCGATCTCTTGACCGGGGCATCGCGCGATGAGGGCGCCAAGCCCGCTGCACCTTCGGAAGCGCCACGCTCGGCACCGGCCCAGCGCTCGCCGCTTCACGTCGTGGAGTCGCTCAATTCGCTTTCCGTCGACATCGCCCGCGCCATCGATCACGACGCCTCGATCGAGCTTTGGGACCGCTACCGGCGCGGCGAGCGTGACGTGTTCACGCGGCGTCTCTACACGCTGAAGGGCCAGCAGACTTTCGACGAGATCCGTCGCAAATATCAGATGGAGGCGGAATTCCGCGCCGCCGTCGACCGTTACTGCGACGATTTCGAAAAGCTGCTCAAGGATGTGTCGCGCAACGACCGCGACAACATGATGGCGCAGACCTACCTGACGTCAGACACCGGCAAGGTCTATACGATGCTTGCCCACGCCAGCGGCCGCCTGCATTGATCGGACGACAGCGACCAAAAGGCGGGAAAATTTCCCGCCTTTTTCATGCCGTCCCCGCGTCCTCGGGATGATGCTCTATTGATTGATCTCCGGTTCGACGAGCCTTGCCAGGTTTCGTAGCGAGTCCTGCCAACCGAGATAACAAGCCTCAGCTGGAATGACGTCCGGAACACCTGCCTGCGTGATATCCAGCTCCGTGCCGACTGATACTTTCTTCAATATCACAGTCACCTGCATCTCGCCGGGTAAGTTAGGATCGTCGAACTTGTCCGTATAGCGCAGGCGTTCGCCCGGAACGAGCTCGACATATTCGCCGCCAAACGCGTGGCTTTGGTCCGTTGTGAAGTTGCGGAACGACATCTTGAATATGCCGCCGACTTTGGGTTCCAGATGATGAACCGTGCAGGTAAAGCCGTTGGGCGGTAGCCATTTCGCGAGCGCGTCCGCCTCAAGGAAAGCGCGGTAGACTTTTTCCGGGCTGGTTGCCAGGACGCGGTGCAGGCGTACGGTACTGGGCATATCGATTTATCCTTGTGGTTGGAGTGTCGATCCATGCCCAAGGACGAACCGGTCCTGACCAATCCGACACAAGTTCTGAGGTTTTTTTGGAACAGGAGCGAAAACAAGAACTGTTCCCGCGGACATACTAAGAAAGAACAGACTACGAACACTGAGCTAGGTCAGCCGATTGTCGATCGGCCTTACGCTGCTCGCGCAATCCCCTTTGACAGGCGCAGCGGCATGTATCCGTCGACGAGATTTCGCGGCTCGCCAGAGGAATAAATGCCGGTGAGGTTGATATGCTCCCAACCAAGGGGCGAGACGCACCAAGTATGGACAGCCGGCTAAAACCTCGCCGGAGCTTGGCTATATTTGGAGAACGCCGGATTAGATTTTGGCAAGCGCGGTTAGAGGGGGTAAGAGCTGCTCTTACGTCCGACAGCTTGCTTCAAGCCGAAATCTCGTAACCGAAGCCGCGCACGGTCTTGATAAGCGGCCGCTCCCCTGCACAATCGATCTTCCGACGAAGGTAGCGTATGTAGACATCGACCACCTTCGTTTCCGGGTCGAAGCTCAGATCCCAAACGTTGTTGAGCAGGCGCGTACGACTGATGACGGCGCCGGAATGCGACATCAGATAGGTGAGAAGCCTGAATTCCTTGGCCGTCAAGCTGATCTCGCGCTCGCCGCGCCAGACCTTTTTGCTGGTCGGATCGAGCAACAGGTCACCGACCCTTAGCACCGGGTCTGCGCCTGCGCTGGTGCCGCGACGAAGCAGCGGTTCCATCCGCGCGATCAGTTCGTCGAAGGCGAAGGGTTTGGTGAGATAGTCGTCGGCGCCACCCTTCAGCCCTTCGACCTTGTCCTGCAGGCTGTCTCTGGCCGTGAGCATCAGGACAAGGTTTTTGCGCTGCTCGCGCCGCCGAGCCAGCTTGATCGCCTCCAGGCCCGTGGCGCGGGCAGTGGGATTGAGCATCTCATCCAGCGCCTTGGTACTGTCGTGGGCCGCGAGCGCAGCATCATCAATCGTGTAAAACAGCTTGCCTGAACCAAAGATTGTCTGAAGGAAGAAACATCGGGATAACTCGCTAGGGTTGAATGCGTTGGGTAGAACGGCTTCATTGCTCTGCCATCGGCTGCTTATTCACGGGGTCGCCGTGACCTTGAACAGGACGAAAGTCGTCGGTTCAGCGTCCTTCTTTGTCTTGTCGGTGACCATGAGAAACAGGTCGTCCGAGAGGCGGGCCAGTCCCTCGAAGTTGTTCACCAGCATTGCATCAGGCACGGCTGAAAGCTCGGCAAGGTGGCACTCCTGTTCAGCGGAGCACGCAGCAAAGTCGAGATAGCGCAGGCGCGCTGTCGGTGCGCCGCCCTTTTCCTCGCGGGTTCGTTCCAGAACAAGGAGATTGCCGTCCGGCAACTTCTGGATCGCCTTGAGCCTGCTATCGGGCTGGAAAGCCTCGAAGGACCAGGTCGTTCCGTCAGCCGCATAAAGCGTGTGGCTGTCTTCTGGCTGGCCCTCCAGGGGCCGTTCCGGCGCCGTCAGCATGCCATGACGCTTGTCGAACGCGACCGCTTCAAGGCGGCTGTTTTTCTTGCTGTATTGCGTCTCGTCCGCCAACGGACCAGGCAGTGATATGTCACCGATCTTTTTGCCTTCCGGTGTAAAGCGGACAATCGCGGGCCCGTCTTCGAACGCGATCAGCAACTCGGTGTCGGATTGCTCGCCATTGTCGTCATTGAGCGCGGTGAGGCCTTCCGCATTGGTGACGGACCCGCCGGAAGCCTGACTTGCCGTCGCCGCGATCGGGACGGAGAAGACGGGTTGGATCTCCGCGATCCGAATCCCGTCCATGCGAACGCGAAAATGATGGAGAACGCCGCCATCGGAGACCGCATAGAGAAGTTGCTCATCCTCATCCCAGGCCCGGCCGGAGAATTCCTCGATTCTCATTCCGTTTGCGCCCTCCGCGGGCACTTCCATGCTGTCCAAGGCCTCCAGGCTTGCCGCGCCGGCTCCGACCGCACTCGGCGTTGTCATCGCGGTTGAGGCAAGCAGCAGCGAAGCCCATGCAAGGCGGTTGAACATGCGGCGAATTCCGCTTGGGTTTGTCATGCGGCTAATTCCTTTTCGATCGGTGAGATGGCCAATTCGAGTTGTTGCGCGGGAACGCTCCCAAGCTTGCGGAGAGCCGGAAGAAACTTGTTGTGCTTCGTTCCCTGGTTCAGGATCGCGATCGCCGTGCAGTATTTTGAACAGTGCTTGGTCGGGTGCTGGTGCAGCGTTCGCAGAATGCGGTCGGCTATCCCGTTGCCGTTCGCGGATTTCGTTTCTAGGATGAAGCGATCATCACGAACGGCGTGCGATGAGCCAGGAGCAAAAAAACGCAACTGGCTATCGATCGTCATACGCTCGCCGCCCTCCTTGGCGACAAGCGTCATGCGGACATAGCGCATGTCGATGACCCGCGAGAGTTCGTATGGAAAGTCCTGACGATACTGGTCGAAATAGACGCCGTGGACATAACCCAGAGCTGTCTCATCAAGGACACCGAATTTGACGGGATCGTAGGGCAGTCGCTTCTTGATGGTGGCGCCGCGCTTGTCCTTGAGCTTCACCTCGACGAAGCACAGCCCTGCCTCAATGTATTT
The DNA here is from genome assembly GCF_040318115.1 of Mesorhizobium sp. M1312. Taxonomy (NCBI): domain Bacteria; kingdom Pseudomonadati; phylum Pseudomonadota; class Alphaproteobacteria; order Hyphomicrobiales; family Phyllobacteriaceae; genus Mesorhizobium; species Mesorhizobium sp. M1312. The sequence continues at coordinate 56,872 of NZ_JAMYLQ010000012.1, read as the reverse complement.
CCGGATTCGGACTTTCGCCCGCCTGCGCCGGCCCTGATGGTGATTGAAATAACTCTGCCGGTCCGCATCGTCGAAATAGCAGGTTTCGTAGGTGAATATCCGGCGCCCGCCGATCTCAAGAATATCGAAGTGCGTTGCCAGTTCAGCCGCGGCGCGGCGAAGTACGGCCGCCCCGATGATATATTTGTTGTCGAGCCGCTCCAGCATCTCGGCCTTTGCGTTGAGAGCATCCAGGCTGATCGGGGCGAAAGCCCGCTCCAGCCAAGCGTTCCCTAGACCGCTTACCGGGGGCAGTGATCCCTCTCGTTCCGCTAGCAAGTAGGTTCGTGGTCTGTTCTTCTTGGCGTGTCTACGGGAACAGTTCTTGTTCTGACCCCCGCAGGGGCGGCAGACCTTTATGTTGGGCTTCTGCGACCGCTTTCGAACTCTGCAGACTCCGTCTGCGGGGCAGTGAATGGCTGGTTTGTCACCGAAACCTGACCCATTGAGTTTGATCCTAAGCTGCGCCCGGTGGCCTAGGCTGTGTCAGATCACCGAATCGGTCCAGCGGACGATGTCCTTGGCGGCATCGCCGAATGCCCTGTCGAGCGCGCCGACATAGGCCTGGTTGCCGCTGCCCGAGACCGGTGCGGTCGCGGTAAAGCTCTTCGAGGCGCGCACCTCGCCATTGCGGTCGTTCAGTATCCGCACAAAGAGCTCGACCTCGGCATGTTCGCCGCCGTCGACCCGGACTTCGAAGGAACGGACCTCGACGATCACCTGGTAGTCGATCGCCAGCCCCTCGCCCGGCTTGCCGACACCGGCGAAGCTGCCCGAGTGCTGGAATGTCTCGGCCAGCCGCGCCTGCACGATCAGCGGCAGCCGATCGGCCCATTGCGCGCCCTTGAGGTACTGGATCGAGCGCACGGAAGGCTTGATGACGATGTTCTGGCTGTCCAGCGCCTTGAGCGCGGAGGGTTGGGCAATGAGGATCTGGCGGCGGCTGCGGCCGCGCGCATCGAGCGGCGGCGCCGACAGTTCGAATGTATCCAGGGGCGCCGGCCCGCCGCCCGGCAAAAACGCGCAACTGGCTAGCGAAAGCGTAAGCAACGCCACACCCGCTTTGAGCCCGCCCGATTTGACCCCGCCCAATTTAAGCACCCCCGACTTCACCCGCGATCCCGTTGTCCCCGAATCGTATGAGCAATCCGCATCCGCAGTGCACTTGCCTGCTGTTCTTGGGGCGGGCAAAAGTCGAAGTCAACGCCGCACCCTGCCGTCGAATTGCCGAACCTCGCCCTCGCCGCCTGACAGGATCCGCTGCGGATTGCGGCTGAGATCCGTGACCGCCTCTTCGATGCGGGTGATCGAACGGCGGCTGTCCTGGACCAGCGCCTCGACGTCCTGCAAGCCCTGACCTGAGAATCGCGCCAGATTGTCGGTGATGGTGCCGAGGCGGGCGTTCAGCGTGTCGGCGACCTGCTTGAACGATTTCAGCGTATTCCTGGCATCGGCTATCATGCCGTCGGCCTGGCCTGAGCCGAGCAACGTATCGACCTTGGCGAGGATGCCGTCGACGCGCACCGAAGCGTCGTTGAGACGCTCCGCGAGCTGTTGCGCGTCTTTGATCGTCTGGTCGATGTCGTCGGCACGGTTGGCGAATTTGCTGGTCACCTTGGCGATGTCGGCGGCAGCCTCGTTGGCGTTTTCGCTGGCCTTCTGAATGTTGGCCAGCGCGGTGCGAACCTGTGCCGGGTCGATACCGTCGAGAACACCGTCGACCTTGGCCAGCGTGCCTTGCGTCCTTTGGGCGAAATCGTTGATCGATCCCACCGCCGTGTCGACATTCCTCACGACCCTGTCGAACTGCTTGCTGGTTTCCTTCAGGTTCGTGGTCACCGTGTCGACATTGGCGACGATGCTCTTGATCTGATCCTTGTCGACGGCGTTGAGCAGTCCTTCCGCCGCCTTCAGCGTGCCGTCGAGCTTGCCCGAGACGCCCCTCAACTCGTCGGACAGCGAGCTGACGCTGGCGAGGAATTTGTCGATGCCGTCGGAATTCTTGGCCAGCGCATCGGAGAAGGTCTGCACATTGTTGACGGTCTGCGTCAGCGGCCCGCGAACGTCCCTGGTGAATCCTTCGAGTTGGGAGAGAACCGTATCGGCGCGGGTGAAGATGTTCTGCGCCGTCTGCAATAGGTTGGTGACCGCCGACGGGTTGGCGACGATCTCGGCGACGCGGCCCTCCGCCTCCGCCTGATCGAGAAGGTTCACTTCTTTGGGGTCGGCGCCCTTGAGTTCGATATTGGCCTGACCGGTGAGGCCGGCAAGGCCGATATCGGCCTGCGTCGATTTGGTGATCGGCGTCGTGCGGTCTATTTCGGCGTCGGCTATGGCGGCGGTCGGATTGGCGAGGTCGATATAGACGCGCTTGACATCCCCAACCCTGACGCCGTTGAACAGCACGAAACTGCCGCGGCCGAGGCCGGAAGCCGATCCCGGAATGCGCACCCGCAGCATCGCCGTCTCACCCCTGTCGCCGATCGCGGCCGTCCAATAGACGAACGCGAATGCTGCCAGGATCGCGGCTAGCGTGAAAATGCCGACAATGACGTAGTTGGCTCTGGTTTCCATTTACCCACTTATGGCTATGCGCGGGCCGCAAGATCAAGTTGCCGCGCACGTTTTCCGCGAAAATAGGATTTCACCCAGGGTTCCTCGCTTCTGAGCATGTCGTCGATCGTGCCTTCGACCAGCACTTTCTTTTTGCCGAGCACGGCCACCCGATCACAAGCGGTGAACAGCGTGTCGAGATCGTGCGTGACCATATACACGGTCAGATCCATGGTATCGCGCAGCTTGACGACCAGTTCGTCGAACTCGGCCGCGCTGATCGGATCGAGGCCTGATGTCGGCTCGTCCAGGAACACGATGTCCGGGTCGAGCGCCAGCGCGCGCGCCAGCGCCGCACGCTTGATCATGCCGCCGGAAAGCTCGGACGGGAATTTCTGCGCCGCATCCGGCGGCAACCCGACCAGTTCGACCTTGAGCATCGCCAGCTCGTCCATCAGCTTTTTCGGCAGATCGAGATATTCGCGCATCGGCACCTGCACGTTTTCGAGAACCGTGAGCGCCGAAAACAGAGCGCCGTGCTGAAAGAGGACGCCAAGGCGCATGTCGATGCGAAGACGCTCCCTCTCGCTCGCCTTTTCGACATCGACGCCGAACAGCTTGATCGTCCCCGACTGCTTGCCCGTCAGCCCGAGTATGGTGCGCAGGAGAACCGACTTGCCGGCGCCCGAGGCCCCGACGAAGCCGAGGATTTCGCCGCGCCGGATATGGAGCGACAATCTGTCGAGAATGACCTTGTCGGCGAAGGAGACGGTGATGTCCTGCGCGGAAAGCACAATCTCGTCTTCTTCCGCCCTTTTCGTAGTCCTGGTCGGCTTTGTGCCCAGCAGCGCCATGTCAGAACTCGATCGCTGCGTAGAACATAGCAAAAAGCCCATCGAGGATGATCACCACGAAGATCGACTTCACCACGGAAGCAGTCACGTGTTGCCCGAGCGATTCGGCGCTGCCGCCGACCTTCATGCCTTCGACGGAGGCGATCGTGCCGATGATCATTGCCATGAACGGCGCTTTGATCAGACCGGCAAAGATGGTGCTGAGATCGATGGCAACGCGCAGCCGGTCGATGAAGGCGGCCGGTGCGATGTCGGAGTAGAGCCATGCGGCCAGGATGCCGCCGCCGAGTGCCGCGAAATTGGCAATGATCGTCAGGCAAGGCAGTGCGATGACCAGCGCGACCAACCGCGGAAACACCAGCACGCCGATTGGATTGAGCCCGATGACCTTCAGCGCGTCGACCTCCTCGCGCATTTTCATCGAGCCGATCTCAGCCGTGATCGCGCTGCCCGAACGGCCGGCGATCATGATCGCGGTCATCAGCACGCCGAGTTCGCGCAGGATCAGCACACCGACCAGATCGACGACGAAGATGTCGGCGCCGAAATAGCTGAGCTGGTAGGCGCCTTGCTGGGCCACGATCGCGCCGACGATGGCCGACATCAGCACGACCACCGGGATGGCGCCGACGCCCATGCGATCGATCTGGTTGAAGATCGCCGCCGGATTGACCGCATGGCCGCGGCCCAGCTTCATCTGCGCGCCGCGGATCGTGGCGCCCAGTATGTTCATCGAGGCCAGGAAATCGTCACGCATCTCATAGACGCGCCGGCCAACCGCCTCGAGCGCGCGAATGACGATATTCGGCGGCCTGACGGTGCCGGAATCAGGTTCGCGTCGAACGGCGTCACCGACGGCGCCGAGCAGGATCGAGGCAATCTCGCTTTGCCCCTGCATCGTGATTTCCACAGCCTGCTTTTCGAAGGCGCTGACCAGACGGTCGATCACCCAGGCCCCGGCGGTATCCATCTTCTCGATATGCGAGAGGTCGAGCGCCAGCGTCTGAAAGCCGCTGCGTTGCTCGATCTTGCGCATCTCGGCATCGACGAGCGCCACGGTGCGTGTCGTCCAGGTCCCGGAGAAAGCGCAGCCGAGAACGCCGCCCTCCTCGCCGACAACAACGCGCGGCTGGTGGTCGGCCTCCTTGGCGGTCGTGCCGCTTGCGTCGCGTTTGCGGATCGTCAACATGGCGTCCTGTTTAGCCTGACGGAACCCCCCTGTCGATTTGCCGACAAGCTTGTTGTCGCACAGCCGGAGCAGAAAAATATGGCGCGTGTCATTTCGGTCGAGTCCGAGCGCTTTCCCATCGCCGGGACCTTCACCATTTCGCGCGGTTCGAAAACCGAAGCCGAGGTGATCGCGTGCACGATCAGCCAAGCCAACCATAGCGGGCGCGGCGAATGCGTCCCCTACAAGCGCTATGGCGAGACCATGGACGGTGTCCGCGACGTGATCGAGGCGATGCGGGAGCAGATTGAAGGCGGTATCAGCCGGGCCGCGCTGCTCGACGCCATGCCGGCGGGCGCAGCGCGCAACGCCGTCGACTGCGCGCTATGGGACCTGGAGGCGAAGATCACAGGCCAGCCGGTCGCCTCCAGCATCTGCGCGGCTCCGCCGAGGGCGCTCGAGACGGCCTACACGCTATCGCTCGGTGAGCCCGAAGCGATGGCAGCCCAGGCCCGCGCCAACGTCCAGCGCCCGCTGCTCAAGGTCAAGATCGGCGGCGACAACGATATGGCCCGTATCCGCGCGGTTAGGGAGGCGGCACCGGCGAGCCGAATCATCCTGGACGCCAATGAGGGCTGGACGGACGACAACATCGTTGCAAACCTCGCCTTTGCCGCCGAGCACGGCATTGCGCTCATCGAACAGCCGCTGCCGGCGGGGCGTGACGGCATCCTTCGCCACATCGCGCATCCGGTGCCGATCTGCGCCGATGAAAGCGTGCATGAGGCAGAGGGGCTTGCCTCGCTTGTCGGCCTTTACGATGCCGTCAACATCAAGCTCGACAAATCGGGCGGCTTGACCGCAGCCCTCGTCCTTCGCGAGCGCGCCCGCGAACTGGGTTTTAGCGTGATGGTCGGCTGCATGGTCGGCACCTCATTGGCCATGGCGCCGGCGGTGCTGTTGGCGCAGGATGCCGATTTCGTCGATCTCGACGGTCCGCTGCTGCTGGCCCGCGACCGTGTGCCTGGCCTTGTCTACCAGGGCTCGCTGGTGTCACCGCCCGATACGGCGCTGTGGGGCTGAACGCGCGGCAAGCCCGATCAGCACAAGGCCGACCAGGGCGATCGGGATCATGGCAAAAAAGCCGCCCGCGCCGAAGCGGTCGTAGAGTGGGCCGGACATCAGCGTCACCACGGCGGTGAAAAAGCCGTTGGAGAAATAGGCGATGCCTTGCGCGGCCCCGGTGCGTTCCTCCGCGACCGTCTCACCGATCATTTTCTGCAGGCCGATCAGCACCAGCGCCACGGAGACCGCATGCAGCGTCTGGACTGCGAAAAATCCGGCGACGCCAAGGCCGAGCGGCCAGATCAAAGGGAAGGCAATCCAACGCACGATCGCGCCTATCCCGGCCATCACCATGATCGACACCACCGAGAAGGAGCCGAAAGCCCGGGTGAAGACCATGAACATGCCGATCTCGGCCACCACACCCCAACCCCAAAGCAGCCCGACCACCTGATCGCCGATGCCGATCGATTTCCAGTAGATCGAGACGAAGCCGTAGAAAAACGCGTGGCTGGCGGTGATGACGCCGACGCCGACGGAGAAATACAGGAAATAGGCGTTGAGGAGTTTTGGTGCCGATTGCTGGATGTCGGCCGCCGAAAGCGGCGAGGCACGGCGGGGGCGGCCGAGCCGCGGCGCGATCAGTGCGACGACAAGCGCCGCGCCAAATGCCACGAAGATGATCATCGGAACAGCCTGGGCGCCGGTGGCCGACAGGATGAAACCGCCCGCAAGACTTGCGCACAGATAGGAGATCGATCCCCATTTGCGCATGCTTGCGTAGTTGGAGCCGAAGCGGCGTACCCCCGATAGCGCCAGAGAATCGGCAATCGGCGAATGCGGCGTCCAGACCACGGCGAGCGCCAGCGAAACGGCCAGCACCATCGCGTAGCTCGGCGTCAGGAAATAACCCGCGGACAGCGTCAGCGATGCGGCCGTCAGCGCGACATAGACATGGGCGCGGTCGCTCGCCCTGTCGGCCAGGGCCGTAAGCAATGGCGTCGTCACAACGCGCAGGAACATCGGTGCCGCGAGAATGATCGCTATCTGCTCGGCATCAAAGCCGTTTGCCTGCAGCCACAGCGGAAAGTATGGCAAATGTATCCCGAGCGGCACGAAAAGCGTTAAGAAAATCAGGCTCATGCGCAGCTCGAAATGACGCGGCTTGACGAGCTGTTCGGGTGAAAGCGGCGGCAGGGAGGACATCAGCAGGCAATCCGTCGGCACGGCATCGGCCGGCCGGCCGGCAACGCACGTCGATCCCATAACATGGCAAAAAAAGCGATGAAACCGCCTAGACTAACGCATCATCGCGTCAGGCAGCCTGGACTGCCCTGCCCTTGATGTCGATCGGCACCAGCACTTCGCTGCCGACCGGAGCCTCCGGCAGCACATGCGCCCAGTGCAGGATCTCCATCCGGCCGTCGAAATGCTCGACCACCGCGGTGCAACTCTCCACCCAGTCGCCGGTGTTGATGTACTGCACGTCCTCATAATTTTCGATCGCGGCATGGTGGATGTGCCCGCAGATCACGCCGTCGACATGCGAGCGGCGCGCTTCCTCGGTCAGCATGGTCTGGAACGAGCCGATGAAATTCACCGCCTTTTTGACGTTGACCTTGGCCCAGGACGAAAACGACCAATAAGGCAGGCCAAGCAGTTGGCGCAGCCGCGTCACCACGCGGTTGACGAGCATGGCCGCGTTGTAGGCGTAATCGCCAAGATAGGCCAGCCAGCGCGCATTGTGGACGACAGTGTCGAACTGGTCGCCATGGATGACAAGAAGACGTTTGCCGTCGGCGGTCTCGTGGACGGCACGGTCGGCGACGACGATGCCGCCGAAATGCGCACCTTGGAACTGGCGCGCGAATTCGTCGTGATTGCCGGCGATGTAGGTGATGCTGGCGCCCTTGCGGGCCTTGCGCAGCAATTTCTGGACGACGTCATTGTGGCTCTGCGGCCAGTGCCAGCTCCGTCTCAGCCGCCAGCCGTCGACGATGTCGCCGACGAGATAGATGATATCGGCGTCGTGATGGCGCAGGAAATCGATGAGGAACTCGGCCTTCGCCGCCTTCGATCCGAGATGGACGTCGGAGATGAACATGCTGCGGAAAGTGCGGGGCTCTGCGCCAGGCATTGGATTCTCACCGTTGGTTCCGAGCAGGCTATGCCCCGATTCATGCAACAACCGTATGACGGTTGCGATTGGTCCAGCCCCAAGAGTAGGTTGCGGCGCCAATCAGAGGAGAAATCGCCATGGATCTCGGTATTCGCGGAAAAAAGGCCATCGTCTGTGCTTCGAGCAAGGGCCTTGGGCGCGGCTGCGCCATGGCGCTGGCCGAAGCCGGCAGTGATCTGGTCGTCAACGGGCGCAACGCCGACCAACTGGCCAAGACCGCCGCCGAACTGCGCGAAAGATTCGGCGTTGAGGTGACCGAGATCGTCGGCGACGTGTCGAAGCCCGAGGTGCAGAAGGCGCTGCTTGCCGCCTGTCCCGATCCCGATATCCTCGTCAACAACAATGGCGGACCGCCGCTTCGCGATTTCCGTGAGCTCAACCGCGAAAAGATCCTCGAAGGCGTCACCCAGAACATGGTGACCCCGGTCGAACTGGTTCAGGCTGTGATCGACGGCATGGCCGAGCGCGGCTTCGGCCGTATCGTCAACATCACCTCGCTGTCGGTCTATGTTCCGATTCCCGGCCTCGATCTGTCGTCCGGCGCGCGCGCAGGCCTGACTTCGTTCCTAGCCGGCGTCGCGCGGACGGTGATCGACCGCAATGTGACGATTAACAACATGCTGCCGGGCAAGATCGACACCGACAGGCTGCGCCCTCCGCACGAAGCCGGTACCCCCGAAGATCCGGCTGCCGCTGTCGCGCGCAAGACCCAGGCAGCAGCCAACGTTCCGGCCAAGCGGCTCGGCACGCCGGAGGAATTCGGCCAGATCTGCGCCTTCCTGTGCTCGGTTCATGCCGGCTACCTGACCGGGCAGAATATACCGGTGGATGGCGGCCTCTACGTCAGCGCGTTTTAGTGGCAGAATCCAAGGTTTGGCACCGGCTGAGAACGGGGGAAAACGTCACCTAAGCGGAAGCTCGTTCGCCCTCAGTCGAATTCACGCCCTTGACCCAAAGCGGACATCCCGCGTTGCCGCGCCGGACTTTGAAAGCTAGGGCGACATCGGTCTATTGATGAGGTTTCGCAAACCTTTGCAGCGCAGTGCGACTAGCCCGTCGCGGAGTAGACCATGTTGAAAGCTACCGAAGAGGAAATCGAGGAAGTCCGGGAATACTTTGAGTGGCAGGCGCCCGACCTAGAAGTGACTTTCATGCAGAAGGTCTACTCGGAGGCCGTTCTCAACACCCGCCACGACGTGTGGGACATCCACACCAACAAGGATCGCTGGTGGGTCATCACGGGCGGCACAAACCTCTACTCTCAGGAGCAATTCCCTAATATGGACCTTGCTCTGACCTTCCATATTGGCCTGATGCTCCGCATCCCCCGAACGGGAAAACAACAGGAAGGCGACCTACGCATCCTTCCGTTCGGCCCTGTCTTCGAGAAGATGGAAGAAGCTGGCACCGCCGTTGCACAAGCGCAGAACCTCTCGGACTATCAGGCCGTCGGCGTTCGCTGCCGCGAGGCGCTACTCGAGCTGATCGGCGTCGCGCAGGACGCGGCAATGTGGACAGACGCACCGCCACAGCGTGCGAATTTTCGCGCGTGGACGGAGATCATCTGCAACGAACTTCTGCCGAGCGACACCAATAAAGAGCGTCGCGGAGCCCTCAAGAGTGCGCTTGAGTCCGCATGGACGTTTTCAAACTGGCTGACGCATTCAAAGTCGGCCACCTGGATTGATGCCGAGATCTCGGAATCGTTGATCCAACACGCAATCGGCATGGCGACATCATTGATCATTCGCGAGTTGCGCGGGGTGCCTCGCGAATGTCCGAACTGCGGCTCGCCGCATCTCCGACCCGAACATGGCGAAGATACTGAGGCACCCGGTGTACTCTGGGAAAGACCGCGCTGCGCCGACTGCGGATGGGCCGGCAGGCCCGTTCCAATCCTCGACCTCGAGGATGGACAGCCCATCATCACACGCGAAGGCGAAGAAACCGACGAGTGCAGCATAATGACAGTACCGCTACGCACGATCCTGAAGCCGGGAAATCCCACGATCGAGCCGCTGAAGAACACAAAGACCGGACCCCCGGAGCACGTCGTCTATTTTGCCTATGGGTCCAACATGTCGACCGCCCGGCTGCGCGAACGCATGCCGAGCTGCAAACCACTCGGCATCGCAACCTTGCCGGGTCATGCGCTCCGTTTTCATAAACGCAGCACGGACAAATCCGGGAAGTGCAACGCAGTTGCCAGTGAAAACGATAGTAGCGTGATCAGGGTCCTGTTCAGCTTCGATCCTGCCGATCGTGCCAAGCTGGATAAGGCCGAAGGCGTCGGCAGCGGCTACGAGCACGCGACGGTCACGGTCATTAACAACAAAGGTCGCAGGCGAAAGGTCCTTACCTATCTCGCCACTCCCGACTACATCGACGACGGCCTCAAACCCTATCGCTGGTACAAGGACTTTGTGCTTGCAGGTGGCAGGGAGCACGGACTGCCGTTGGAGTATATTGACGAATGCATCCAGTCGGTCGAGGCGATCGACGATCCCAACAAGACACGCGACAAGAAGCAGCGCGCCACGCTCGGAAGTCCCGGACAGTGACGGCATCCAACATTTCAATGGGACCACAAGCCTGACGGCGATGCGAAGCCATAAGCGTCGCACTTTGCGACATATCACCTCTCGAAAAGCCCCGGCTGCATGCTAAGAGACTCAAAACAGTAAACGGGCTGAACTGAAGAGGCGACCGATATGGAAGGCGAAAACAAAAAAGCAGCCCGGTCGGACCTCGACGAAGCCGCACTTTATTTCCACAAGCATCCACGGCCTGGAAAGCTTGAAATCCAGGCAACAAAGCCGCTCGGCAACCAACGCGACCTGGCGCTTGCCTATTCGCCCGGCGTCGCGGCGCCCTGTCTGGAAATCCGCGACAATCCGGCGACTGCCGCCGACTACACCGCGCGCGCCAATCTGGTTGGCGTCGTCTCCAATGGTTCGGCGGTGCTCGGCCTCGGCAATATCGGACCGCTGGCGTCCAAGCCGGTGATGGAAGGCAAGGCGGTGCTGTTCAAGAAGTTCGCCGGCATCGACGTCTTCGACATCGAGATCGACGCGCCTGACATCGAGCGCATGGTCGAGACGATCTCGGCACTGGAGCCGACCTTCGGCGGCATCAATCTCGAGGACATCAAGGCGCCCGAATGTTTTGAAGTCGAGGAACGGCTGAAAGCCCGCATGGCCATACCGGTCTTCCACGATGACCAGCACGGCACCGCGATCATCGTCGCCGCCGCCGTGCTCAACGGGCTGGAATTCGCCGGCAAGACGATCTCCGACATCAAGATCGTCACCTCCGGTGCCGGAGCTGCGGCCCTTGCCTGCCTCAACTTACTGGTTTTGCTCGGCGCGCGCGTCGAAAACATCTGGGTCACCGACCGTTTCGGCGTCGCCTACAAGGGCCGCGTCGATGAGATGGACCGCTGGAAGGACCCCTATGTCAAGGACACCGAGGCGCGCACGCTGGCCGATGTGCTGCCCGGCGCCGACGTGTTCCTGGGTCTTTCGGCAGCCGGCGTGCTGAAACCGGAATTGCTCCAGCATATGGCCCCAAAACCGCTGATCCTGGCGCTGGCTAACCCCAATCCTGAGATCATGCCGGAAGCGGCACGGGCGGCGCGACCCGACGCGATGATCTGCACCGGCCGCTCCGATTTTCCCAATCAAGTCAACAACGTACTTTGTTTTCCTTATATTTTCCGTGGCGCACTGGACTGCGGCGCCAGTGCCATCAACGAAGAGATGAAGATGGCCGCGGTGCGGGCGATCGCAGCCCTTGCCCGCGAAGAACCGTCGGATGTCGCCGCCCGCGCCTATTCCGGCGAAACGCCGATCTTTGGGCCTGATTTCCTGATCCCCTCGCCCTTCGATCCCAGGCTGATCCTGCGCATCGCGCCGGCGGTGGCCAAGGCCGCCTGCGACACCGGCGTCGCGACGCGGCCGATCACCGATATGACGGTCTATATCGACACGCTGAACCGCTTCGTCTTCCGCTCCGGCCTCGTCATGAAGCCGCTGTTCACGATGGCCAAAACGTCGAGTGCCAAGCGCGTCATCTATGCCGACGGCGAGGATGAGCGTGTGTTGCGCGCCGCCCAGGTGGTGTTGGAGGAAGGTATCGCCGAGCCGATCCTGATCGGCCGCCCGCACGTCATCGAGGTGCGGCTGAAACGCTACGGATTGCGCATTAAGCCGGGCGTCGATTTCGGCCTGATCAATCCCGAGGACGATCCCCGCTACCGCCACTATGTCGATCTTTTGATCGAACTCGCCGGCCGGCGTGGTGTCACGACGGAAGCCGCGCGCACCATGGTGCGCACCGACAACACAGTGATCGCCGCACTTGCCCTCAAGCGTGGCGACGCCGACGCCATGGTCTGCGGCCTGGAAGGACGGTTCGAGCGGCATTTGCGCAATGTCACCCTGATCATCGGCCCGCGCGCCGGCATCAAGGATCACGACCTGTCGACGCTTTCCATGCTGATCTCGCAGCGCGGCATCATTTTCCTCACCGACACCCATGTCACCGTCGATCCGACCGCCGAGGAGATCGCCGAGATGACGGTGCTGGCAGCCGAGGAAATCCAGCGCTTCGGCATCGAGCCGAAGGCCGCCCTGCTGTCGCATTCGGATTTCGGCTCACGCGACTCGCCAAGCGCGCTCAAGATGCGGCAGGCAGCGGCGATTCTGGCGCGCATCGCGCCCGACCTGCAATGCGACGGCGAGATGCATGCCGACTCGGCTCTGTCGGAGCCGCTGCGCCAGCGCGTCTATCCGCATTCGCGGCTGAAGAGCGAAGCAAATCTGCTGGTCTTCCCCAATCTCGATTCGGCGAACATCACGCTCACCGCGCTGCGCGCGATGATGGACGCGCTGCATGTCGGGCCGATCCTGCTCGGCACCGACAGGCCGGCGCATATATTGACGCCGTCGGTGACGTCACGCGGCGTCGTCAACATGACCGCGCTTGCCGTGGTCGAAGCGGCCCACAAGGCGCAGGCCATAGTTAATTTGGGCTGAGACCGGATTTGCAGTAAGCTAAAGTCAAACGCCAACGCGGTAGCTTCGCAACGGGCGAAGGCAAGCGGAGTTCCGGGTAGATGATGGGCGGGAGGTGAAGCTGACGCATGCCGCCGTACTACTCGGCAACAGCTTCAGACAAATGATGGCATCCAACTTGCGTTGGAGACCATCAATTGTTGAAGTCGGCGCAGCCCCTCATCGCCCTGCCGGGCACTTCTCCCCGTATAGTGACGGGGAGAAGGAGGCTGGCCGCAGCCACGGCGCCCTTCCTGCGACGCTGGTGATTGGCGAAACCGGTGACAAGAGCGCCCCTCTCCCCGTCACTATACGGGGAGAGGATGCCGGCAGGCAGGTGAGGGGCAGCGCCAACGCCCGGGGCGAGAAAGCGCTAAAGCTGACGCGTGCCGCGGCGCTGCTCGGTGCACTGGCGTCATCAGGCTTTGCCGTCACTGAGCCGAAGGCCGCCTCCGGTGTTTGCCGCCAGTTGCAGGCCGATCTCGCGGCCGCTTCGCGCGGTGGCGGCGGCAAGCCGGCCCTGCTCAGGAAATACGACGACGCGATCGTGCGGCAGCGCGAGCAGATTTCAAAGGCAGGCCGCCAGTCCGATAGCGCCGGCTGCGGCTTTTCGCTGCTCGGCCGCAACCGCAACGCTTGCGCCGCACTCGAGGCCACGCTCAAGCGCATGAACGCCAATCTCGATGACTTGCAGGCCAAGCGCGCGCAGCTCGCCGGCGGCGGCTCGCGCCGCGATCGCGCGCGCATATTGGCTTCGCTCGACGCCAACGGCTGCCGCGACAGCGCCGTCCCTTCGAAGCGCGCGCCTGTCCTCGAAGCGAACCGTGAGAACGGCAAAGGAAATCTGCTCGATCGGCTTTTTGGCGACGCCAGAAGTCAGCCCGATGCGCTGGACGAGCCGAGCGATCCCGACCAAGAACGCGGTGTCCGCGCCATGATCAATCAGCCCGATGGCATGATCAATCAACCAGACGGCCTGGACCTGCCACGCCTTGGCGGCGAATTTCGCACCATGTGCGTGCGCACCTGCGACGGCTATTTCTTCCCGATGTCGAATGCCGCCTCGCTGGGCGATTTCGAGCGCGACCAGAAGAACTGCGGTTCAAGCTGCCCCGGCACCGAGATGCAGGTGTTTTATACGCGCGGCATTGGCGACGATTCGGCTGACATGACGTCTTCGGTAACCGGCAGGCCCTACAGCGAACTGCCGACCGCCTATCTCTACAAGCAGCCCGAAACATCGCGCCCGCCGGCCTGCGGCTGCAACGCTGCACAGAATTTCGAGATCATTGCCGGCAATCCGCCAAGCCCGAAACAAACTGACCCCGATGTAGAGACCACACCGCTCAATCCGGTGCCTGTGGCCAAACCCGATCCAGGCGCCGACCCCGAGAGTTTGGCCAATGTTGAAGGCGGGCTCGATCGCGAAGCCATCGAGCGCCTCGCCGTCAAGCCCTCGCCGACGACCTTGCCGCCGCCGGAACAGCGCAAGGTCAGGGTCGTCGGGCCAACGTTCCTTCCCGACCCAGCAGCGGCAACAGATCTGCAAGCTCCGGCCCCGAAGGCTGCCCCGTAAGCGCCAGCCTGAGCGGCATGAACAGCGCCTTGCCCTTGCGGCCGGTCGCTTCCCTGATCCTGCCCGTCCACTCCTTCCAGACCGACCCGTTCCAGGGGTCTTCCGGCAAAAGGTCGAACGCCTGGCGAAGGAAATCGCGGTCGAAGTCGGAAAAATCCGGCTGCTCCTGCGGGCCGTCGCGAAGTGTGCGCCACCAGATTGCTGCATCGGCCAGCCTGTCGAGATTGCCGCGCACCGCCAGCCAGAAAGGCTCGGCCTGTTCGCCGGAAACGCCGAGCACGATCAGCCGGTCGCGCGCCTCGGAAAACGGCATATGGTGCAGCAGTGTGCGGTTGAGCACGAAGAGCTCGTCCGGATCGAATTTGGCGGCGGATTTCGAGGTCGCAGCCGGATCGAAGCGCCGGGCAAGCTCGGCCATGTCAGGCACCGCCACGACGTTTTCCGAGGTGCCGACAAGCACCGCCAGCGAGGCGACGGCCATCGGCTCGATGCCGGTCTCTCGCAGGCTTTCGATGGACAGCGCGCCGCTCCTCTTCGACAGGCCCTCGCCCGATGCTGTGGTCAATAGATTGTGATGGCCGAACACTGGCGGCTCGGCACCCAGTGCTTGGAACAGGGCGATCTGCACGCCGGTATTGGTGACGTGGTCGTCGCCACGGATGACATGGCTGACGCCCATCTCGATGTCGTCGACTACCGAGGGCAGAGTATAGAGATAGGTCCCGTCCTCGCGCATTAGAACCGGGTCGGAAAGCGAGGCAAGGTCGACGGTTTCCTCGCCGCGCACCAGATCGTTCCAGTGGATTTCGGTGCGCTCCGGCTGCAGCGGGTCGCTGGTGAAATTGGGCAGTAGAAAGCGCCAATGCGGCCGGCGGCCATCGGACTGGTATTCGGCGATCTGCTCAGGCGTCAGCGTCAGCGCTTCGCGGCCGTAGACCGGCGGCAGGCCGCGGGTGCGGCGCACCTTGCGCCTGAGATCGAGCTCTTCCGGTGTTTCGTAGCAAGCATAGAGAAGGCGCGCCGCCTTCAATTTCTCCATCGCCGCATCGTAGATCTCGAAGCGCCGTGACTGGTACTCCGTTGCGTCCGGAAAGATGCCCAGCCAATGCAGGTCGTATAGGATGGCGTCGGAGAATTCCTGCGTCGACCGCGCGACGTCGGTGTCGTCGAAGCGCTGGATGAAGCGGCCCTTGTTGTTCATGGCGAACAGCCAGTTGAACAGCGCAGTGCGCGCATTGCCGATATGAATGCGGCCGGTGGGTGATGGGGCGAAACGGACGGTAACTGTCATGAACGGGGCGTACCGGATGGTTTTGCTGTTGACAAGACACGCCCCCGCGCTTGGCCGCAGACATAGAACATGACGAAGGCGATGAAAAGGCGGCAGCGCCGCGCGTCCTAGCGCATCGGCCCGAAAATCGGAACCGATTTTTCGGAAAGCACGATGCGCAGATTCAAAGTGTTAGAGCGTACTTTGTGCGTCCAAGTGGACGCACGTCGCTCTAATGGACGCGCGGCGCTGTAACCCGTCAGATCACCAGCCCCTTGGTCAATTCGAGCGCCTGGCGCTCGAACAGCCGGCGGTAGATGCCGCCCTGCAGCCGGATCAGTTGGTCATGCGAACCCTCCTCGACGATGCGGCCGCGATCGAACACCAGAAGCCTGTCTAGCGCCCGCACCGTCGAAAGCCGGTGCGCGATGACGAGCGTCGTGCGGCCGACCATCAACCGCTCCATCGCCTGCTGGATCAGCACCTCCGATTCCGAATCGAGGCTGGATGTCGCCTCGTCCAGAATGAGGATTCTAGCATCGGCGAGGAAAGCCCGTGCGATCGCCACGCGCTGGCGCTCGCCGCCCGATAGTTTCACGCCGCGCTCGCCGACCAGCGTGCCATAACCTTTCGGCAGATTGACGATGAAGTCGTGCGCGCTTGCCAGCCGTGCCGCGTGCTCGATCTCGGCCTGCGTGGCGCTCGGCCGGGCATAGGCGATGTTTTCGGCCAGCGACCGGTGAAACAGGATCGGCTCCTGCTGGACGATGGCGATCTGCCCGCGCAGCGATGCCTGCGCCACCCCGGAAATATCCTGGCCGTCGATCAGGATCGTTCCCGCGTTCACGTCGTAAAGGCGCTGGATCAGCTTGACGAAGGTCGTCTTGCCCGAGCCCGAATGGCCGACCAGCCCGACGCGTTCGCCCGGCGCGATGTCCACCGAAAAGTCGCGATAGAGCGGCAGTCGGTGTCTGCCATAATGGAAGGTGACGTTGTCGAAGCTGATGCGGCCGTTGGTGATACGGATCGGTTTGGCGCCGGGCACATCCTCGATGCCGAGCGGCTCGGACTGGAAGTCGACCAATTCCTCCATGTCGTTGATCGAGCGCTGCAAATTACGGATATGCGTGCCGATGTCGCGCAAATAGCCTTGCAGGACGAAGAACGAGGTCAGCACGAAGGTGACATCGCCGGCGCTCGCCTGCCCCCACGACCACAAAAGCAGCGAAAATCCGATCACCGCTGTTCTCAGAAGCAGCAGCATCGACCCTTGCGTGGTGCCGTTGACGGTGCCGCGCACCCAGGTGCGGCGCGTGCGGGCGCGCCATCTGGCGACGACCTTGGCAAGGCGCGTTTCCTCGCGTTCCTCGGCGCCAAAACCCTTGACCACGGCGTTGCAGCTCACCGCATCGGCCAGCGAGCCGCCCAGGCGTGTGTCCCATGCATTGGCAAGCCTTGCCGCGGGCGCGACATAGCCAAGCGACAGCAGCGCCGTCACCGCGATGAACAGCACCGAACCTGCGGCGACGACAGCACCCATCAGCGGCCAGAACCAGCCGAGCAGCAGCGTCGAGCCGACGAGCATGACGACGGACGGCAGCAGCGCGATCAGGATCGTGTCGTTGAGCAGGTCGAGCGCCCACATGCCACGGGTTATCTTGCGCACGGTCGATCCGGCGAAGCTGTTGGCGTGCCAGTCGGTAGAGAAGCGCTGGACGCGGTGGAAGGCGTCGGCGGCGATATCCGCCATCATCTTCAGGGTCAGTTCGACGATGGCCATGAAGGCGAGGTTGCGCAGCACGACACCGGTGAGCGCCAGCGCCACCAGCATCGAAAAGGCCGCCATCGCCGCGTTCCAGGCGACGTCGTCGGCCGCAGCACTGCTGGCGACGGCGTCGACCAGCCGGCCGGAATAGAGCGGCGTCAGCACGTCGGCCAAGGTCGACAGCAGGAACGTGCCCATGATGAGCGAAAGCCGCCACGGCTGGCGCCGCCAATGGCTGAGCGTGAAGCCAAGGACGCTGCGAAAGGCGCCGGCGCGCAAATCTATCTGAAGACGAGCCATGATGTCATTCGGGCGCAAGCAAGCCCGGTCCCGGTAAGGTCGAAAATTGAAAAACCCGCGTTGGGCGAATTAGCGCCCGGGAATGCGGAGGTTCGGCATATTTGGCGGCTCGCCCGAATACGGGCAGCGACCGGCATCGACGAACGCCTGTTGTCAGATGGGCTTGGCCACGAAGGTGAAAAACCTTCCGACGCGCCGTCTGAGACCTAGGCTTCGCGGCCTCGCATAACGATGTCAAATCCTGGCATTCGGTCCTCCCGTTAGAGCGACGTGCGTCCATTCGGACGCACAAAGTACGCTCCAACTTTGAATCTGCGAATCGTGCTTTCCGAAAATCGATGCCGATTTTCGGGCCGATGCGTAGGAATCGCGGAGACGTTCTTATAGAGATGACTCAACGCGTCGCCAAGCCAGAGAGCGACCGAACCGCATCTGGTCCAACCACTGAGGCGATTGTGCAACAATCGCGGGTTGTACGATTCCTCGTTCAGGCGGCCGGAATACGATCGAGACGCATGTAGCGGCCATCGGTAGACGGCCTGAAGCCGAGTTTCTCGTAAACCGCGTGGGCATCGTTGGTCGACAGGCTCCAGTGCGTGACTGTCGTGCAATCCGGATGATCGATAAGCGCCTGGACAAGCCGCGTGCCGATGCCCCGCCCGCGGTGCCCAGGCCAGATGATGACGTCGGCCAGATAGGCAAACACTGTGCGGTCGGTGATCGCCCGGCCGAAGCCGATCTGCTTGCCGTCGAGATAGGCGCCGACGCAAAGCGAGTTGGCAAAGGCGCGACGATGGAGTTCGTCGCTGCGCCCGCTGCCCCAGTAGCTTGCCATCAACAGGTCGGAGGTCGCCCGGAAGTCGATCCGTGACACGTCGAAACTGATTTCACAGTCAGGCATGGCTGTCCCACTGATCGTCCGGCCGCAGCCATTTCACAGGAGCGAGAATCGGTGATCTACCCGCCATCCCTGAACCGGTTGGTGATGGGATAACGGCGGTCGCGGCCGAAATTCTTTTTGGTGATCTTCACGCCGGGCGCTGCCTGCCGGCGCTTGTATTCGGCGATGTAGAGCAGGTGCTCGACGCGCGTCACCGTTGCCCGGTCGTGGCCTCGGGCCACGATCTCGTCGACACCCATCTCGTTCTCGACCAAACACTCCAATATGTCGTCCAGCACCGGATAGGGCGGCAACGAATCCTGATCCGTCTGGTTCTCGCGCAGTTCCGCCGACGGCGCCTTGTCGATGATGTTGTTCGGGATCACCTCGCCGGAAGGGCCCAGCGCGCCCGGCGGCACATGTGTATTGCGCCAGCGCGCCAGCGCATAGACCTGCATCTTGTAGAGGTCCTTGATCGGGTTGAAGCCGCCATTCATGTCGCCGTAGAGCGTGGCGTAGCCAACCGACATCTCGCTTTTGTTGCCGGTAGTGACCACCATCGAGCCGAACTTGTTGGAGATCGCCATCAAAATGGTGCCGCGCGCGCGGCTCTGCAGGTTTTCTTCGGTAATGCCTTCCTTGGTGCCTTCGAAAAGCTGCGTCAGCGTATGCAGAAATCCCTCGACCGGTTCGTAGATCGGCACGATGTCGTAACGGCAGCCGAGCGCACGGGCGCAGTCCTCGGCATCCTTCAGCGAATCCTTCGAGGTGTAGCGATAAGGCATCATTACGGCGCGCAGCCGTTCCTCGCCGAGCGCATCGACGGCAAGTGCTGCGCAGATCGCCGAATCGATGCCGCCGGAAAGGCCGAGCACGACGTTCTTGAAGCCGTTCTTGTTGACGTAGTCGCGCAGGCCCAGCATGCAGGCGCGATAATCGGCCTCTTCCTTTTCCGGGATTTTCGACATCGGCCCTTCGGAGCAGACCCACCCATCAGAATCATTTCCATTTTGCGCGCCTGCGGCGGGGCGGCTTCGCTTCCAGGTGGTGACGTTGACCGTCTCCTCGAACTGGCTCATCCGGAAGGCCAGCGTCTTGTCAGAACCTATGGCAAACGACGCGCCGTCGAAGATCAGCTCGTCCTGGCCGCCAAGCTGGTTGGCGTAGATGATCGGCAGTCCGCATTCGATGACCTGGCGGATCACAACCTGGTGGCGGACATCGACCTTGCCGCGATAATAGGGCGAGCCGTTCGGCACCAGCAGGATTTCCGCGCCGCTTTCGGCCAGCGTCTCGCAGATGCCGATGTCGCCCCAAATGTCTTCGCAGATCGGAATCCCCAGGCGCACGCCGCGGAAATTGACCGGTCCCTGAATTTCAGGGCCGGCCTGGAAGACGCGCTTCTCGTCGAATTCACCGTAGTTCGGCAAATCGAGCTTGTAGCGCTCGGCAAGGATCTTGCCGCCATCGGCAAAGATGATCGAATTGTGCGTGCCGCTCTTGCGCTTCAGCGGCGTGCCGATGATGACGCCCGGCCCGCCATCGGCGGTATCGCCGGCGAAATCCTGCGCCGCCCGCTCGCAGGCCTTCAGGAACGCCGGCCTCAGTACCAGGTCTTCGGGCGGATACCCGGCGAGAAAAAGCTCGGTGAACAGCACGAGATCGGCGCCCTGGCGAGCGGCATCCGCCCTCGCCTCGCGCGCCTTGGCGAGATTGCCGGCGATGTCGCCAACCGTCGGATTGAGCTGGGCGACGGCGATGCGCAATATGTCGGAAGCGGTGTTGTCGGTCATGCCTGCTGACTTAGCGCGACAGAATTCGCCGGGCAATGGCGTTCATTTGGACCACCCCAGACCGAATGACATGTCATTCGTGTCAGACCGATCGGACCGATCGAGATGTCGATCAGGCCTATTCGCCCATATATTCGCGCAGTGCCTCCGGCGAGTGGTTCTCGCCGATCGACATCGCCAGAATGCGCGAAATATGCCGGCGCGGCAGCCCGGTTTGTGCCGCCCAGACATTGATCTGATGCTGGATCTTGTCGAGATCCCGCTTCGAGATCGGGCTTTCGGCGATGTCCAGGCGGGCGTCGCGCAGTGCGGCCGCCATATCGGCCGAGACGATGAAGGCGTCCCACTCCAGCCACCTCAGAAAATACTGGCCGGTGTTGCCGCCGAGCCGGCTGCCATGCTTGCCGAGATAGGCCATCAGTCCAACCTGATCATCCGCAGGCCAATCGGCGAGGAACTTGCCGAAGCCGCCATGCTCCTTCGACACCCGCTCGACGAAGGCCGCGTTGTCGCGGACGGATTTGATCTTCTGCGGATTTCGCACGATGCGCTCGTCGAACGCCAGATCGTGCCAGAAATCGTCCGGCTGGAACAACAACCGTTTCGGCTCGAAGCCGAGAAACGCTTCTTCGAAACCCGGCCATTTCTGCTCGATGACGCGCCAGACGAAGCCGGCGGCAAAGAGCCGCTCGGCCATGGTCGAGAGGATGCGGTCGTCGGTGATGTCAGCCACCGCGGCATTGTCGGGCATAGGTCCGAGCAGCGACGCCAGCGCCGCTTCCCCGCCCTTGCGTTTGGCCGCGCGGGCGCGGATTTTCTGAAAATCCATCAATATTTCCTCACCTTATCGCGTCAATCTACCACTTCCCGTGCGAACAAGTAGCCTCTACCTCTATCGCTGACGACGGAGGCGACGATGAACAAGACGATCGAGGAACTGGCGAACCGTTGGCTGAAGCGAAAGCCGGACGGCCTCAGCGCACCTGAAAACCGGGTGCTGCAATCAACGTTCGAGCGCACCACGATCTCCAAGGATACCAACAAGACTATCGCCTTTCATCAGACGTTTGGCGACCGCCTGGCCGACACCATCGCCCGGATCGGCGGCTCGTGGTCGTTCATCCTGACATTCATTGCTTTCCTGATCCTGTGGACGGCGGGCAACGTCTGGCTTTTGACGCGCGACGCCTTCGATCCCTATCCCTTCATCTTCCTCAACCTAGTACTTTCCATGGTCGCGGCCCTGCAGGCGCCGGTGATCATGATGGCGCAAAACCGCCAGACCGAGCGCGATCGTATCGATGCCGCG
This sequence comes from Mesorhizobium sp. M1312, assembly GCF_040318115.1. NCBI lineage: Bacteria > Pseudomonadati > Pseudomonadota > Alphaproteobacteria > Hyphomicrobiales > Phyllobacteriaceae > Mesorhizobium > Mesorhizobium sp. M1312. Next base: position 35,067 of record NZ_JAMYLQ010000012.1, on the reverse strand, counting down.
CACGACTACGAGGTCAATCTCAAGGCCGAGATCGAGATCATGGCGCTGCATGAAAAGCTCGACGAACTGCGCCACAGCCAGATCATCGGCATGCGCGACGAGATCGCCCGGCTAGCCGAGCAGGTGAAGCGCATCGACGAGATTCTGTCGAAGCAGCGGACGCGTCCATGACGGATGCCATCCATAATCTCATCGAACAATATGGGCTGATTGCCGTCTTTCTGGGCTGTGTCGCCGAGGGCGAAAGTGCCGCCCTCCTTGGCGGGTTTTTCGCCCATCAGCATGTCTTCGTCCTCTGGCAGGCGTTTCTGGCAGCCTCCATCGGCGCCTTTGTCGGCGACACTTTCTTCTTCACCCTCGGACGAAGCTTCGCCGATCATCCGCTGGTGATCAAATTGAGAGGTCAGCCAGGCTTCAGCCACGCCTATCGTCTCGTCTCCAACCATCCCGACATTTTCGTGCTGTCGAACCGCTTCATTTACGGCCTGCGACTTGTCGGCGGCATCGCCGCCGGATTGTCCGGCATTGCCGTGACGCGCTTTGTCATTCTCAACGTCATTTCATCCATAGTCTGGGCCGGATTGTTCACCACCATCGGCTATGTGTTCGGGCTGGGCGCGGAGCGCATCGTCGGCCAGGCGTTGGCTCGTCACGAGCGATTGCTGATCGCGCTGGCGATTGGGTTGGGCGTGGCCGTCCTTGCCTGGTTAGTCGCTCATCACGTTGCCAAAAAGGAGCGTAGCAGGGAGACGTGAGGATCAGTCGATGCCGAGCGCGCGGTCGCCGCGATCAAGGATCAGCGGAATGATCAGGTCTTCCTCATCTGTAAGGTGCCGGGTCAGCATGGTGATCAGCCGGCTGTTCTCGTCTGCATAGGCATCGGCGGCAAAGCGCTGCTTGTCCTCGCTGTCCTGAAGCGTGCGGATGAAGGCGTTCGCGGTCTCGGCATTGCGCTCCAGCCCCTCATGGATCGTGTGATGATCGGCATCGAGAATCTCGAAGCCGCGCTTCAGCCGGACCTCGGCTTTGGCGAATACCGGGAAATAATGATGGTCCTCGACATTGTGGTGACCGTCGAGATTGCCGAGAAAATGGTTGAGGCGCGGCGCGAACCAGCGCGCAAACTCCGGCGCCGCCAGCCTGCCCGCGCGATAATCGCCGATACCATTAGTGAGCATGCCGCCGAGCTCGCGGAACATGTCGTGCCGCTGCAGCCACATAGTGGCGATACCATGGATGTTGGTATGGCCCTGCCACGTCTCGCGCGGATATTTCTCAGTCAGCCAGCGCATATCGTCCGGCAGGCCTGCCCGCTCCAGCAGTAGAAAATCGGCACCTTCACCCATGACGGTCTCCTTTGGTGACCGTCATATAAGAGGTGAGATACTAGATCGGTAGCCCCAAGATTCGCTCGATGATGGCGATGCCCCAGACGCCGGCAACGATCACCACCGAAATCAGCACCGCCAGCGAACCGCAGTCCTTGGCGAGCTGGATATCGACATTGAACTCCCGGCTGAACGCATCGCATGCGGCCTCGATGCCAGTATTCAGCACTTCGACCATGATCAGCAGCAGCACCGCGCCGATCAGCAGCGCGTAGCCGCGCCACGACACCGAAACAAACCAGCCGAGCGGCAGCGCCAGCACGAGCAGTATCAGCTCCTGCTGGAAGGCTTTCTCGTTGGAAGCCAATTTGCGAAATGCCCGCACTGAGTTGAAGAAAGCATCGATCAGCCGCTGCATGCCAAACCTTTCCGAATCACCGGCAGGGGATAGCGCAATGGCTGGATCAAGGGAATAAGGCGATCTCTCCAAAATCATTCGTCGGCGACCTTCTCACTCATCCGCGACCTTGATCGACGGCGTCGACTTCTCGAACTGCGGCAGCCCATCGTCGATCGTGTAGTAGTCGCCCTTGTCGCCGACGAAGATGTGACATTCCCCCTGAAGTCCCGTGGGCTCGTCGAATAGTCCCGCCAGAACCGAGATGTAGGCATCTTGCCGTGGCTTCCAGAACAGCAGAGAGCCACATTTCTTGCAAAAGCCGCGCTTTGCAAACGAAGACGCTTCGTACCAGGTGATGCTCTCGGCACCTGATATTGTGATGTTCCCTTCGGGGACATTGGTTGCAGCGTAGAAGTGACCACTCTGCTTCCGGCATTGCGAGCAGTGACAATAGATCACGCCGCGCAAGGGTCCCCGCGTCCTGAAGCGCACGGCTCCGCACAGGCATGACCCGGTATGAGTGTCGTCCATCTCGCCCTCCCAACGCAGTGGCCATCCTCGGCATTGCGGCAGGATTCCAGTTTTATAGCCGCCGCGCACGAGCAAATGCGACACAAAGCGGGCGTGTTCGAACTGCAGCTATGGAACCGACCGCGACCCCGAAAGCGCCAATGTGGCGCTGCGCTAAATTGCCATTGACGAAGATTGCCAAGCGCTCATTTATCGGGCGAAGCCGTAGGCAAAGGAAGCGACATGGCAACGATGAACGTAAGCCTTCCAAGCGATATGGTCGAGTTCGTGGAGCATGAAGTCTCCCAACGCGGGTACGCTTGCTCGAGTGAAGTCATCAGGGAAGCGCTGCGGCTGCTGCGACACGAAAAGGACCAGCAGGCGGAGAAACTCGCCATCCTTCGGCGCGAAATCAGTATTGGGGTGGAAGCCGCCAACGCAGGGCGGTTCTCGAAGAAAAGCGTCAGTGACATTCTCGATGAGGTGATGCTCGAATCGCCCAGGAGATGAGACACGAGCTTACCGAAACCGCCGAACGCGATATCAGGGACATCTTGCGAAATACGATGCAGATGTTCGGTCCGCAGCAAGTCCGGGCCTACGCCCGCATCATCGAACTTGGTATCCTGCTAATCTCGGAAGATCCGGATCGACCAGGTTCCATCGAGCGCGCCGAACTCGCCGCTGGTGTGTTCGACTGCTGCACCTGGAGATCGCTGCGAGAAGGCGCGGAGGTGCTGCACGTTGCCTTACTATATGAGGGGCCGCCTTTCGGACGAACGATCGGCGTCATTGTCGTTCGAGTGCTTCATGAGCGCATGGAACCACGGCATAGAGTGATCAGAGCACTCAAGAATGTGGCAAGAGCCAAGGCAGGTAGCCCGGAGATACCCGACGGTGATGAGCCGTCCAGTGGTCCGGGTTCCTCAGGAGCCGGGGATATTTCGGCGCCCGTTGATGATGGCGACTGAAATCAGCCGTTCACGGCCTGCTTGTGCTGGACCGGGTGGCTCTTCTTGAGCAGGTCCGAGACCAGGAATGCCAGCTCGATCGCCTGGTCGGCGTTGAGGCGCGGGTCGCAATGTGTGTGGTAGCGATCCTGCAGCTCCTCGGCAGTGATGGCGCGGGCGCCACCGGTGCATTCGGTGACGTTCTTGCCGGTCATCTCGATATGGATGCCGCCCGGATGCGTGCCTTCGGCGCGATGCACCTCGAAGAAGGTCTGCACTTCCTTCAGGATGCGGTCGAACGGCCGTGTCTTGTAGCCGGCGGCCTCGATCGTGTTGCCATGCATCGGATCCGACGACCACACCACATTGCGGCCTTCCTTCTTCACTGCGCGCACCAGCTTCGGCAGATGGTCGGCGACCTTGTCTGAACCGAAGCGCGCGATCAGCGTCAGCCGACCGGGCTCGTTCTCCGGATTGAGCAGATCGATGAGCTGCAGCAAGCCGTCCGGCGTCAGCGACGGGCCGCATTTCAGCCCCAGCGGGTTCTTGATGCCACGGCAGTATTCGACATGGGCATGATCGGGCTGGCGGGTGCGATCGCCGATCCAGATCATATGGCCGGAGGTGGCGTACCAATCGCCTGAGGTCGAGTCGACGCGGGTCAGCGCCTCCTCGTAGCCGAGCAGCAGCGCCTCGTGACTGGTGTAGAAGTCGGTCTCGCGCAGCGCGTAATTGGTCTCCGAGGTGATGCCGACGGCCTTCATGAAGTCCATCGTCTCGGTGATGCGGTTGGCGAGCGACTCGTATTTCTCGCCTTGCGGGCTGTCCGAAACGAAGCCCAGCATCCATTGATGCACGTTCTCCAGGCTGGCGTAGCCGCCCTGGGCGAAGGCGCGCAAAAGATTGAGCGTCGCCGCCGACTGGCGGTACGCCATTTCCTGGCGTGCGGGATCGGGAATACGCGACTTGGCGTCGAACTCGATGCCGTTGATGATGTCGCCGCGATAGCTGGGCAACGTCACGCCACCCTTGGTCTCGTTGTCGGACGAGCGCGGCTTGGCGAACTGGCCGGCAACACGGCCGACCTTCACCACCGGCTGCGCGCCGGCAAAGGTCAGCACCACAGACATCTGCAGGAAGACGCGGAAGAAGTCGCGGATGTTGTCCGCGCCATGCTCGGCGAAACTCTCGGCGCAATCGCCACCCTGCAGAAGGAATGCGTCACCGGCAGCGACGGTCGCAAGCTGCTTCTTCAGCTTGCGTGCTTCACCTGCAAAAACCAGCGGTGGAAAGGTGGCGAGCTGGGCTTCCGTGTTCTTCAGCGCGGCAAGATCCGGATAGGCAGGAACCTGCTGGATCGGCTTTGCTCTCCACGAATTCGGCGACCATTTCGTCATCGTTGCACCCAACGTTCTTTCCAGCGGGTGCTATCGCCCGCCATTTCGCCCCAAAATGGGGCTCGCGGCTCCATACACGAAGCCGATTTCCTATTCTAGACCGGATTTGGACGTGTGGCGAATGGCCGTGATGCGCCAGAACTGCCGGCGCAGTCGTTGACCAAAGCACCAGCGACGCCTTGCTACGCAGCCTTCTCCACCAGCCGAGCCAGTTGCGTCATGACGACGGCCGCCCCTGCCAGACGCTTTTCAGGTGTTGGCCAGTCGCGGCTGAAGACGACGCTCTGGTCGGGCCGGATCTTGGCCAGCGAGCCCTGCTCGCCGATCAACTTGACCAGACCGACCGGGTTGGAAAACTCGCGCTTGCGGAAGTGGATGACGACACCCTTTGGTCCGGCATCGAGCTTTTCGACATTGGCCTTGCGGCAGAGCGCCTTGATGAAGACGATCTTCAGCAGATGCTTCACCTCCTCCGGCAAAGGTCCGAAGCGGTCGATCAGCTCGGCGCCGAAGGCGTCGATCTCCTCGGTGTTTTCGAGATCGCCGAGGCGGCGGTAGAGCGCCAGCCGCAGCTGCAAATCCGGAACATAGCTCTCCGGGATCATCACCGCCGTGCCGACGGCAATCTGCGGAGACCAGCCGCCATCCTGCACCTCGCCGGAATCCTTCACCTCGGCGACGGCCTCTTCCAGCATCTGCTGGTAGAGCTCGAAGCCGACCTCCTTGATGTGGCCCGACTGCTCCTCGCCGAGAAGATTGCCGGCGCCGCGAACGTCGAGATCGTGGCTGGCGAGCTGGAAACCGGCGCCCAGCGTATCGAGCGACTGCAGCACCTTCAGCCGGCGCTCGGCGGTGTCGGTCAGCTTGCGGTTGGCGGGCAGCGTGAACAGCGCGTAGGCGCGTACCTTCGAGCGGCCGACGCGGCCGCGCAGCTGGTAGAGCTGCGACAGGCCGAACATGTCGGCGCGATGCACGATCAGCGTGTTGGCGGTCGGGATATCGAGGCCGGATTCGACAATGGTGGTCGACAGCAGCACGTCGTACTGGCCGTCGTAGAAGGCATTCATGATGTCGTCCAGCTCGCCAGGCGGCATCTGGCCGTGAGCGACAGCCACTTTCAGTTCGGGCACGGATTCACGAATGAAATCATTGATTTCCGCCAGATCGCTGATGCGTGGCACAACATAGAAGGAATGGCCGCCGCGGTAGCGTTCCCTGAGCAGCGTCTCGCGGATGACCAGCGGGTCGAAGGGCGAGATGAAGGTGCGCACTGCCAGGCGGTCGACCGGCGGCGTGGCGATCAGCGACAGTTCGCGCACGCCGGTCAACGCCAGCTGCAGCGTGCGCGGGATCGGCGTCGCCGACAGCGTCAGCACATGCACATCGCTCTTCAGGTCCTTCAGCCGTTCCTTGTGCTTGACGCCAAAATGCTGTTCCTCGTCGATGATCAAGAGGCCAAGATTCTTGAACGAAATCGAGGCGCCGAGCAGCGCGTGAGTGCCGACGACGATGTCGACCGTGCCTTCGGCGATGCCCTTCTTGGTCTCGGCCAGATCCTTGGCGCCAACCAGCCGCGAGGCCTGGGCGACGCGGATCGGCAGGCCGGAGAAACGCTGCGAAAAGGTCTTGAAATGCTGGCGCGACAACAATGTCGTCGGCACCACCACCGCGACCTGAAACCCTTCCATCGCCGCGATGAAGGCGGCGCGAAGCGCAACTTCCGTCTTGCCGAAGCCGACATCGCCGCAGATCAGCCGGTCCATCGGCTTTCCGGCGCCCAGATCGCCCATGACCGAATCGATCGCCGTCTGCTGGTCGTCGGTCTCCTCATAGGGAAACCGCGCGGCGAATTCGCCATAGAGACCGTCCGCCGGCACCAGGGAGGGAGCGGCGCGCATCTGCCGCTCTGCGGCGATGCGGATCAACTGTCCGGCCATGTCGAGCAGCCGCTTCTTCAGCCGCGCTTTTCTAGATTGCCAGGCGCCACCGCCAAGTTTGTCCAATGTCGCTTCGGCCGAATCAGAACCATAGCGCGACAGAAGTTCGATGTTCTCCACCGGCAGGAACAGCCGGTCGTCGCCGGCATAATGGATTTCGAGGCAATCATGCGGCGCACCGACCGCCTCGATGGTGCGCAGACCGATGAAGCGGCCAATGCCATGGTCGGTATGGACGACGATGTCGCCGGAGGACAACGCCGAGGCCTCGGCGATGAAGTCGGAAGGACGCTTCTTGCGCTTCGAGCGCCGGATCAGCCGGTCACCCAGAATGTCCTGCTCGGCGACGACGACCAGTTTCTCGGTCTCGAAGCCGGATTCGAGCGGCAGTACGGCAAGTGCCGCCTGCCCCGCTTCGAGCTTTTCCGCCTCGGCCAGCGTGGCGACCGGCTTGAGATTGCCGAGATGATGTTCCGCCAGGATCTGGCCGAGCCGGTCAAGCGAACCTTCGGTCCAGCCGGCGATGACGACGCGGCGGCGGGCGGCCCGTTCATCGGCAATGTGTTTTACGACGACGTCGAAGACGTTGACGTTGGGGTCGGCGCGTTCCTCGACGAAGCTGCGGCCATGCCGCGAGCCGGCATGGAAGATTTTCTTCGCGCCGGCATCGGGCGCGTCGAACGGCGTGAAGTCGATCGCTTCGCGCGGGCCAAGCGAGGCGATGAGGTTTTCGGGCGACAGATAAAGCAGGTCCGGCGGCACCGGCTTGTACGGTACGGCGTCCTTCAGCGCACCGTCCGCCTGCTTCCTGCGCGCCTCGTAGTGATCGAGGATCAGCGCATGGCGCTCAGCAAGCGCCTCATGTGCCAGATGGTCGAACACCACAGGCGTGTCCGGCAGATAGTCGAACACCGTCTCCAGCCGCTCGTAAAAGAACGGCAGCCAATGCTCCATGCCGGCGAAACGCCTTCCCTCGCTGACCGCCGCATAGAGCCCGTCGTCGCGCGAGGGCGCGCCAAAGGCTTCGATGTAGGAGCGGCGGAAACGGCTGATGGTCTCCGGCGTCAGCGCCACTTCGCTCATCGCCTGGAGCGCCATCGACTTGCGCTGGCCGGTGGTGCGTTGCGTGTCAGCGTCGAAGACGCGGATCGATTCCAGCGTGTCGCCGAAGAAATCGAGCCTGAGCGCTTCCGTCCAGCCGGGTGCGAACAGGTCCAGAATGCCGCCACGCACGGCAAACTCGCCGACGCCGCGCACGGTCGGCACCCGCTCGAAGCCTGACGTCTCCAGCCGCGACACCAGCGCATTCATGTCGATCTGGTTGCCGGGTTTGGCGTGAAACGTCTGTGCCTCGACGAGGCTTGCCGGCGGAATGCGCTGAAGCAGCGCATTGGCGGTGGTCAGAATGACGGCGCGGTGCGGTTTTTTCACCAGCGCGACCATCGCGGTGAGCGCGTCCAGACGCCGCGCGGCAGCATCCGCCCCGGGCGAGACGCGGTCGTAAGGCAGACAATCCCAGGCCGGCAGTTCGAGCACGGGCAGGCCTGGCGCGGCGAACGAAAGCGCCTCGACGATCGAAGGCAGGCGCTGACCGTCGCGCGCCACGAACAGCACCGGCCTGTCGGGCGCGATCTCTTGCGCGGCCTGCACCAGCGCAAAGGCTTCGTAACCGTCGGCGACACCGTCGACGATGAACTGGCCGGCGCGGCCTTTCGGCAGGCCAATGGTGGGGATCAAGCTCATGAAATCACGTATTCAGAATGTCATCGCCTGGCGCGACGCCAGGATCTTTTGCATGACGGCACAGTCGATATTTGCGGGAATCGGGCGCTCGCCGGTGATCACGGGCAGGAATTCGGTATCGGGAATGTCGAGGAGCCTTTCATATTGGTCGAGTTCGTCGCCGGTCAAGGCGCCGATCTCGGCGTCTGCGAAACTGCCGAGAATGAGGTCCATTTCGCGCAGGCCGCGATGCCAGGATCGAAACAGAAGCTTGCGGCGGCGGGCGTCGAGCCCCTCGCTTGATCGTCTCGTTCCCGTCATTGTTCAGCATCCTTGCCTGAAGCGGCGCATATAGCGTGGATAGAAGGCGGTGTCAGCCTTGCGCTGCGGCTGTCTCGACATAAGCTGACATCATGCGCCCTTCCCTCCTCGATCCGCTGTTTGTCCCGATCACCTCGCTTGCCGGCGTCGGGCCGAAGGTCGGCGCATTGATCGAGAAAATCGTGCCGGCCGATCTGAGAGACCGCGCGCGCGCCGGCGATCTCCTATTCGTGCTGCCCCACACGGTGATCGACCGCCGCAACCGGCCGGGTATTGCCGGTTCGGCCGAAGGCGCGATCGTCACCCTCGAAGTGCGCATCGACCGCCACCAGCCGCCGCCGCGCGGTAACAGATCGGTGCCGTACCGGGTCTGCGCCCATGACGACACCGGCGAGATCGCGCTGACCTTCTTCCATGCGCATGCCGCCTATCTTGAAAAGGCGATGCCCGAGGGCGAGCAAGTCGTGGTCTCCGGGCGCATGGAATGGTTCAACGGCCGCCCGACCATGGTCCACCCAGACCACATCGCGCTGGCCAGTGAGGCGGAAAACCTACCGCTGGTCGAGCCGGTCTATCCGCTCACCGCTGGGCTCTCGGGAAAAGTGCTGCGCCGGGCTATCGGCCAGGCGCTCGCTCGCTTGCCGGTGCTGCCGGAATGGCAGGATGGCGAGTTTCTGCGCCGCCGAACCTTTCCTGCCTTCGGCGAGGCGCTCGCCCGCATCCACAATCCCGCCGACCCGATCCACGTCTCGGTCGATGGCGCAGCCTGGCGGCGTCTCGCCTATGACGAGTTTCTGGCAGGCCAGGTGTCTCTGGCGCTGGTGCGGGCAAAAGTCCGCCGCTTGTCTGGAAGACCACTGGTCGGGGACGGCCGCATCGTCGAAAAGCTGCGCGCCGCCCTTCCCTATTCGCTGACCACCTCGCAGGAAATGGCGCTTGCCGAAATCAACGCCGATCTCGGTGACCCCGAACGCATGCTGCGCCTGCTGCAGGGCGATGTCGGCTCCGGCAAGACGGTTGTCGCGCTGTTCGCCATGGCGCGCGCCGTCGAGGCCGGCGGCCAGGCAGCGTTGATGGCGCCGACCGAAATCCTGGCGCGCCAGCACCTTGCGACGATTGCGCCTTTGGCGGAACAAGCGGGCCTGCGCAGCGCCATCCTCACCGGCCGCGAAAAAGGCCGCGAGCGCACCGAGACGCTGGCCGGTCTGGCCAATGGCGAGATCGACATCGTCGTCGGCACCCATGCGCTGTTCCAGGAAACGGTGACCTTCCACGACCTCGTCCTTGCCGTCATCGACGAGCAGCACCGTTTTGGCGTCCACCAGCGGCTTGCCATCACCGCCAAGGGCGACGCGCCTGACATGCTGGTGATGACGGCGACGCCGATCCCGCGCACGCTGGTGCTGACCGCGTTCGGCGACATGGACGTGTCGAAGCTCACCGAAAAACCAGCCGGTCGCCAGCCGATCCGCACCGTCACCCTGCCGCTCGAGCGGCTCGACGAACTGGTCGGCCGCATGCGCGACGCCGTCGCCGACGGCCAGAAGATCTACTGGATCTGTCCGCTGGTCGAGGAATCCGAAGAGATCAAGCTGATGTCGGCGGAAGACCGTTTTGCCTCGCTAAAGCCGCTGTTCGGCGACGTGATCGGCCTGGTGCACGGGCGCATGAAGGGCGCCGACAAGGACGAAGCGATGCGCGCCTTCAAGGCCGGCGAGACACGCATCCTGATCGCCACCACGGTCATCGAGGTCGGCGTCGATGTGCCGGATGCCACGATCATGGTCATCGAGCATGCCGAGCGCTTCGGCCTCGCCCAGCTGCACCAGTTGCGCGGTCGGGTCGGGCGCGGCGAAAAACCGTCCTCCTGCGTGCTGCTCTACAAGGATCCGCTGGGCGAGACTGCAACGCGCCGGCTGTCGGTGATGCGCGAGACCGAGGACGGGTTCCGCATCGCCGAGGAGGATCTGAAGCTGCGTGGCGAAGGCGAGCTGCTGGGCACCCGCCAGTCCGGCACCCCGGGCTTCCAGGTGGCGCGCATCGAGGCGCATGCCGACCTGCTCGAAGCCGCCCGCGACGACGCACGGCTGATCCTGTCGCGCGATCCCGAGCTGCAATCCGAACGCGGCGCCGCCCTTCGCATGCTGCTTTATTTGTTCGGCCGCGACGAGGCGGTGCGGCTCTTGCGCGCCGGCTGAGGCCCGGCGCCGACCGGCGGATTGGCGATCTGAACGCCGATCGGCTTGCCGTTCAACGTCACCATTTTCGTCTTGACCGCCGGCGCCACCAAGCCTGCCGAAACGATCAGCTTGGCGCCGTCCTCGACCGTCATGTCGAGCAGCACAATGTCGGATTTCGACACATACATGAGAAAGCCGGTGGTCGGGTTGGGCGCGCACGGCATGAACACCGCGATCAGCGGATCACCTTCCTGGTCGAGCTTCTGGTTGATCTCGGTTTCCTTGTCGCTGGCGACGAAGACCAGCGACCAGACGCCCTTGCGCGGGTATTCGACCAGCCCGACCTGGCGAAACATGTCGCCCTTGTTCGACAGCACGGTCTCGAAGATCTGCTTCAGCGAGCCGTAGATGCCGCGCACCAGCGGCATGCGGCCGAGCAGCCGCTCGCCGAAGTTGACGATGGCGCGGCCGACGATATTGGCGGTCAGGAAACCGATCAGGGTGATCAGGATCAAGGCGACGATCAGGCCGAATCCCGGAACCGGCGCCGGCAGATAGCTATCGGGGTTATAACGCGCCGGAATATAGGGTTTCACCCAGGAATCGACCCAGCCGATGAAGGACCAGGCGATGTAGGCGGTGATCGCCAGCGGCGCGCAGACGACAAAACCTGTCAGGAAATAATTCCGCAGCCGGGTCATGCCTGAGGTCTTGGGAGCATCGGACATGGTTCACCGCAGCAATGATTGCGGCGCAACATTAATGAACCGTATTCGGCTTTGGAACTGCGAATTTTTTTAAACCACGCCTATTCCACAGTCACCGATTTTGCCAGGTTGCGCGGCTGGTCGACGTCGGTGCCCATGAACACCGCGGTGAAATAGGCCAGCATCTGGATCGGCAGCGCGTAGATGATCGGCGAGATGATTTCCGGCACGTCCGGCAGCACGATCGTCTCCATCGTCTTCACCGTGGCGTGCGCGGCACCCTTGCTGTCGGTGATCAGGATGATCTTGCCGCCGCGCGCCGCCACTTCCTGCATGTTCGACACGGTCTTTTCAAAGATGCGGTCATGCGGGGCAATGACGATCACCGGCATGTTCTCGTCAATCAGCGCGATCGGCCCGTGCTTCAGCTCGCCTGCGGCGTAGCCTTCGGCATGGATATAGGAGATTTCCTTGAGCTTCAGCGCGCCTTCCATGGCCAGCGGGAAATTGGTGTCGCGGCCGAGATAGAGCACGTTCTTATAGTGAGCGAGTTCGCGCGCCACCTTTTCGATCTGCCCGTCGAGCTTCAAGACCTGGTTGGCATAGCGCGGCGCTTCCGACAGTTGGCGGACCAGCGTCGTTTCCTGCTCCCGCGAAATCGTCCCGCGCGCCACGCCGGCCCGCACGGCAAGCGAGGCCAGCACCGACAATTGACAGGTGAAGGCCTTGGTCGAGGCGACACCGATCTCCGGCCCGGCCAGCGTCGGCAGGATGACGTCGGACTCGCGCGCCATCGTCGATTCGCGGACATTGACGACCGCGCCGATCTTCATCCCCGCCTTGCGGCAATAGCGCAGCGAGGCCAGCGTGTCGGCGGTCTCGCCCGATTGCGAGATGAAGAACGCAGCGTCGGTCTTCGACAGCGGCATTTCGCGGTAGCGGAATTCCGAAGCGACATCGATGTCGACCGGCAGCCGCGCATATCGCTCGAACCAATATTTGCTGATCAGGCCGGCCAGGTAGGCGGTGCCGCAGGCCGAAATCGCCAACCGATTGATCTCAGCGAAATTGAACGGCAGGTCGAGCGGCTTCGATACGCCACCGACAAAATCCACATAATGCGCCAGCGTGTGCGAGATCACTTCGGGCTGTTCATGGATTTCCTTCTCCATGAAATGGCGCCGGTTGCCCTTGTCGACCATGAAGCTGGTGCTGAGCGACTGCTGGCGCTTACGGTCGACCTTGTTGCCATCCATGTCGAAGATGCCGACATCGTTGCGGCGCACCACCGCCCAGTCGCCGTCCTCCAGATAGGTGATCGAATTGGTAAAGGGCGCCAGCGCGATGGCGTCCGAGCCAAGAAACATCTCGCCGTCGCCATGGCCGACGGCCAGCGGCGGGCCGTTGCGCGCCCCGACGATGAGGTCCTCGTCTCCCCTAAACATGATGGCCAGCGCAAAAGCGCCTTCCAGCCGCTTCAGCGCCTGGTGCGCGGCCTCGACCGGCTTCAGGCCCCTGGCCAGTTCGCGCCCCACCAGGTGTGCGACGACCTCGGTGTCGGTCTGCGATGAAAATGTGTAGCCGTCGCGCATCAGCTCGTCGCGCAATTCGGCGAAATTCTCGATGATGCCGTTGTGGACGATGGCGACGCCGTCGGAAAAATGCGGATGCGCATTGGTCTCGTTGGGCACACCGTGCGTTGCCCAGCGCGTATGGCCGATGCCGATCATGCCGTCGAGCGGTTCGTCCTTCAGCCGGCGTTCGAGATTGATCAGCTTGCCCTCGGCGCGGCGACGCGCAAGCTTGCCGTGCTCGACGGTGGCGACGCCGGCCGAATCATAGCCGCGATATTCGAGCCTTTTCAGCGCATCGACGATGAGTGGCGCGACCGGCGAGTGGCTGACAATTCCGACGATACCGCACATAGACGTTTGCCCCGATTCCGGCATGAAACCCAGCGCCATTTAGGGTTGGCAGGGCTGCCACAAAAATCACATTGCGTTTCGTTCCATATCAGCCGGAACGGTTCTGCACAGATGCACCATGACAGAGCGCTCTTGCAATCCGGTTACCGCAATCGCTCAGTTTCTCCGAGCATGCATCCTACCTCGCCTCGGTGGTTCTTGAAATCCATCAAAGATATGATGCAACTCGTCGCCGAGCCCCGTCAGGCTAGCTTTTTTTTCGGGCCGCCGCAGCCGAAGCAAAACGCTCACGCAATTCCCTGCCCTTGCCGGCCAGCGTCCTCTGGCGGGCGCGGCCGAAGGCCAGCGCATCGTCGGGCACGCTTTCGGTGATCACGCTGCCCGAAGCGATGTAGCCGCCCTTACCGATTGTAACAGGCGCCACCAGCGAGGAATTCGAGCCGACGAAAGCGCGCTCGCCGATGTCGGTGAAGAACTTCGAGTAGCCGTCATAATTGCAGGTGATGGTTCCAGCGCCGATGTTGGCGCCGGCGCCGACGCGGGCATCGCCGATATAGGTCAGGTGATTGACCTTGGCGCCCTCCTCGATCGTCGCCTGCTTGACCTCGCAGAAATTGCCGACCTTGGCTTTTTGCCGGAGATCGGAACCCGGTCGTAGCCGCGCGTACGGGCCGACATCGCAGTCTGAGGCGATGGTGGCGCCTTCAATATGGCTGAAGGCATGGATCTTGGCGCCAGTGGCGATCTTCACGCCGGGCCCGAACCAGACATTGGGTTCGACGATCGTATCGGCACCAATCTCGGTATCGTGCGAAAAGAACACGGTTTCCGGCGCGATCAATGTGACGCCGGAGAGCATGGCCTCGCGCCGCCGGCGCTGCTGCCAGATGCCTTCCGCCTCGGCGAGTTCGGCCCGGTTGTTGATGCCGAGCACATTCTCGAAGCCGGCTTCTGCGGCAACGACATCAAAACCCTGTCCGCTGGCGATCTCGACGATGTCGGTGAGGTAATATTCGCCCTTGGCGTTGTTGTTGCCGACTTGATCGAGCAGCTGCAGCGCGTGCTTGCCGGCCACCGCCATCAGCCCGCCATTGCAGAAGATGATTTTCTTCTCCTCATCGGTGCAGTCCTTTTCCTCGCGGATAGCGACGAGCTTGCCACCTTTTTCGATCAGCCGGCCATAGCCGGAAGGATTTAACGTGCGGAAGCCGACCACAACGACGGCAGCGCCTTCGGCCAGCTTCAGGCGCGCAGCAGTCAGCACCTCCGGATCGATCAGCGGCGTATCGCCGAACATCACCAGGATGTCGTCGTAACCCTTTGATATGGCGCCGCGAGCAGCCAGAACGGCATGTGCGGTGCCGAGGCGTTTTTCCTGGACGAAGGTCTCCGCCTTCGGCGCGAACTTTTGCGTGGCCTTGCGCGTCTCTTCCGCGCCATGGCCGATCACCAGTGCCTGGTCGCCCGCTCCGGCGGCCTCGGCAGCTCTCACGACATGGGCGACCATCGGCAGGCCGGCGATTGTGTGCAGCACTTTCGGCACGGCGCTCTTCATGCGCGTGCCTTCGCCGGCGGCGAGGATGACGGACAGGCAGGTTCTCTGGCTCATGGAATGGCAACCATATGAAAAGGGTTGGGGATCGAGAATAGATAGCATTGGCGCCATGTTGCACCAATGCGGTTAAATTCCGGTGAGATGGTCGGGCAACTGACTTTTAATCAGCGGTCATGAGTTCGATTCTCGTTACGATCGCCAAACGGGCGATGGAACAGGTACTTTGCCGCTCTGGAGTTACGGGCCACATGCGGGCGCAGAGGGTCGCTGCCTTCTGGGTAAGCGCGGAGCGCGACGCGATAACCACCGGCGTGGTAAGCTGATATCGTTACCTTATCTGTTGTGTCGGCACCGTGGAAAGAGGATACGATGGCTCTACTACACGACATCAGGCAGCGTTGCTCGACGACAGGGTTGGGGTGGGTTCCATTCTGCTCAAGGTGCGCTTCCTCGCATCCAAACTTGGCGTCGATAATCTCGAAGAATGGGTTCGGCACGAGGCTGAGGGGTATCCGCGAGGCGTCGAGATTCCCGACTATCGGAAGACTGCCGTGTCATACACAGGAACGTTTTCGAACGGCTTTCAGACACTCAACAACGTCTCGGTGGCTGCCTATCTGATCCGTAAGCACGGCGGCGATCATTGGGTTGATTTCGAGATACGCGAAAGTCTCTCTTTGATTGACAGCATGCTCGCGGGAAAGAGCGATGATGCTTGGTACGGCATTGATACCGGGAATCTAAAATTATTGGTCCAGACCAAGATATATCCCGATGCTCCATGCGTCGATCTCGTGGGTAGGATCGACTTGAACGCATTTGCCCGTATCCAGCATGCCGTCAGGGCAAAGGTCCTCGATCTCACACTGGAACTCGAGAAGAACGTGCCTGCTGCCGCAGACATCACAGTAGGCCAGCCCGTTCAGGGTATCGGTGAACAGGAACAAGCCCAAGCGGCTCAGATCACACAGAACACTTTCTACGGTGATGTTACGACTATCAACAATTCGGGCGATGCCACACAAATTACCCTGAGCGTGGTGAAAGGCGACGGTGCAAGTCTCATAGACGCGCTGACAGGCAAAGGTATTCCGAAGGATAAGGCGAATGAGCTAGCCAAGATCATCGAGGCCGAAAAGCCGGAGACCTCGAAAGAGCCATTAGGAAAGAGCGCGAGGGCTTGGTTGAAAAAGGCCGGGGCAAAAGGCGCAAGCGAGGCTTGGGGTATCGGCAAAGCAGCGTTGACCGAAGTGGCGACGTCTGCGGCCAAGCAATATTGGGGCCTATGATCCGGGAGCGCGCGGCCGGTAGAGCAACTGACTTTCAGTTTCAATAGTAGGCCCGCCGGAGCGCAGTTTGCATGGCGCGCAATGAAACTTACCCCAACTGCCCTAGCACAGGGAAATTCTCCAGCAACCAATAAGACATGGCCTGCACGCCGCCGGTCAGGAAAAAGACGCCGGCGACGACCAGCAGCGCGCCCATCGCCTTTTCGACACGGCCGAGATGGACGCGGAACTTCGAGAGAAAGCGCATGAAGGCGCCGGAAAACAGCGCCGCGATCAGGAACGGTATACCGAGGCCGAGCGAATAGGCGGCGAGCAGAGCCGCGCCCTCGCCCACCGTCTCGCGGCCGCCGGCCAGCGTCAGGATCGGTCCCAGCACCGGTCCGATGCAGGGTGTCCAGCCGAAGGCGAAGGCAAGTCCCATGACATAGGCGGCAACAACACTTGCCGGCTTGCCCTGCGACTGGAAGCGCGCCTCACGCGACAGCAGCGGGATGCGCAATATGCCGAGGAAGTTCAACCCCATCAGGATGATCAGCACGCCGGCGGCCATAGCCAACGGCTCCTGCCAGACGCGCAGCAGCCGGCCAATGGTCGAGGCGCCGGCGCCCAACGCCACGAAGACGGTCGAGAAGCCGAGAACGAAGGCAATCGAGGCATAGAGCAGTGCGCTGCGTGCGTCGGCCTTGGCCGTGACGCCGGCATTGCCGCGGAAATCATCGACCGACACGCCGGCCATGTAGCAGAGATAGGGCGGCACCAGCGGCAGCACGCAAGGCGACAGGAACGAGATCGCCCCCGCCCCAACCGCGCTGACATAGCCGATATCCAATGCCATTCCCGAGACTCCACCTGTATCGGCGCCGATATAGCGGCGCACGGACTTGTCCGCCAATCACCATTGCGTGGCAAGTTGCCGCCCTGCATCGAGGAAGAAACGACACGCCAAGCGCGTTGATGCAACGGGACCGCGACTTTCCGCGCGCTTCTCGATCCTATCAGGCAGAACCTCATGAAATCGATCACGGAAGCCGATGTCGGCGGCACCAAGATCTACACCGATGCCAACGGCATGACCCTTTATACCTACGACAAGGACGAGACGGGCAAGTCGAACTGCTACGACAAATGCGCCACCAATTGGCCGCCGCTAAAGGCTGAGGCCGACGCCAAGGCCGAGGGCGAATGGACGGTCGTCGAGCGGACCGACGGCACCAGGATGTGGGCCTATGAGGGCAAGCCGCTCTACACGTTCATCAAGGACAAGAAGGCCGGCGATGTGACCGGCGACGGCGTCGGCGGCGTCTGGCATATAGCCAAGGCCGACTAAGCCCGACCTGGATCCCCGCCTTGACCGGGCGGGAGAATCGTGGCTGCCGCGTATC
Organism: Mesorhizobium sp. M1312; assembly: GCF_040318115.1. NCBI lineage: Bacteria > Pseudomonadati > Pseudomonadota > Alphaproteobacteria > Hyphomicrobiales > Phyllobacteriaceae > Mesorhizobium > Mesorhizobium sp. M1312. The sequence continues at coordinate 17,464 of NZ_JAMYLQ010000012.1, read as the reverse complement.
CTGCAGGCCTTCCGGCGGCCAACTTCTGGTACTGTCCCGCTGGACATACGGGCCCCACTCGCGACGCCGGTCTCGCCCGCCGACAGAGCATCATACCGGACGTCTCTTCAGCTGGGGCTGGCGCATGATCGATCTTTCTCTTATATCCGCGGAAGAATTTGTCCCGTTCTCCCGGATTCATTGCCGGCTTGTCCAACGATAAGGCAGCCGCTCCCCTTATCTGGGATTGCGGATATCACATGACTCGCTCTTGGGTTGTGAACTCAATGCAGGACTGCATTTTGGGCGCTTCCCCTTGACCGGATGCAAAAGCGCGGCCATGTGAGCGACAATTATACGAGATTTCGTCGCGCGCAGCGGAATTCTTCTGCCGCACCACAGCTGATATGAGACCTCATGGACGTCGTCGTCGTCGAATCGCCGGCCAAAGCGAAGACAATCAACAAGTATCTTGGAAAGAACTATAAGGTCCTGGCCTCGTTCGGCCACGTCCGCGATCTGCCGGCCAAGGATGGCTCGGTGCGTCCGGACGAGGATTTTGCCATGTCCTGGGCTGTCGACACCGCCTCGAGCAAACGTCTTGCCGACATCGCCAAGGCGGTCAAGGACGCCGACGGCCTGATCCTCGCCACCGATCCGGATCGCGAGGGCGAAGCCATTTCCTGGCATGTTCTGGAGGTGCTGAAGCAGAAGCGCGCGCTGAAGGACAAGCCGGTCAGCCGCGTCGTCTTCAACGCCATCACCAAGTCGTCGGTGCTGGAAGCGATGGCCAATCCGCGCCAGATCGATGTGCCGCTGGTCGACGCCTATCTCGCTCGCCGCGCGCTCGACTATCTCGTCGGCTTCACGCTGTCGCCCGTGCTGTGGCGCAAGCTGCCCGGCGCCCGCTCCGCCGGCCGCGTCCAGTCGGTGGCACTGCGTCTCGTCTGCGACCGCGAATTGGAGATCGAGCGCTTCATCCGCGAGGAATACTGGCAGGTATCAGCTCTCCTCGGCACGCCTCGCAAGGAAAATTTCGAAGCGCGGCTGACCGCCTTCGACCGCAAGAAGCTGCAAAAGCTCGACATATCCAACAAGGCGCAGGCCGATAACATCAAGGCGATGCTCGAAGGCGCGACCTTCAAGGCGCTGTCGGTCGAAGCCAAGCCGACCAAGCGCAATCCAGGTCCGCCCTTCACCACCTCGACGCTGCAGCAGGCTGCCTCCTCGCGCCTCGGTTTTTCGGCCACCCGCACAATGCAGGTGGCGCAGCGGCTCTATGAAGGCATGGATATCGGCGGCGAGACCACCGGCCTGATCACCTATATGCGAACCGACGGCGTGCAGATGGCGCCCGAGGCGATATCAGCCGCGCGCGATGCGATTGCCAAGGAGTTCGGCCCCAAATACCTGCCCGAGAAGCCGCGCCAATACACGACCAAGGCCAAGAACGCCCAGGAGGCGCACGAAGCGATCCGCCCGACCGATTTTATGCGCACGCCCGCTTCGGTCAGGCAATATCTCGATGCCGACCAGGCACGGCTCTACGAGATAGTGTGGAAACGCGCCATCGCCAGCCAGATGCAGCCGGCCGAGATCGAGCGCACCACGGCCGAAATCGAGGCGGTCAACGGCGCCCGCACCGCGGAGCTCCGCGCCGTCGGTTCGGTCGTTCGCTTCGACGGCTTCATTGCCGCTTACACCGACCAGAAGGACGAGGATTCGGAAGACGAGGAAGACCGCCGTCTGCCCGAGATCCGTGCCGGCGAACAGCTCGACCGCGAGGCGATCAACGCCACCCAGCACACCACCGAACCGCCGCCGCGCTATTCGGAAGCCTCGCTGATCAAGAAGCTCGAAGAGCTCGGCATCGGCCGGCCGTCGACCTACACGGCGATCCTGAAGACGCTCGAGGACCGCGACTACGTCAGCATGGACAAGCGCAAGCTGTTGCCGCAGGCCAAGGGCCGGCTGTTGTCGGCCTTCCTCGAAAGCTTCTTCGAGCGCTATGTCGAATATGATTTCACCGCCTCGCTCGAGGAAAAACTCGACGAGATCTCGGACGGCAAGCTCGCCTGGAAGGATGTGCTGCGCGATTTCTGGAAGGATTTTTCGGGCGCCGTCGCCGACATCAAGGAGTTGCGGGTCACCGACGTGCTCGACGCGCTCAACGAGGAACTGGCGCCGCTGGTGTTTCCCGCGCGCGAGGACGGCTCAAATCCGCGCATCTGCCCGAAATGCGGCACCGGCAACCTGTCGCTGAAGCTCGGCAAGTTCGGCGCCTTCGTCGGCTGCTCGAATTATCCCGAATGCTCCTTCACCCGCCAGCTCGGCGACGCCGCCAACCCCAATGGCGAGAACGGCAATGGCGAGGACGGCACCAAGGTGCTGGGCAAGGACCCCTACACGGCGGAGGAAATCACCCTGCGCAGCGGTCGTTTCGGCCCCTATATCCAGCGCGGCGACGGCAAGGAAGCCAAGCGCTCCAGCCTGCCCAAGGGCTGGACAGTCGATTCGATCGACCACGAAAAGGCCCTTGCCTTGCTGTCGCTGCCGCGCGACGTCGGCAAGCATCCGGAATCCGGCAAGATGATCTCGGCCGGGCTGGGGCGCTACGGCCCGTTCGTTCTGCATGACGGCACCTACGCCAATCTCGACAGCATCGAGGACGTGTTCTCGATCGGTCTCAACCGCGCCGTGTCGGTCATCGCCGAGAAGCAGTTGAAGGGCCCGGGCGGCCGCAATGGCGGCACGCCCGCCGCCTTGAAGGAGCTTGGCGAGCATCCGGCGGGCGGCGGCAAGATCGTCGTGCGTGACGGCAAATACGGGCCTTATGTTAATTTCGGCAAGGTCAATGCGACGCTGCCGAAGGGCAAGGACCCGCAGTCGGTGACGATCGAGGACGCAGTGGCGCTGATTGCCGAGAAGGAAGCCAAGGGCGGCAACGCCGGCAGAAAGCCCTTCCGCAAAGCGGCCGCACCTGCCAAAAAGCCAGCGGCGGCCAAAAAGCCGGCGGCCCAAAAACCAGCGGCCAAGAAAGCGGCCAACAAAAAGGGATAGTGCATCGTGGCGCGCAGGGTATCCGGAAGAAGTCATGGCGATCTGCGCACCGCCGACACCAGGGCCAAGGTCAAAGACAATTACCGCCCGTCCCGCGACGAGATCCTGCGCTACATCGCCGAAAATCCGGATCGCTCAGGCAAACGCGACATCGCCAAAGCGTTTGCGCTGCGCGGCGAGGACCGTATCTGGCTGAAGGACATTTTGCGCGACTTGCAGGACGAGGCCCTGCTGACCAAGGAGCGCAAGCGGCTCGCCCGCGTCGGCGCCCTCGCCCATGTCGCCGTTCTCGATATCTTTGGCCGTGACGCGGACGGCGTGCTGCTGGCGCACCCAACCGAAGCCGTCGGCAACGGCGAGCCTCCTGTCATAGCGATCCGCGTGTCGCGCGGCGGCGGCGGCCCGACACCGGGCATCGGCGACCGCGTGCTGGCCAAGACCTTTCCAACCGATGACGCGACGGGCCCTGCCTATACCGGGCGGGTGATGAAGATCTTCGAGAAGCGCACCGAGGCCGTTCTCGGCGTCTTCCGCGTGCTGCAGGACGGCACGTTCCGCATCGAGCCTGTCGAAAGACGCCAGCCGGAGCTGATCGTCGACAAGGAATTCCAGAACGGCGCCAAGAACGGCGATCTGGTCGAGGTCGAGCCGGCGCGGGCCTCCCGCTACGGACTGCCCAGAGCCAAGGTGCTGGCGGTGCTCGGTTCGCTGACCAGCGAAAAAGCGGTCTCGATGATCGCCATCCACGCGCATGACATTCCGCATATTTTCCCGGCAGACGTCATTGCCGAGGCGGAGGCGGTCAAACCGGCGACGCTGGCCGGCCGCGAGGACTGGCGCGAACTGCCGCTGGTCACCATCGATCCGGCCGACGCCAAGGACCATGACGATGCGGTGTTCGCCATATCGGATCCGGACGAAAAGAACCCCGGCGGCGTGGTGGTTACCGTGGCGATTGCCGATGTCGCCGCTTATGTGCGCTATGGCACCGCGCTTGACCGCGAGGCGTTGAAGCGCGGCAACTCGGTCTATTTCCCGGACCGCGTCGTGCCGATGCTGCCGGAGCGCATCTCCAACGACCTTTGTTCGCTGCGCGAAGGCCAGGATCGCCCGGCGCTGGCGGTCCGCATGACCTTCTCGGCCGATGGCCGCAAGCTCAGGCATTCCTTCCACCGCATCATAATGAAATCGGCGGCGAAACTCGCCTATCCTCAGGCGCAAGACGCGATCGACGGCGCACCGGACGATAAAACCGGCCCGATCCTCGACACGGTGCTGAAGCCGCTGTGGGACGCCTACGCAGTCGTGAAGCGCGGTCGTGAGACGCGCCAGCCGCTCGAGCTTGAACTGCCGGAGCGGAAAATCCTGCTCAAGGAGGACGGCACCGTCGACCGGGTTGTCGTGCCGGAGCGGCTCGATGCGCACAAGCTGATCGAAGAATTCATGATCCAGGCCAACGTCGCGGCCGCCGAGACGCTGGAGGCGAAACGACAGGCGCTGGTCTACCGCATCCATGACGCGCCTTCGCTCGCCAAGCAGGAATCGCTGCGCGAGTTCCTGCAGACGCTTGGCCTGTCGCTGGCGCGCGGCGCGCAGATGCGGCCGAACCAATTCAACGGTATTCTGGACCGCGTCCGCGGCGCCGACCATGAGGGGCTGGTCAATGAGGTGGTGCTGCGCACGCAGATGCAGGCCGAATATTCGCCCAGCAACATCGGCCATTTCGGCCTCAATCTGAAGCGCTATGCGCATTTCACCTCGCCGATCCGCAGATATGCCGACCTGATCGTGCATCGCGGGCTGATTGCCGCGCTTGGCTTCGGTGCGGGCGGACTGACGCAGGATGAGGCGGAGCGGCTGGAAGAAGTTTCTGCGCTGATCTCAGCCACCGAGCGCCGCGCCATGGCTGCCGAGCGCGATACGGTCGACCGGCTGATCGCCGCCTATCTCGCCGAGCGTGTCGACGATCGTTTCGATGCGCGCATTTCGGGGGTCACCAAATCGGGACTATTTGTCCAATTGCCGCAGTATGGCGCAGATGGTTTCATCCCGGTGTCAAGTCTGGACGGCGATTACTACATATACGACGAAACTGCCCGATCGCTTTTCGGAGAACGCACCGGCAAGGGCTATCAGCTTGCCGACCGCGTCGAGGTTCGCCTGATCGAGGTGGCGCCTATGGCCGGCGCGATGCGTTTCGAGATGCTGACCGACCCAAAGCCGCTGCCCGGCTCCAAACGGTCGTTTCACAAGGCCAAGGGCCGTGCCCGTGCGTCGCAATCGCGTCCAGGCTCGCGCGGCAGGAGACGGTAATGCCAAGCGATTTGAAGATGAACCAACAGGTTTTCGGCGGCGAACATCACTCGGGCCGCATTGCCCGCCCGCTGTGGACGGCGATGAAGCGTGGCGCGCTTGGCCGCTGCCCGCATTGCGGCGAGGGAAAGCTGTTTCGCGCCTTCGTCAAGACCGTCGATAAATGCGATCATTGCGGCGAGAAGCTTCATCACCATCGCGCCGACGATCTGCCGGCCTATCTGGTGGTGGTCATCGTCGGCCACATCGTGCTCGGCGCCTTCATGGGCGTCGAAGCGACCTCCACTCTGTCTACCTGGCAGCACATCGCCATCTGGGTGCCGCTGACCATCCTCATGGCGGTGGTCTTGCTGCAGCCGGTCAAGGGCGCCGTCATCGGCCTGCAATGGGCGTTCTATATGCATGGCTTCGGCGGGGAAGAAGATCTGATCGAGTCGCATCCCGAGGCTTGAAACCGAGGCTGGCGCAAATCGGCATGGATGGACGCCACTTTCGCAACGGAGAAGATTCCGCTAGGTCGTGCGCATGGACGTTATGACCAAGGCGGACGTCGACAAGGTTGAGCGGATCGCGCTCGGCGCCAAGCCAATTCGGCCACGCGACGCCGCGACATTGATCCTGCTCGACCGCAAGGGCGACGAGTTCCTGGTACTGATGGGCCGGCGCCACGCCCGTCACGCCTTCATGCCGGGAAAATTCGTCTTTCCCGGTGGCCGTACCGATCCAGCCGACAGCCGAATTCCCGTTGCCACAGCGTTGCACCCTGAGGAACAGGCGAGGCTGACTGCCGGCGTCGGCCGCACCAGCCCGGCCCGCGCCCGCGCCATCGCGCTGTCGGCAATCCGCGAGACGTATGAGGAGGCCGGCCTGTTGATCGGTCGGAAAGGCACTTTTGCGACGAGCAGGCGCGATTGGCAGGGTTTTGCCAAGCACGGTGTAAGACCGTCGCTGGCGGAGCTGCGTTTCATCGCGCGTGCCATCACGCCGCCAAATCGGGTGCGGCGCTTCGATACGCGCTTCTTCAGCGCCTGGCGCGAAGATGTCGCCGTGGAGCTGCCGGACGGCAGTCCGACCAACGAGCTGGAGGAACTGGTCTGGCTGCCGCTCGCCAAAGCCAGGCAGGCCGATATTCCCGACATCACGAGGGCCGTCCTCGAGGAGCTGGAAAAGCGGCTCGTCGATGATCCGCTGCTGCGCCCCGGTGGTTCCGTGCCTTTCTACCGGCTCGTCGGCAATCGCTTCGTCCGCGAAATTCTGTAGAGCATAGAGCATTCACATCCCATGACAGTCGATACCCAGCAAGAGGTCGAGGAACGCGTACATTGGCTGCCGATGATCGCGGCGATCTCGTCGATCAGCGTCGTCGGCATCGCCATCGGCCTCGGCATGCCGCTGCTCAGCGTCATCCTCGAAACGCGCGGCCATTCGGCGTCGATGATCGGCTTCAACACCGCTGTCGCCGGTCTCGCCTCGATCGTCGGCGCACCGCTCGCCACCCCGCTCGCGATGCGGTTCGGCGTCGCCAGGACGATGCTCGCCATGATCGCCACGGGAGTGCTGGCCTTTGTCGGCTTCCATTTCGCGCCGGACTTCTGGATGTGGTTTCCGCTGCGCGTCCTGCTGCACATCGCGCTGACCGTGCTGTTCATCCTGTCGGAATTCTGGATCAGCACATCGGCGCCGCCGCACCGGCGCGGCCTCGTCCTCGGCATCTACGCCACCGTGCTGTCGCTCGGCTTTGCCGCCGGGCCGTGGCTTTTTGCCCACCTCGGCAGCACCGGCTTCCTGCCCTTCGGCGTCATCATGGCACTGGTGACGCTAGCCGCCATTCCAGTTCTGGCGGCACGCAACGAGAGCCCGACGATCGTCTCCAATGGCGAAACCAGCAACTTCCTTCGCTACATCTGGTTGGTGCCGACGGCGACCGCCGCGGTGCTGGTATTCGGCGCGGTCGAGACCGGCGGCTTTGCGCTGTTCCCCGTTTATGGCAACCGCATCGGCTACTCCGAGGCCGATGCCGCCCTGCTGCTCACCATGATCGGACTCGGCAACGTGCTGTTGCAGATCCCGCTCGGCATGATCAGCGACCGTGTCAGCGACCGCCGCTATCTGCTTCTGGCTTGCGCAACCATCGGCCTTGCCGGCACCATCTTCATGCCGCACTTCGCGCAGAATTGGCATCTGATGGCGGCGCTTCTGTTCGTCTGGGGCGGGGTGGTCGCGGCCATGTACACGATCGGCCTGGCCCATCTCGGCTCGCAGCTGTCCGGCCACGACCTGGCTTCGGCCAACGCTGCCTTCGTGCTCTGCTACGGTGTCGGCATGGTGCTCGGCCCGCAGGCGATCGGCATCGGCATGGACCTTTTCGGACCCTCGGGCTTTGGCTGGGCGCTCGGCATGTTCTTCGCCTTCTATATCGCGCTAGTCGGCGCCAGGCTCGTCCGAAAAATCCTGTAGAAAGACCCGATCGATGCCTCGCAGCGTGAGGCTGCTGACATAACCGTGTCAGCAGCACCTGGGTAGATTGTCAGCAACAAGCCACGAATTTGAGGATGCCACCATGATCGACTCCGGGTTCGAAACAAAATCGGTGCGGATGGAATTGCTGCTGCTGGTGACCTTTCAGACACCGGTCGGCGATGTCGACCGCATCATGGAAGCGGTGGTTGCGATCGCCCCGCTGACCATGGGCAAATACGACAGCAATGCCTACCAGTCGGCGCATGGCATCGAGCGCTACCGGCCGCTCGAAGGCGCGGCCGCCGGCGCCGAGACGGAATTGCGCAGGCGGCAGGGTACGGTGGAAGTGTCGTTTGAGCTGCCCGACGACCAGGCGCTGGCGGCCCGCATTGTCGAAGCGATATTCCAGGCCCACAGCTAACAGGAGCCGGTGATCCGCATCCAGCCGATCCTTGCCAGCCGTTCCAAGGGGTTGGACGACCGCTCCAACCCGAACCGCTGGTGGAACACCACGGGAGACTGGAAGAAGGTAGCTACAGTTAAGGAAGATGCATAATCAGGAACACTGCTGGGTGCCGGCTGGATTTGATAACTGGCCACGGCTTGCGCAAGCAATTGCTTCAGGTTTCCGCTGCCCCTCATCGCCCTGCCGGGGCACTTCTCCCCGTATAGTGACGGGGAGAAGAACGCGTTCGCAAAGGACTTCGCCAATCTCCAGCGTTGCAGAAAGGGAGCCGAGGCCGTGGGCAAGCCCCTTCTCCCCGTCACTATACGGGGAGAAGGTGCCGGCAGGCGGATGAGGGGCAGCACCGGCATCGACAAATGGCCGGTCGTTCGCTGCAATAAAACAGGACAACTCACGTGCTACCTAATCCGGACAACTCATCTGCTTACGACAGAGCCCGTCTCACGGGGTGGCCGCCTCACGGGGTTGACTTTCCGGGCGCGTTCTTTATGTGTCGCGTCAAGTTTCCCGCGTCCGGGTGTTTCCCCGTGCTCCAGCGGCCAAAACTCCACGAACATAACGGACTGATACAATGGCCAAAGCCGCAAACATCAAGATCAAGCTTCTGTCGACCGCCGACACCGGTTTCTTCTACGTGACCAGCAAGAACAGCCGCACCAAGACGGACAAGCTGTCGTTCCGCAAATACGATCCGGTCGCCAAGAAGCACGTCGAGTTCAAGGAAACCAAGATCAAGTAATCTGGTTTCCTGCTTTAAAGCCGAAACGCCGCCCCTGTGGGCGGCGTTTTCGTTTCAAGGCCTCGAAAAGTCGAAAATTTCCAATGCTTGGCGCAGAGTTTTGATGTTATTTTGAGAATGGGGGCCGGTCGGCGTTTGGCAGCGGTACGAGGAGGCCACTATGTGCCAGCGCCGGCCGGCCGACCCCACGGACCCAGGAGATGCGGCGGACCTGAATCATGGGGTATTCTTCGGATCGACCCGGCGATCTACCCTCGCGCCGGTCCCGTCATTGGTCTGCACATTTGCGCAACAGCCTGTGAAAATCAACAATTTCTTAACCAAGCCCGGCGAATCGCTTGCGTTAAGGTAAATTCGTAACCCTGTCGCACTGACTGGATAATCGGCCTTACGCCGCCTTGGCTACGACGCGGTTGCGGCCGGCGCTCTTGGCTTCGTAGAGCGCGAGGTCGGCGCGTTTCATCAGCCCGGCAACCGTATCCACGCCCTTCAGCACCGACGACACGCCGACGCTGACGGTAACCTCGATCGTCTTGCCGTCGTGACCGACGGCAAACGGCATAAGGGCGATTTCGGCGCGAATGCGCTCCGCGACCTTTTCGGCGACGGCGCCGTCCGTGTCCGGCATCACCACGACGAACTCCTCGCCACCGAAGCGGCAGGCGAGATCGATGCCACGCACATTCTTGCGCAGCCGCCGCGCGAATTCGCGCAGCACCTCGTCGCCGCCGTCATGGCCATGCGCGTCGTTGATGGTCTTGAAGCGGTCGAGATCGGTGATCATCATTGACAGCGGCCGCCGCCGCGCCACGGCACGGTCGAACAACGTCTGCAGATGGCTGTCGAGGTAACGGCGGTTGTGCAATCCCGTCAGGGCGTCGGTCACCGCCATCTCGATGGTCTGGGTGACGCTGGCGCGAAGCTGGTCGTTGTAGCGCTTGCGGCGCACTTGCGTGCGCAGCCGAGCGGTCAGCTCCTGCTGGTCGATCGGCCGCATCAGATAATCGTTGATGCCGAGCTCGAGGCCGCGGACGATGCGCCCCTCCTCACCCTGCTCCGCCAGAAGGATGATCGGCACGAAACGGGTACGATCGAGCGAACGCAGTTGCGAGCAGAGCCTGAGCGGATCGAAATCGGCAAAGGCCGTCGAGATCATCACGCATTCATAGGGCGTCTCGGCGGCCTGGAAGAAGCCGGCATGCGGATCGGTGGCGATGTCGAGGTCGGCGCTGCCGCGCAGCATTTTCTGGACGCGATCGAAGGAGGATTTGCGCTCGTCGATCAGCAGAACCTTCGGCGTGGTGTCTGAGGATGCGAAGTTGCGGCTCAAAAGCTCTTCGATGCCGATATTGCGCGTGGTCGAGGCGCGCAGGCGCAGCTCGTCGGTCAACGTTTTCAACCTGACCAGGCTTTTGACGCGCGTCATCAATTGCAGATCGTTGACCGGCTTGGTCAGAAAATCGTCGGCACCGGCCTCGAGGCCGCGCACGCGGTCCGAAACCTGGTCGAGCGCGGTGATCATGACGACGGGGATATGCGACGTCGCCGGGTCGCTCTTCAGCCGCCGGCAGACCTCGAACCCGTCCATATCAGGCATCATCACGTCGAGCAGAACGACATCGACCTTGCCGTTTTCGCAGGTCTCGATCGCGTCCAGCCCGTTGGTGGCGGTCAGCACCTCGAAATATTCGGCAAGCAGCCGGACCTCGAGCAGCCTCACATTGGCAGGGATGTCGTCGACGACGAGGATCCGTGCAGTCATCTTATAAAGCTCCGGCTCGGCTGGAAGAACGCATCAGGCGTCGCCCAGATAGGATTTGATGGTTTCGATGAAACGCGGCACCGAGATCGGCTTGGAAATATAGGCTTCGCAGCCACCCTGGCGGATGCGCTCCTCATCGCCCTTCATCGCGAATGCGGTGACGGCAATGACCGGTATGACATGGAGGTCATCGTCCTCCTTCAGCCATTTGGTCACCTCCAGCCCCGACACTTCGGGCAGTTGGATGTCCATCAAGATGAGGTCAGGCTTGTGCAGTCGCGCCAGGTCCAGCGCTTCCAGGCCGTTGCGTGTGCGTACCGTCTCGTAACCGCTCGCTTCGATGAGGTCGCGAAAGAGCTTCATGTTGAGCTCATTGTCCTCGACGATCATGACCTTCTTAGGCATCAAATTCCCGTCCCGGCCTGCCTTCCGCTCGAAGGTTGCCGTCATGCGCCTTCGCCGGTACGCACCAAACCCTGCTCGACCCTACGGCAATATAATTGACGAAACGGAAACCGGCTGCCGGAAAAGCTTCGGATTTCACCTCGGATACCGCATTGCAGAGCTAGATGGCTTGCCGCAGGCGACGCTTGCGATTACTGCCAGAAAGAGACTCATTCCACCGCGCATGAAGGTAGTGATGGCAAACGCAGCGTCAATGCGCGAGGAAGCGGAAACCATTGCCGTGAAAGCATTGGGCTTCGTCGCCGCCGATCCGGAACTTCTGCCCCGTTTCCTGGCGATCACCGGCATCGAGGCACATTCCATCCGCCAGGCCGCCGGCGAGCCGGGGTTCCTGGCCGGCGTGCTGCAGTTCATCCTCGCCCACGAGCCGACGCTCATGCGGTTCGCAGAGGAAACCGACACGCCGCCGGCTTCCATCGGCAAGGCGCTGCGGGCGCTGCCGCTCGGCGACGACGATCATGAGCATTCCATATGAGCGACGATCGGATCGCGAAAACGCCTACGGCGTCGTTTCTTCTTTGCTGCCGTCGCCTTCATCATTCGCAACCGGATCGGCCGGCTTCACCATGACACCATTGACTGTGACCGAACCGTCCGGCTTGCCGTTGACGACCCATTCGATGCGACCGTCCGGCAACATCTTGCCGAATCCCTTGATCGCAAGCGCCACCGGCACATATTGCGCGGCTTCCGGCTCCGACTTCGCCGCCGCCTGCAGGCTTTCCACAATTCTGTCATAGCCTGCGATATCGATCGTCACATTTGTCTCGGGCTTCAAGCCGGGGAACGTCATCTCGCCTTCCATCGCGATTTCCATGTCGCCGTTCTTCACCGTGCTGTGGCCGATGACAAATTTCGGCGTCTTGGCCATGAAATCAGCCTTGATCCGATCGCCAAAGTCGGCCGGCAGCGGCGGATTCTTATTGAGATCAAAGGCTTCGATCGCCTTTTTCGCCATGCTGTCGAGATCGATATTGGCGCCGCCGAAATTCAGATTGATGTCGGTGGGCAGCAGCGCCGTACCCCAGGCGGGCACAAGATTCGGAGGGATCGCCAATCCTGCGGCCCTGATCGTATAGTTGATTGCTCCGTTCTGGGCGATGCCGTCGGACCCGAAGCTGGTGCCCAGCTCCGCCGCACTGAAATGCCCGACCGGGCTTTCGACACTGATATCCTTGAGCGCGTAGCTTCCGTCGATCCGCTCCCACAGCGGCAGCGCGGCGAGCAAAAGCGATTTGAGCTGCGCCTGGTTGGCCTTCAGTTTGGCCTCGTCTTCATTGGCGACGGCAAATGCCAGCAGATCGAGAAACGGCTTTGTCCGCACGCCTTTGCCGGTCGCATTCACCGACAGGACTGGCGATTTGATCGTGAGCGGGAATTTCAACCCGCTTTTGGGGTCGTCAAAATCAAGCGCTTCGGCGAAATCGGCGACCGTCTGCGTCGCGGTGAAATCCACGCCGCCATTCGCAGCTTTGCTTGCGTTCATGGTGGCAGTACCGGCGCCGGTGCTCACCTCCGCGCGCTGCATGGTGTCCCGGGATTTCATCGTCATTCCGGCCATCGAGTGTGTGGCGCTGGTGAAAGCTGCCAGTTCGGGATCGTAGACGCCGGAAAACTTGCCGTTTGTAATCGAGAACTGCATGCTCTGCGGGCCCTCTGGCCCCTTGAACTCGAAGGACCCGCTTTGCGACACATCCGCCGAGACGCTCCATGTCCCGTTGCTGCTCGGCTTGACGAGCAATGCGTAGGGGCTGAAGTCGAGCTTGAAGGAATGCTGCGCCGCCAGCAGGTCCACGACAGGTTTGACGTCGACAGCGAGTTTGTAAGCGTCGCCTTCCACCGAAACCTTCAGGAGACTGCTCGCCTTACTGCCGATATAGCGGGACAGATTTTCAGAGAGCTGCTTCGCACCCTCGCTGTCAACGGTCTGGCCGAAGGCGGGCGCGCTGAGCGCGAGGACAAAGACGGCCGGCAGAACACGGTTCACGCAGAATCTCCGTTGCTATTCTTATGGTAGAAACTCCAGATGTAACCGTAAGCAGAAACGGGCAAGGTGCAATCCCTCCTGGGCGCTAGATTCCGGGGCACCAGCACCGACGATGCATCAGCCTATCGCCCCGGCAGAGCTCGCGTCATCGGAGCTTCAAATCGCCTTCTTCGGCGTGACGACGCAAGCGGCGCGGGCATTGAGCAGGCCCCAGCCGAAGACGGCATCCTTGCCCGGCGCGCCGAGATCTTCCGCCGACTTGCCGAGCGCGTCGTGAACGTCGGCTGCGGTGGCTAAAGCACCAATCGCATCAGCGGCCGGCCCGCTTTGCGCTCGACCAGCCTCTCGAAGCCGGCTTTCTCGAAGACCCGCGACGAGCCGACGAACAGCCCGATCGAACGCGAATCTTTCGACAGGTCGATCGGACATGCCTCGACCAGCCGCGCACCACTCTGGCGAGCGAACTCGATCCCGCCTTCGACCAGCCGGTGCGTCACGCCCCTGCCACGTGCCTTGACGCGGATGAAGAAGCAGGAAATCGCCCAGACGCCCGGATCCGTGGCGTCGGCGGGATCGACCGGCGCCGACCCCCTGCCCTTATTGTTCCATTCGGGCACGTCGGCGCGCGGGCCGATCTGCATCCAGCCGACCGCCTTGCCATCCTCGAACGCCAGCAGGCCCGGTGGTGGCCCGGCCTCGATCCGCGCCTTGATGTGGTCCTTATTGCGCTCCCGGTTGCTGGCGCGGCGTGCGGCCGGCGACAGCCGGAAATGTGTGCACCAGCAGCCGTAGCAGGCGCCTTGCTTACCGAAAAGATGTTCGAAATCAGCCCAAAGCTCAGGCACCAGCGGCGCTATGGTCGTATTCATGAGCTCTCTCCCGGCCCACCGCCTTGTCGTGGCGCCCGTCCTGACGTACCATTGCTTTTGTTCTCTTTATGTTCGCAGCGATGGCGGCTCCTGTCAACAATCCCGATCACGGTTTTTGCCGCGACTGCCTGACTTTCCAGCGCGGCGAGGCACGGCGCTGCGAACGCTGCGGCAGTCCACGACTTGCCCGCCATCCGGAGCTTTACCGGCTGCATCTCGCCCATATCGATTGCGACGCGTTTTACGCGGCGGTCGAAAAGCGCGACAACCCGGCGCTGAAGGACCGGCCGTTGATCATCGGCGGCGGCAAGCGCGGCGTCGTCTCCACCGCCTGCTACATCGCCCGCATCCATGGGGTGCGCTCGGCGATGCCAATGTTCAAGGCGCTCGAAGCCTGTCCGGAGGCGGTCGTCATCCCGCCCGACATGGAAAAATATGTACGCGTCGGCCGCGAGGTGCGCACTATGATGCAGGCGCTGACGCCGCTGGTCGAGCCGATCTCCATCGACGAAGCCTTTCTGGACCTTGCCGGCACCGAGCGCCTGCATGGCTTGCCGCCCGCGGTGGTGCTGGCGCGCTTCGCGCTCGGCGTGGAGAAAGAGATCGGCATCACCGTTTCATCAGGCCTGTCCTACTGCAAGTTCCTGGCCAAGGTGGCGTCGGATTTTCGCAAGCCACGCGGCTTTTCGGTGATCGGCGAGGCCGAGGCATCAGGCTTTCTGGCCGAGCAGCCGGTGACGCTGATCTGGGGCGTGGGAAAAGCTTTCGCCGCCACGCTTGAACGGGACGGCATCCGCATGATCGGCCAGTTGCAGCGCATGGAGCGCGGCGACCTGATGCGACGCTACGGCGTGATGGGCAACCGGCTCTACCATCTTTCACGCGGCGAGGATGACCGCCGCGTCCATCCCGACCAGGACGCAAAGAGCGTCTCGGCGGAGACCACCTTCGACACCGACATCGCCTCCCTGGATGAACTGGTTTCGGTGCTGAGAGCGCTGTCGGAAAAGGTCTCGGGGCGGCTGAAGAAATCCGGCATTGCCGGGCGCACCGTCGTGCTGAAGCTGAAGACCCAGGATTTCAAGACCCGCACGCGCAACCGCCAACTCGGCGACCCGACACGGCTGGCCGACCGCATTTTTTCGACCGGGCTCGAGCTGCTGCGCAAGGAAGCGGATGGCACAAGATACCGGCTGCTCGGCATCGGTGTCAGCGACCTCTCGAATGACGACAAGGCCGATCCGCCCGACCTCGTCGATATCCGGTCGCGCAAGCGCGCTATGGCCGAAGGCGCCATCGACACGCTGCGCGACAAGTTCGGCCGCAAGGCGGTGGAGACCGGCTACACCTTCGGCAAGGGCCGCAACACCCACCCGCCCGAGCCGATCGAGGACTAATGCATGTCGCCCAAAAGTGCGCAGCGGTTTTGGGACAACGACATGCACAAAAACAAGAACTTAAAGCGCGTCGCATGAACCCGTTCAGATGCGACGTGCTTTAAGCATGATTCAGAAAAAGTGGAATCCGGGTCGGAAAAGGTCATGCTCAAACAAAAAGATAGAGCGACCTTCAGATACGACGCAAATCGATCCGGCTGGTCATCACGCGCTCGCCGGTTTTCGGGTCAACGTCGATAACGGTCAGCCGCATGCCGTCCTCGCCATTCTTCTCGACGGTCATTTGCGCAGTGCGATCGCCGTTGACCTCCTTCGCCCAGCGGATGCCGAGATTGATGGCATTGCCCGAGCGCCTGCCGCTGAGCTGCGCCGGCCCGGTGCGGGATCCGACATAGGTGCCGGTGTACTTCGTCCCGCTGGACTTCAGATCGGCACTGATGGCGCGCGACACCACGACGAGACCGCGGCAGGTGCCGTCCAGCGACAATGAGCTCGACGTCGCGTCGGAATTGAAGCGGCAGGAGACGTTCACCGTCGGCGCCTCGGTGGTTACCTTGACGGTACCCTTGCCGGCGAAATTCCCCTCGAACGAGCGGAGAAAATCGGCTTCGTCGGCGCAAGCTGCGCCAGTTGCAGCCGCCAGGCAGCCGGCAACTACAAAACGTGCGAATGATTTCATTGGATCTCTCCCCGTTGATATCTGTATCACGACATTTCCAACGAACTGGCTGTTGGACGAACGCTCACCGTGACGGCAGGTTCCGCCTTCCACATGACCGTTTTGCAACACGTCGCTTCTGGCCCAGCCGAATGCGTCGACTAGTGGTTGCGGTGAAAGTCCCGGCTTGCGACATAGCGCGCATGGCACCCTCACCCTCGATCCCCAAGGCCGCGTTCTGGATGGCGCTGTCGATCGCATCGTTTCTGACGATGTCGGTCGCCGGCCGCGCCACGACGGCCGAGCTCAACGTATTCCAGGTGCTGGAGCTGCGCTCGGTGATCGGCCTTTTCATCCTCCTGCCGCTGGTGATGATGTCAGGCGGTTTTGCGGCGATGCGCACCAAACGCCCCTTGGCCCATATCGCCCGAAACGTCGTCCATTTTGTCGGCCAGGCGGCATGGCTCTATGCCTTGACGCTGATCCCGCTGGCCGTGCTGATCTCCATCGAATTCACGACGCCGATCTGGACGGCCATTCTGGCGGTCGGCTTTCTTGGTGAGAGACTAAGCCGACCAAGACTTGCGGCCATCGTGCTCGGGCTGATCGGCGTGATGATCATCGTCCGTCCAGGCGTCGGCTCCGTCGATCCAGGACATGTTGTCGTGCTGGGTGCCGCGGTCTGCTTCGGTATTTCCGTGGTCCTGGTCAAATCGCTGACGCGGACGGACAGCGTCGTGTCCATCATCTTCTGGATGCTGGTCATCCAGTCGGTGCTCGGCCTTATCCCGGCGCTCTACGAATGGCGCAACCCGCCGATCGAGCTGTGGCCGTGGATCCTGCTGATCGCCTTCACCGGCATGTCGTCGCATTTCTGCATGGCCCGCGCACTCGCCTATGCCGACGCGACCGTCATCTCGCCGATGGACTTTTTGCGCGTGCCGCTGTCGGCGCTGATCGGCTGGCTGCTCTACCACGAGCAGATCGATGCTTTCACCGCCGGCGGCGCCTTGCTGATCCTGCTGGGCAATCTGCTCAATCTGCAGAAAAAAGCGACCAAACCTGCGGAAGTGGCAGCGTCTTAGCATTTTGCAGCCAAACGTCTTCGTTTGGCGTCTGACAAAATGCATTGAAGCAAAAGAGCTAGAGCGGTTCCTCATTTGACGGAATCGAAGGGGATTCCGGATCAGTCGGTTTTGTGATTCAAGATGCTGGCTGGAGTGGAGGCCAGCATCTGATGACGCGACCTCTTTCGGATGATCTTCGCGAACGTGTTGTAGCGGCGGTTTTGGGTGGCGAGAGCCGCCGG